>NZ_JBEXYP010000026.1:0-94739 GCF_040630995.1 Micromonospora sp. NPDC005710 | reverse complement strand
GCACGCATCCGCAGCGAACGCCAACACCGCTGGGGACAGCCGACCACGAAAGCCGCCTAACCAACCCCGCGAACGTTTGTGGTCACGGCACTAGCGGCGCGGCGTGACGGTGGCCAGCAGTTCCGGCTGGCGGCGGTCCAGCACGTCCCCGGCCAGGTACGCGCCCAGCAGCGCCGCGCCCAGCCCGTAGGCGGCGCCGACCGGCAGGGCCAGCCAGAGCCACGCGTCACCGAGCAGCGCGGCGGCCACCACCATCGGCACCGCGGCGACCACCGAGGCGAACATGGCCAGCAGGGTGAGCAGCCCTTTCGCCAGGCCCGCGCCGCTGTTCATGGCGAACGGGTTGCTCGTCTCCGGCAGCGAGTACGCCCCGAGCACCGACACGAGGCTGTTCACCGCCAGCCCGGCACCGTAGGTGGCGACCAGGCCGCCGATGGTGAGACCGATCCACTGCGGCTTGCCGAGCAGGAACGACAGCACCACCGAGACGACGCCCAACATCGGCAGCACGTACAGCGAGAAGGCCGTCATGCGGGCCCGCAGCTCGACCTGGCCGGGCACCCCGGCCACGACGTTCGCCGCGTACGCGCTGCCGTCGAAGCCGAACTGGTTGGCCAGGGTGACCGCGGCGAGCACTCCCACGAGGACCATGGAGATGGTGACCACGACAGGTGAGCTGTCGCTGGCTGCCGACGTGAACCCGGCGCCGTCCTCGGACGTGAAGTCTCCGCCCGTCACGTTGATCAGCACCGGTATGAAGATGCCGACCACCGCGATCGTGATCAGGTTGGCCCGGCGGCGCGCGTCCCGCCACCAGTAACGGGCCTCCCTCGCGACCAGGGCACCGAACCGGTCCCGTCCGGCCCAGCCGGCGATCCGGGGAAACAGTTGGGCGACGGCACCGCCGGCGACCCCGCGCCGCACCGGGGCCTTGCCGGCGCTCGCCGCACCCACCATCGCCGACTCGATCGACCGGGACCACCAGGCCAGCAGGGCACCGAGTGCCACCACCGTGATGAGCAACTTGACCGGTGCGGCCCACACCCGACCCTGGGCCACGTCGATCCCGACGGTCCACGGCGCGCCGAGCGGCGTCCAACCGATCACGGTCGCCACGCCGGTCAACCCGGTCCAGTCCGCCTCGCGCAGCGCGGCGAGGCCGAAGACCTGCAACGGGCCGAGCAGCGCGGCGGTCACCGCCAGCAGCACGGCCGCCAGGTCGCGGACCCGTCGGGACCGCAGCATGGTGGCGAAGGCGCTTGTCAGCGCCCGGCTGGCGGCCACACAGAGCAGAATCCCGGCGAGTACGCCCACGACGGCGACCAACCCCGCCGACCAGCCACCCAACGACCCGGCGGTCAGCACCAGCCCGGACGACGCGACGAGCACCGCCAGCACCGGCACGCTGATCAGGGCCGCCGCGAACAAGCCGGTCACCAGCGTGCGCCGGGGCAGTGGCAGCAGCGCGAACCGGGCCGGGTCCAGTGTCTCGTCCACACCGAAGAAGACAAGTGGCAGGAACAGCCACCCGAGCACCAGCATCCCGCCGCCCGCCGCCGCGATCAGCACCGCGTACCGGCCGTCACCGCTCAGGCCCGGCGCGGCGAAGAGGAAGAACCCGGCGGCGGCGAACCAGAGCCCGAGCAACGCGCCGCCGACGAACAGGGCGATCCGCCACCCCTGGCCCCGGAAGTTGTTGCCCATCACCCGCAGCTTGAGCCGTACGAAGTGTCGCGCGGAGACCGACCGTACCGGCGCGGCCGGGGTGGCGTTCGCTGTCACTGGGAGAGCCACGACAGCTCCTCGCCGGTCGCGGTACGCCCGCCGACCACCTCGACGAAGACCTGCTCCAACGAGCGGCCCCCACGGACCTCGTCGATGGTCCCGACCTGCTTGATGACGCCCTGGGCGAGGATCGCCACGTGCGAGCAGAGCCGCTCGACGACCTCCATCACGTGACTGGAGAACACCACTGTGCCGCCGCCGGCCGCGTACCGGGTGAGGATGTCCCGGATCAGCGCGGCGGAGACCGGGTCGACCGCCTCGAACGGCTCGTCCAACACCAGCACCCGAGGCCCGTGCAGCAGCGCGCAGGCCAGGCCGATCTTCTTCTTCATGCCCGCCGAGTAGTCCACCACGAGCGTCCGGCCGGCGTCGCCGAGCGCCAGCACGTCCAGCAGCTCGGCGGCCCGCTGGTCGACCACCGCCGGGTCCATCCCCCGCAACAACCCGTTGTACGCCAGCAGCTCCGCCCCGGTCAGCCGGTCGAACAACCGGACCCCGTCGGGCATCACGCCGAGCAGCCGCTTGGCGGTGACCGGGTCCTGCCAGACGTCGTGCCCGAGCACCCAGGCCGAGCCGGCGTCCGGCCGCAACAGCCCGACCGCCATCGACAGGGTGGTCGTCTTACCGGCGCCGTTCGGGCCGAGCAGGCCGTAGAAGGAGCCGGCGGGGACGTCCAGGTCGACGCCGGCCACCGCGATCGTGCCGTCGAACCGCTTGGCCAGGCCACGCAGTGCGAGTGCGGGGTGCTCAACAGTCATGCGCCGACGTTATCCGTCGACCGCCAGTTACGCCCTCCGGCGGCAGGCGGACCAACGATCATCCTGGAGTCGCACCGTCCCGCGATCTTGCAATTTCTGTCCCGGCAAAAGGTGTCTTCATGCTCGTATCGACGACCGAAAGTGCAAGATCGGCGCGGTCCTGGCTCCCCTTCCCCCGGCGATCCTGGTGATCACTGCATGCGGAGGGCTTCCGGGGTGTGCAGGCGCAACATGGTGGCGGCGATGTCGGCCGGTGCTCGGCGGCGGGTTGCCATCGAGACGGCGACCATCACGGTGAAGGCCAGCGGCACCGTCCAGGCGGCCGGCTGCGCGATGAGCGTGGCGGGCCAGCCGGACAGCGGCGGGCCGAGCACTGTGACGAGCACCGCGCCGATCGCCGCGCCGCCGCCGACCACCACGCCTGCGGTGGCGCCCACGTCGGTGAGCCCGCGCCACCAGATGCCCAGCACCAGCAGGGGGCAGAAGCTCGACGCGGCGACCGCGAAGGCCAGCCCGACGACCTGTGACACGTCCAGTCCGGAGACGTGCAGCGCCAGCACCGCCGGCACACCACCGGCGATGACGGTGGCCAGCCGGAACCCGCGTACCGAGCCGCGACCGAGCACGTCCGTCGAGATCACCCCGGCGACGCTGGTCAGCAGGCCGGACGAGGTGGAGAGAAACGCCGCGAACGCGCCCGCGGCGACGAGCGCGGCGAGCATCCGCCCGGTCAGCCCGTCACCCAGGGCGGCTTCGGGTAGCAACACCACCACCGCGTCGGTCTGGCCACTGATCAGCAGTTGCGGCGTGTAGATCCGGCCGAGGACCCCGTAGAGGGTGGGCAGGAGGTAGAACGCGCCGACCAACGCGAGCACCACAAGGGTGGTCCGGCGGGCCGCCGCGCCGTCGGGGTTCGTGTAGAAGCGCACCAGCACGTGCGGCAGGCCCATGGTGCCCAGGAAGGTGGCCAGGATCAGCGAGTACGTGGCGAAGAGGCCCCGGTCGTCGTCACCGGCGGCGCTGGGCAGCAGCCATTCGCTGGCTTCGGTGGCCACCCCGGACACGGCTGGCACCGGGTCACCGGCCGCGAAGGTCAGCTCGTCGCCGGGGCGTACCTCCCGGATGTCACCGTCGGGCAGGGTGAGGGTCGCGCGGTGCTCGACCACGACTGTGGTCGCGGCCCGGAACGTTGGCCCGTCGGGTGGGGTCACCGCCGGGCGGCCGTCTGCCTGCCACTGGAGGGCCAGGAAGATCACCGGTACGGCGAGAGCCGTCAGCTTGAGCCAGTACTGGAATGCCTGCACGAACGTGATCGCGCGCATCCCGCCCAGCGCCACGTTCGCGGTGACCACGGCCGCCACCAGCAGGGCCCCGAGAGGGTACGGGGAGCCGGCCACGGTGGCCAGGGTCAGGCCGGCGCCCTGGAGTTGCGGCACCAGGTACAGCCAACCGATGAAGATCACGAAGGCGGTGGCCAGGATGCGGAGTCGACGCGACCCCAGCCGCAGCTCACAGAAGTCCGGCAGGGTGAACGCCCCGGAACGGCGCAGCGGCGCGGCCACGAAGAGCAGCAGGGCCAGGTAGCCGGCGGCGAACCCGACCGGGTACCAGAGCACGTCCACGCCGTACTTGAGGACCAGCCCCGCGATGCCGAGGAAGCTCGCCGCCGACAGGTACTCCCCGCCGATGGCGGCGGCGTTCCACGTCGGACTGACCGCCCGGGACGCCACCAGGAAGTCCGACGTGGTCCGGGCCAACCGCAGCCCGTAGAAACCGATCCCGACGGTGACCAGGGTGACCGCCACGATGGCCGGGACGACGAAGTCGTTTCCCACCTCAGTGCTCCGGCCGTTGCACCAGGTCGGTGAAGTCCTGCTCGTTGCGCTCGGCCAACCGCACGTACGCCCAGCCCACGGCGATCAGGAACGGGAACGACGCCACCCCGAGCAGCAGCCACGGCAGGTTGACGCCGGCGACAGTGGTCCGGCCCAGCGAGGGCGCGATCGCGAACAGCCAGGGCAACCCGCCCAACCCGATGGCCACCACCAGGGACAGCCGCAGTGCCAGTGCGAGTTGGGCCCGGACCAGGCCACGGACCAGCGCCTCGCCGACCTGGGTCTGCTCGGCCAGTTCGGCGCGGGTCCGCTCGGCGCGGGTGTCCTGCCTGGTGATCTCGGCCAGCACGATCCGGGACCGCCGGGGCGGCGGAACCGCACCGTCCGACCCCACATCAGGGAGTTGCTTGGCCACCCCGGCAGTGTCGCCCGCCGTACGCGATTGTCAAGCGTTCACGCTCACCAGCGGCGCAGATAGCTGCTGCAGTCCATCAGAGCAGCGGCCCCCTGGACCGCCTCGAGGTCCGGCCGCGCCCGCTCCCGGCCGAGGTTCGTCGCCCAGAGCCCGTCCCGGGGCAGCTCGGCGGCGAGCTGCCTCAGGGAGCAGCCGCGCATCGGCTCGGGCAACCGGGCCAGCGCCGGCACGGCATCGGCCGACAACCCGGACAGGTAGTTGACGTCCAACCGCCCGGTCTGCAGGTATCTGTCGACGTTCCGGTCGGCGATCAACCGGTCCGGGTTGACCACTGCCAACCCGAGCAGCGCCAGCACCGCCGTGCCGACCACCAGTTGAGGCAGCCAGGCGGCCCGCAGCCGCACCACCGCCACCCCGACCAGGACGAAGAGCAGCCCGAGCCACAGCTCCACCGTCGCCACGACGAGCCGCAGTCGGGTGGCCCCGTACGCGTCGGCGTAGACCTGCATCCGGTAGAGCGCCGAGGCGACGATCACCAGACTGAGCGCGGCGAGCGTGCCGAGCAGGACGCGGACCACCAGCCGGTCCCCCCGGGTGGCCTTCGGTGCCCGGCGTGCGGCGATCGCGATCACCAGCAGGGTGAGCGTGGTGACGGCGAGCAGTTGCCAGAACCCGCCGCGGGCGTACTGGGCGTAGGTGAGCCCCGCCGTACGCAGCACGTGCCCCGCCCCGCCGAACAACACAGTCAGCTGGACCAGCACGAACACGCCGAACAGGGCGTCGAGCAACACCAGCGGGATAGTCCATTCCAGCCGGTGGGCCGGTCGTGACGGTGCCGGTCGCAGGCCCTCCAGGTCGGGTGGGCGGCTGACCAGGTACGCGCCGCCGAGCAGACCGCCGCCGATCAGGATGAGCCGCAGCAACCAGCCGATCACACCGGGCAGTGCGATGTCCGGCAGCAGACCGCCGACCAGGTTGGCGAAGACCGCGTCGGCGGAGGAGAAGAGCAACCCGAACAGCGTCAGCAGGACAGCGGACATCGCCAGACTGGTCAGGACGCGTCCGAACCCGATTCCCGAGCCCGTCGGGTGGTCGTTGCGCACTCCGCGTACGGCCCACGGGAGCGCCCGTACCACGGCGGCCGGTGGCAGCGTCGCTGCGAACAGCATTCCGAACGGGCTCCGCCCGCCGGTCACCGCGAGCGTCCCGGTCACCACCGCTGCGAGGAGGCAGAGCACGAAGAGCCAACCGGCGGCCCGGAAGGTGCCGACGGCGACCAACGCCACGGTCGCGGCAGCCCAGGCGGCCTGCGCCACCCGCCCCGGTGCCCCCGTGGCACCGGGATGGGCGGGGTCGGCGCTGGCTGCGGTGCCGGGCTCGGTCGGCTCGGTGCGGACCGCGACCGGGGAGGACGGCGTGGACCTGACGACGCGTGCGGTGGCGACGGCGGCCGTGCCGGCCAGCGCGGCGACCAGCCAGCCCAGGCCAGGCCGAGTTGTCGTGAGCACCGAGGCGCCGACGACCGCAGACGCCGTCGACGCCAGCAGCACCGTCCGGCCCGCATCGGTGGTCGGCCCCGGCCAGCGCCGCGCGATCATCGATGGTGGCCGGGTCAGTGACGGTCCGACCGGAGCGGCCAAGGGCTGACCGGTCCTCGGTGGCCCGGCCGGCCTGGCCTGCTCGGCGGGCCTGTTCTGCTCGGTCGGCCCGGTCGCCGGGAGGGGGATGCTGCCGGGGCTGGTCATGCGGCCTCTTCTCGGTACGGCCCGTCGCACGGGATGGTGACCTGGATGCGGCAGCCGGGCCGGTCTGGTCCGGCGGGATCGAGGACACCGATCCGGCCGCCGTGCAGTTCGACGACCCACCGGGCGATCGCCAGGCCGAGCCCGGTCCCACCTCCGGCGGACCGGTCGCCTCGGGTGAACCGCTCGAACACCCGGGAACGCTCGGCCGGCGGAATGCCCTGGCCCTCATCGCTCACCTCGAAGCGGAGCTGGTCGCCGTGTTCCTCGGCGCTCACCCGTACCGTGCCGCCGGCCGGGCTGTGTCGTGCCGCGTTGTCGAGGAGGTTGGCGAAGACCTGGTGCAGCCGCCAAGGGTCGGCGTTGACGGTCAGCGGTGCCGGCAGTTCGCGAAGCTGGAAACGCACGTCCAGGCCAGCGCCGGACGCGCTGGCCTTCGCGTGCTCCACCGCCTCGTCAAGGAAGTCCCCCACGTCGATGCGTACGCGTCGCAGCGGCACCACCCCGGCGTCGAGCCGGGACAGGTCGAGCAGGTCGGCGACGAGGTGCCCGAGTCGTTGGGTCTGGGCCAACGCCGAACGCAGCGACGCGGGTTCGGGGTCGGCCACCCCGTCCACCATGTTCTCCAGCACGCCCTGCAACGCGGTGATCGGCGTCCGCAACTCGTGCGAGACGTTCGCGATCAGCTCCCGTCGACGCTGGTCGGCGGCGTGCAGATCCTCGGCCATCTTGTTGAACGCCTGGGCCAGTTCGCCGACCTCGTCGCGGGAGGTCGCGCGCACCCGACGGGTGTAGTCGCCGCGGGCCATCGCACCGGCGGCAGCCGTCATGTCCCGCAACGGCGAGGTCATGCCGTGGGCGAGCACCTGCGAGGTGAGCAGGGCGACGGCGATGGCGGTGGCCGAGGTGACCGGCGGCGGCCAGCCGATGCCGTACGAGAAGTAGGCGAGGCCGGCCGCCCCGGAGGCGACAAGCAGCACTCCCAGCTTCAGCTTGATCGAGCGGACCGGGTCCAGTGGTCGGGGCAGCAGCTCCAGCACGCGGTCCACACGGGTGAGCAGGGTCGTGGTCATGAGGGCAGCTCCAGGGCGTAGCCGACCCCGTGCACAGTGCGGATGAGGTCGGCGCCCAGCTTGCGGCGCAGGGCCTTGATGTGGCTGTCCACGGTGCGGGTGCCGCTCGCGTCGCCCCACCCCCAGACGTCGGCGAGCAACCGTTCCCTGGGGAGCACCGTGCGGGGGCGACCGGCGAGGTGGACCAGCAGGTCGAATTCGGTGGGAGTGAGGTGCACGTCGGCGCCGTCGCGGCGGACCCGCCGCTCGGCCTCGTTGATCTCGATGTCGCCGAGACGGATGGCCGGCGGCGCGGGAGTGGCGGCGGCCCGTTCCATCCGACGCAGCAGGACGTGCACCCGGGCGGTGAGTTCGCGCATCGAGAAGGGCTTCGTGAGGTAGTCGTCAGCGCCGACCGCCAGCCCCACGAGCAGGTCGGTCTCGTCGTCCCGGGCGGTGAGCATCAGCACCGGAACCGGTCGGTCGGCCTGGATCCGGCGACACACCTCCAGGCCGTCGAAGCCGGGCAGCATCACGTCGAGGACGACGAGGTCGGGTTGTCCGGCGTGGAACTGGGCGACCGCGCTGGGCCCGTCCGCCGCGATCTCCACACTGAAACCCTCGGCCCGGAGTCGGGCGGCGATGGATTCGGCGATGGTCCGTTCGTCCTCGACCACCAGTATCCGACGTTCCTTCATGGGTCCCGACTGTAGGGAGCCGCCGTGGAGATCAGTGGGTTGCGTTGTGAACAACCTGTGGAGAACCGCTCACGCCTGTGGATAACTCCGGGACCACGCCCGCTGGCGTGTGGCAACTCCCGAGGCTCGTTGTGGACAACGAACCGAGCCGGTCACTCCAGGCCGACGCGCTCCGGTCGGGCCGAGGCGGAGCCGAGCCAGGTGTGCGGGTTGCCGTACCAGCACCAGCCGAGCTTCGGGGCGCCTTGGCTGATCCACAGCGCCGGCACCCGCTTGTCGCCGCAGCGGGAGCCGATGAGCGAGAAGCACCTGTTGCTCGCCAGCGCGGCCGGGTGCAGCGTGACGAAGGCGAGCCCTTCGTCGATGCTCAGCGGCAGTCGACCCTGGGTGGTGATTCCCTCCATCGCGGTGGCCGGGGCCAGGTTGCGGAACTCTTCGCCCCGGTCGACGTCGAAGAGCAGGTACGCCGGCCCGGCCGGCACCTCCAGCTCCTTGATCGGGTCGAAGCGGGGCAGGTCGTCCTCGGCGTAGTTCCGGTCGACGACACCGGGCTTGCTCTTGCCGGCCAGCGTGGTCAGCTCGACCCGCTCCGGCACCCCGATCAGGTCCCGGGTGATGACCAGCAGGAACGGCACCCGAGCCTCGGTGGGGGCGGGCAGCCCGGCGGTGCCCTCGATGGCCCTGGCCCGCAGTGGGGCGACCAGGTCTCGGAAGAAGCTCTCGGTCAGCCCGGCGAGAGTGGGGTAGCCGAGCTGCACCAGTCGGTCGAGTTGGCTGTCGAAAGCGGATTCGGCGTCGAACGGGGTCACGGTCATGGCAGGCCTCCCGGAAGTCGTACGGCGTAGCGTACAACGTACGGTGGAGCTGCTTCCATTCCCGTTTCAGCGACTCCAATCCTGCTTGGCGGCCCTGACCAGCTTGTCCTTCAGCTCCCGGGTGTGCCGCCGGCTCACCGGCAACTCGGTGGAGTCGACCACCACCACGTAACCGGAGTTGACCAGGCGCAACTCCGCGATCAACTTCAACTGCACCAGGTACGAGCGGTGCACCCGGACGAACCCGGCGTCGGCCCAGCGCTCCGCGAGCGTGGCGAGCGAGACGCGCACCAGGTGCGACCCCTCCGCGGTGTGCAACCGGGCGTAGTCGCCCTGCGCCTCCACCCACCGCACCGCCGAGCGGGGCAGCATCCGGGTGGTGCCCGCCAACTCGATGGGGATCGTCGGATCCTCCTCCGCGCGGACCAGCGCCGCCGGGTGCGACGGCACCACCCGCGAGCCGATCACCCGGCGCAGGGACTCGGCCAGCCGGTCGGCGCGAACCGGTTTCCGCACGTAGTCGGTGGCGCCCAGGTCGAACGCGTCCACCGCACCGTCGTCGTACGCGGTGACGAACACGATCGCCGGTGGCCGGGCGAAGCGGCGCAGCACCCGGGCCAGCTCCATGCCGTCCAGGCCGGGCATCCGGATGTCCAGGAAGACCACGTCCACGTCCGCGTCGCGCAGCAACCGCAGCGCCTCGGTGGCATCCCCGGCCGTGTGCAACCGGGCCACCCGGGGGTCGGCCCGCAGGTGGTACGCCAGCTCGTCGAGCGCGGGCGGCTCGTCGTCCACAGCGAGGACGCGCAGGAAACCGGCAGCGTTCACCGCACCCGCCACGGTGCGCTCGCTCACGACCCGGCCCGTACGCCGGGGTGGAACTTCGGCACCCGCATGCTCACCTTCGTGCCCGAACCCAGCCCGGTCTCCACGACCAGCCCGAACCGGTCCCCGAAGACCGACCGCAGCCGCTCGTCGACGTTGGAAAGGCCGACGTGCTGGCCGGTGTCGTCACCCGGGTCGCCGGCGCCGCGGGCCAGCTCGGCGATGCCGGCGGTCAGCGTGGTCGGATCCATTCCCACTCCGTCGTCCTCCACCGTGATGTGGCATTCGGCGCCCGCGTCCCGAGCCTCGATGCTCACCATGCCCGTGCCCGGCTTGCGGGACAACCCGTGGCGAACCGCGTTCTCCACCAACGGTTGGAGGCAGAGGAACGGCAGCGTCACAGGCAGCACCTCCGGGGCGATCTGCAACCGCACCTGCAACCGGTCCCCGAACCGGGCCCGCTCGATCGTCAGGTAACGGTCGATCGACCGCAGCTCCTCGGCCAGCGTGGTGAACTCCCCGTGCGCCCGGAACGAGTACCTGGTGAACTCCGCGAACTCCAGGATCAGCTCCCGGGCCCGCTCCGGATCGGTGCGCACGAACGAGCCGATCGCGGTCAGCGCGTTGTAGATGAAGTGCGGGCTGATCTGCGCCCGCAACGCCCGGATCTCGGCGCGGGCCAGCCGTTCCCGCGACGAGTCCAGCTCGGCGAGGGCGAGCTGGTTGCCCGCCCAGTGCGCCGTCTCCAGGGTGGCCTGCACCAACCCCGGCGGCGGTGGGCTGTCGGCGACCGCCACCAGCGCGCCCACCACCCGGCCGTCCGCCGCCAGCAAGGGTGCGACCACCGCCCCCCGGATCGGGCAGTCGACCCGGTCGCAGTGCAGCTCCTGCTCACCCATCACCGACGAGCGGCCGGAGTCCACCGTCCGCCGGGCCGCCGCGAGCAGTTGCTCCCCGTGGTGCGTGCCGCGCCCGTCGAGGGCCAGCAGCCGGTCGGCGTCGGTGAGCGCCAGCCCGACCGCCCCCACGAGCGCCCGCAGATGGCGTACGGCCTTCGCCGCGCCCGCCGCACTCAGCCCCGCGCGCAGCGGTTCGGCAGCCAGGCCGGCGGTGTGCAGCACCTCGTAGGTGGCCCGCTGGGTGGCGGTGGCGATGCCCCGGCGGGCCCGCAGCCGTAGCACCGCCAACAGGGCGGCGGTCAGCGCGGTGACGAGTGAGACGACACCGACCACGGCGGAGAGGTTGGCAGGCACGCAGCGATCCTCGCCCCTGCGAGCCGGCGCGCCAAGCCTCTAGTACGCGCCCTTGCGGGCGAGTACCACCCCGACGGTGCGCCACAGGATGCTCAGGTCGTACGCGAGCGACCAGTTGTCGACGTAGTAGAGGTCCAGTCGGACCGACTCGTCCCAGGACAGGTCGGAGCGGCCGGAGACCTGCCACAGGCCGGTCATACCGGGCCGGACCAGCAGGCGGCGGCGCACGTCACCCAGGAAGTCACCGTCGTCGGCCGGCAGCGGGCGCGGCCCGACCAGCGACATCTCGCCCCAGAGCACGTTGATCAGCTGCGGCAGTTCGTCGAGCGAGGTGGCCCGGAGGAAACGACCGACCGGGAAGACCCGGGGGTCCTCCTTCATCTTGAACAGCATGCCGTCGGTCTCGTTGCGGTCGACGAGGCTGGCCAGCCGGTCCTCGGCGTTGACGTACATGGTCCGGAACTTCCACACCCGGAACGTGCGCCCCTCGTGCCCCACCCGGGGCTGGCGGAAGAAGACCGGCCCGGGATCGGAGATCCGGATCGCCACGGCGATGGCCAGGAAGAGGGGGATCAGCAGCAGCAGGCCGAGGCCGGCGGCGACCCGGTCCATCAGGTTCTTTGCCAACAGCGCCGGCCCGGAGAGCGTCGGCTCCTCGACGTGCAGCAGCGGCAGGCCCTCGATCGGCCGGATGTGCACCCGGGGCCCGGCGATGTCGGTGAGCTGCGGGGCGACCACCAGGTCGACGCCGGAGCCCTCCAACTGCCAGGCCAGCCGACGCAACTCGCCAGGCTCGGCACTCGCCGACCCGCAGACCGCGATGGTGTCCCCGCCGACCTCACGGACCAGCGCCAGGACGTCGCGTCCGGCGTACACCGGGACCGGGGTCGGCATGCCACGCGCCGCGGCGTACCCGTCGGTGATGTGGATGGCGACGGGCATCAGCCCGGCGGCCGGGCTGCGGGTGACCGCCGCGTAGACCTCCAGGCACTCGGGCAGGGTGCCGACCAGCACCATCCGGTGCGCGGCCTGACCGGCCCGCCGCCGGATGTAGTGCAACGCCCAACGGGCCACGAAACGGCCCCACAGGATCAACAGCAGGGCCCCGAGCAGCGCCGTGCCGACCGTCCAGCGGGACAGCGCGGTCTTGGTGGCGAACGCGAGGAACGACACACTCGCGGCGACTGTCACCGCCGCCCGGATGACCCGCTTGAACTCGTCCGGGCCGAGCCCCAGGTAACGCCTGTCGTACGCCCTGTTGCTCCAGAGGATCACCACCCAGCCGAGCGGGAGCAGCAGGAAGGAGACGGTGTGGAACCAGGTCGGGTCCTGCTTGAGGTCGGAGAACCCGGAGGCGGCCTGGTCGAACAGTTGGATCGCGATCCAACTGGCGAACGCCGCCGCGCCGAAGTCGAGCAACAGCAGGATCGCTGTGTACGGGCGGTGCCAGCGGGAGACGCGACGTCGCGCTCGGGCCCAGGCCGACCGGGGCACGCCGTTGTGGGACGGCGGCGTCGGCGGCTGGATCTCGAAGCTGTCGACGTGCCGCACGAGTCTGCTCCGGCCTTCGTTGGTTACCGGGCGCTGGAGGCTTGCCGTCACCTCACCCATGTCCTCCCGCATGACACGGGCCGCTCACTCGCCGTGAAGGCCCGGGTCGCCCACCGTCCCAGTCTCCCACGCGGGCTCCGGCCGGTCGCCGCCCCGAACGAGATTGGCGGCCGACGGTGCTGGCAGGATCTGGCCGGCTCCGCACCATTTCAGAAGCCGGGGACCGGGGCCACTATACCGATGGATGCGCGCCTGACCAGAACGGCGGACCGGAGCTTCCACTCAGTGGGGGCGATTCCGCTCCGTAGTCGTCACGTGCAATAACTCACCGTACGAGACGGGACAACCGACGGTCAGCGAGGGGTTTGCCGCCGGTCTGACACGTCGGGCAGTACTGGAGGCTGGAGTCGGCGAACGACACCTCTCGCACCGTGTCCCCACAGACCGGGCAGGGCAGCCCGGTGCGGGCGTGCACCTTCAGCCCGGAGCGTTTCTCACCCTTGAGCTCCGCGGCCCGCTGACCGAGGGACCGCTCGACGGCGTCGCCGAGGACCTGTCGGGTGGCCGCGTACAGGGTGGCGATCTGCTCGTCGGTGAGCCGGTCGGTGATCGCGAACGGGGACAGCTTCGCGGCGTGCAGGATCTCGTCGGAGTACGCGTTGCCCACCCCGGACAGCACGGACTGGTCGGTGAGCACCCCCTTGACCTGCCCCCGTCGGCTGCGCAGCCGTCCCGCGAAGGTGGGTAGGTCCGCGGCGAGCGCGTCCGGGCCCAGCTTGGCCACCCCGGGGACCTCCGCGAGGTCGGTGACCAGGTACGCGGCCAGCTTCTTCTGGGTGCCGGCCTCAGTGAGGTCGAAGCCGGAGCCGTCGTCCAGGCGGACCCGCACCGCGATCGGGCCCTTGCCCGGACGCAGCGGGGTGGTGGCGGGGAACGCCTCCCGGTAGTGCAGCCAGCCCGCTCGCGCCAAATGCACCACCAGGTGCAGGTCACCCTCAAAGAGGACATCGAGGAACTTGCCGTGCCGACTGGCGTCGACCACCGCCCGGCCGGCGACAGCGGTCGGCGCCGGCTGGTACGTCTTCAGGGCGCTGATCGCGGCGATCTCCAGCCGATCGACGCGCCGCCCCACCGCGCGCTGACGCAGGTAACCAGCGAGCGCCTCAACCTCCGGTAGTTCGGGCACCAGCCAACGGTAGCCTTCTTTCCCGTGAGAATCGTGGTGGCACACAACCGGTACCGGGAAGCCCAACCTTCCGGTGAGAACACGATCGTCGACTCGGAGATCGCTCAGCTCACCGCCGCCGGCGTCGAGGTGCTGCCCTTCATCCGCAGCTCGGACGAGATCCCGTCGATGTCAAAGTCGGCGAAGGCGTTGCTGCCGATCTCGCCGATCTGGGCTCCGCGCGCCCAGCACGACCTGAGCCGGCTGCTCACCGAGCACCGCCCGGACGTTCTGCACCTGCACAACCCGTACCCCCTGATCTCGCCGTGGGTGGTGCGGACCGCGCACCGGCACGGCGTGCCGGTGGTGCAGACGGTGCACAACTACCGGCAGGTCTGCTCGTCGGGGATCTACTTCCGGGACGGGGTGATCTGTCAGGACTGCAAGGGTCGGGCGTTGGGTGTGCCGGCGATCAAGCACCGCTGCTACCGCGACTCGGCGGTGCAGAGCGCGCTGATGGCGACCACCCTGGCCGTGCACCGGGGCACCTGGCGCTCGGTCGACAGGTACATCGCGCTCACCACGGCGATCGCCGATCACCTCAGCGACTACGGCATTCCGGACGATCGCATCGTGGTGAAGCCGAACTCCGTACCCGACCCGGGCGGGCCGTCGCCCCTCGGTGACGGGTTCCTCTACATGGCCCGGCTCTCCCCGGAGAAGGGCGTCGACCTGCTGTTGGACGCGTGGCGCCGGCACCCGGTGGGTTCCCTGGGCACGCTGCGGGTGGCCGGCGACGGCGAGCTGCGGCACCTCGTGGAGGCAGCCGCCGCCGAGCGACCCGACGTGGTCTACCTGGGCCAGCTCGACCGGGCCGGTGTGCAGGCAGCGGTCGAGGCGAGCGCTGTGGTGATCGCCGCCGCGATGTGGCACGACGTGCTGCCCACCGTGATCATCGAGGCGTTGGCGAGTGGCCGGCCGGTGCTCGGTACGGCGTTGGGCGGCATTCCGTACCTGGTCGGGGCGGACGCCCCGCACGAGCCTGCCGGCACCGGCCCCGCCGAGATCGCCTCCACTGTCGCCGGGGGCGGCGGCGGGTCAGCCATGCCGGCGGGGATCGGTTTGGGCGAGGCTGGTTGGGTGGTCGCCCCGGAGCCTGCCGCGCTCGCGGACGCCCTGCCGGTCGCCCGCGCGGGTGCGCAGGGGCTGACAGTGGCCGCCCGCGCCCGCTACGAGCGCACCTTCCACCCCGACGTTGTCACCAAGAAGCTCCTCGACATCTACGCGAGCCTGTCCCGAACCCCCCAAGCCCTCTGACCCCGCCCCGCCGTTCGCGATCTTGCACTTACTGTCCCGGCGTAAGGGGCATAACCGGCCATATGAGCAACCGAAAGTGCAAGATCGGCATGGTGACTGCTCGGGGGTCGGTCAGCGTAGGGAGGCTCGGGCCGAGAAGGCGATGCTGGCCAGCAGGAAGCCGCCGTTGACGATCGTGAAGGCGATCATCACCCAGAGGACCAGCGCGGGGGCCACGGCGAGCACCACAGCGGCCACGAAGACCACCGCGCCGTAGTCACGAACCAGCTTCACCAGGCGCACCGGCAGCGAGGTCGAGGTGACCATGCTGGCCGCGTTCGGGCCGGCCTGCATCACCGACGTCACCAGGTTGACCATCCAGGTGCCCGCGAACGTCGCCACCAGCCAGGTCGGCGTGGCCGGCTCCTGCGCCACGGCGGTGGCGCCCAGCGCCGCCACCAGCGCGATCTGCGCGGCCACGTCGCAGAGCACGTCGACACGGGCCCCGGCCGCGCTGCCCTGGCCCGTCACCCGGGCGAGCTGCCCGTCCGCGCAGTCCAGGGAGTACGCCACCTGCCAGCCGACCAGAGCGAGCAGGCCGACCACCCAGGCCGGTACGTCCCCGTCGGCGACCGGGCCGGCGAGCGCCACGACGGTGACCGAGGTGGCCAGCCCGAGCACCAGGTTGGTGATCGTCAACGCGGTCGGTCGCAGCCCGAGCCGCTGGGCGACGAGCGCGAACACGGCCCCCAGCCACTGGCTGATCGACTCGCTGAACAAGCCGCCGCCCCGGTTCACCCGGTGGAAGTCGGCGACGGTGGGACGGGGGTCAGCCAAGCTGGTCGCGGATTGCACCGGCGTAGTCTGCCAGCCGCTCCCTGGTCTCGGTAGGCGACAGTGCCAGGTGTTCGAGGATCGTGTACCGGTCCGGCCGGGTACGCGGCGCGAACTGCACCGCCTCGATGAACTGGTCGTCGGTGAGCGCCACCTCGGCGGGGAGCCGGGGCAGACCGTGCCGGGCGAGGCAGGCCGACATCTCCCCGAATCGGCGGAGGTCGCCGCGCAGCCAGGTGCAGAACAGCGCGCCCAGCCCGGCCAGCTCGCCGTGCGAGGCGGTCCCCGGAAAGAGCGAGTCGACAGCGTGCATGATCTCGTGGCAGCCGCCGCTGCACGGACGGCTGGTGCCGTCGACAGCCATCGCCAACCCGCTGGAGATCAACGCCTCGGCGAGGACGATCACGAAGGCGTCGTCGCTCATGTCGCCGGGATGGTTGAGCACCGCCTCGGCGCCCGCCCGCGACAGCGAGGCGGCCAGCCCGTCGACCGGCTCACCGCGTACCTGCCGGGACAGCTCCCAGTCGGCAAGCGCACTGATGTTGCTGATCACGTCGCCGATGCCGGCCCGGTTGTGCCGGTCCGGGCCGCTCTCCACGAAGTCCAGGTCGACGATCACCCCGATCGGGATGTGGACGCCGTAGGAACCCTTGATCCCGTCGGTGATCAGGCTGGCCACCGGGGAGGCGATCCCGTCGTTGGCGAGGCTCGTCGCCACCGACACCATCGGCAGCCCGCGACGGGTCGCCGCGTATTTGGCCACGTCGATGGTCTTGCCGCCGCCGATGCCGACGACCGCGTCGTACGACCGGGTGCGGAGCTTGCCGCCCAGGTCGTCGGCGGCGTCCAACGTGCCACCGGAGACGGTGAAGACGTCCGCCGAGCGCAGCGACGGTCGGATCAGCTCCGCGATCTGGGCACCCTGACCCGGGCCGACCACCACCGCCACGTCACCCCCGGAGGAGATCCGCCCGTCGGCCAGGATCGCGCCCAGGTCGGCGACCGCCCCGCGTCGCACGTCGATGTGCAGCGGGGTGAGGACGCTCCGAGCTAGTAGCGGCACGCGATCTCCCGCGCGCGGGCCAGGTCGGCGTGGTTGTCGACCTCGACCCACGGGACGTCACCGATCGGCGCGGCCCGCACCTCCCCGCCCCGGTCGGAGAACTCCTGGTAGCCGTCCTCGTAGTAGAGGTTCGGGTCCCGTCGCCAGGTCGCCTCCAGCGCGTCGGCGAGAGCGTCGGCGACCTGCGGCTCGATGAGCGTGGCACCGATGTACTCCCCGTACGCCTCGCCCGGGTCCATGATCTTGGTGATCCGGGTGAGCTGGCCGGCGGCGTCGAAGGTGGTCTTCATCTCCTCCTCGGCCAGCGGCTTCAGGGTGTCCACGGCGAGCAGGATGCCCGGGCCACGCTCGGCGAGCAGGGTCTTCTCCACGCTCACCGGGTGCACGGTGTCCCCGTTGACGAGCAGCACCCCGCGGGCGAAGTACTCCCGGGCCAGCCAGAGCGAGTAGGCGTTGTTCCACTCCTCGGCCTTGTCGTTGTGCACCAACGTGAGCGTGACCCCAAACTTCTTTTCCAGCTCCGCCTGGCGGGAGACGACCGCGTCCGCCGCGTAGCCGACCACGATCACGACGTCGGTGAGCCCGACCTCGGCGAGGTTGCCCAGCGCGATGTCCAGGATCGTCGTCTCACCGTCCACCGGCACCAACGCCTTGGGCAGGGTGTCGGTGTACGGGCGCAGCCGTCGTCCCGCTCCGGCCGCGAGCACCATTCCGATCATCGCGACATCCTCCCTCGTCCTGCTCCCGTCACCGCTGGAGGATAGCGCCGGGCGGGTGTGCCGCTCCGGCCAACCGGTTCAGCCGGGCAAGGCTGCCAGGTCGGCGAGCATGGTCAGGCGCTCCTCCGCGCTGAGGACGGTGTACGGGCCGGCGGCCCGCCGGTCGGTCTCCAACTCGATGGCGAGCCGTTCCGGACCGGGCGGCAGGGCGGCGATGCTCGATGCGGTGTGTCCGGCGGCGGCCCAGGCGGCGGCGTGCGCGTCGGCCCGGTGGTGACGCAGCGTGCCGAGCCGGTTGAGCAGCAGCACGCCGCACGGGGTGCCGTCCGGTTCGTACGGGGGTGCCAGCGCGGCGAAGGCGGAGCCGCCCCGGTCGCCGTCCTCGTCGGCGAGCACCAGGGCGTACGACAGCAGTCGACCCAGCGTCGACACCAGCCGGGCCACCCGGTCGTCGTGCCCGGCCCACAGTTCCTCGGTGACCTCGGCGTGCACCTGGTACAGCTCGGCAAGGAAGGCGGCTCCCCGTTCGGTGGCGGAGAGGGCACCGTTTGGGCCGCGGTAGATCATCCCGTGTGCCACCTGCTTGTCGACGGTCCGCCGGCAGACGACCGGGTCGTGGTAGCGGGTGATCGCTGCGAACCCGGGCCCATCGACGGCGCCACCCGGTGCGGCCAGCCGGGTACGCAGGTCGACGAGGAACCCGGTCGCCGTCACGCCTCCGTAGCGCTGGGACAACTCGGCGCCCCCACCGTCCCGGCCGGCCAGCATGCCGGCGCGGAAGGCCCGGTCCACTGCCGGTGCGAGCAGCCCGGCGATCCGGTGCGGCGCCAGCTCGACGGTGTTCACAGACCGATCGACCGCAGGACGGCGAAGCCCTCCTCCGTGATCCGTCGGATCAGCCCGTCGTTGACGTCGCGGTGTTCGTCGAGCACCGTCACCTCGTGCTCGGCCAGCCAGCGGTACTCGGTGTGCTTGCCGGCCTCGAGTGTCGGGCGGTCGAGGTCGCCGTCGACGCGGACCAGGAAGTCGTACTCGGTCCGGGCCACGCCGTCGTCGCCGACGTAGCGGTACTCGCCCACCTGGCCGAGGACGTGCGAGAGGACCCAACCGGTCTCCTCGGTGATCTCCCGGCGGAGCGCCTCGTCGATGTCCTCGCCCGGTTCCACGTGGCCGCCCACGATGTCCCAGCAGTTGGGAAACAGGCGTCGCTGGGGTGAGCGGCGCTGAAAGAAGATGCGGCCGTCGTGGTCGACGATCAGCGCGCCGGCGCAGCGCAGGGGCTCGGTGGACACCTCCCGACAGTAGCCAGCGTCCGCAGCATGTGCGATGCCGCTCTTGTCCCGGAAACATCCACCGACCACCATGTCCGTACCGAATGCCACCGTCCCAAAGGGGTGATGTGTGATGCAGGTACGGGATGCGATGTCCAGCCAGGTCCTCGTCGTCGGTCCGGAGCACACGCTCCGCCAGGCGGCCCGGATGATGTCGGCCCGCGGTGTCGGGTCGGCGGTCGTGATCGACCCCGACTCCGAGGGGGTGGGGATCATGACCGAACGCGACGTGTTGAAGGCGATCGGCGCCGGCCTGGACTGCGACGTGGAACGCACCGGCGCCCACCTGACCTGGGACGTCGTCTACGCCGGGCCGGAGTGGACGGTGGCCGAGGCCGCCGCCGCGATGGCCCGGGGCGGGTTCCGGCACCTGGTGGTGCTCGACGGCCGCGAGGTCGCCGGCGTGATCTCCGTCCGGGACATCATGCGGGTCTGGTCGGAGAGCCAGGCGGTCACCGCGACCTGACCTGGTGTGGTGTGTCGGGCCCGATCGATGGGTAAGCATTTCTTGCGGGCGCGGAGATACCGTGGCCCGCGGGGGAGGTCCCGATGCGTGACGCGGAGCGGCTGGTCGAGCAGCAGTACGCCATGCTCCTGCGTCGGGACGTGGCCCGTCTGCCGGATCTCTACGCCCCGGAGGCGTTCTACTCCATGCCGGGCGTGACGGTCCGTCCGATCGAGCTGCCCGCGCTGCTGCGCACCTGGACCGGTGCCTTCGGAGATCTGCGGGTCGACCCGATGGGAGCGGTCCGCACGGGTGGCGGCGCGGCGGTCGAGCTGCGCCTGACCGGCACCCACACCGGCACCCTGCATTCGCCGTACGGCACCGTGGCACCCACCGGCCGCCTGGTGAGCTGGGAGGTGGCCGACGTGGTCCGGGCCCGCAAGGGCCGGATCACCGCCTGGCGTTCCTACTTCGACTGGAGTCAGCTCCTCGACGCCCTCGGCGTGCAGCTGGAGGGACTTTCCCGGGTCGCGCAGCACGACGCGCTCGCCCTTCCGGTCTGATCTGCCGCCGACCGGTGGAGTGGGGTCACCCGACCCGGTGGCTCAGGATGCGGACATCGCCGTGCCGACCGCGCGTTCCCTGCCGCCGCCCGTACGCTCAACATCCATGACCGCCGAGCAGTTGATCTCCTTTGCCCGTGGGGCTCCCTCGCTGGACATCGTCGATGTCGAGGGGCTCAAGGCCGCCGCCGTCCGCGCCTTCGACGCCGACCCCGCTGGGGTGACGGCGTACGGCACCTCCGTCGGCTACCTTCCGCTCCGGAAGTGGATCGCCGAGAAGCACGGGGTCGAGGCCGACCAGGTGCTGGTCACCAACGGTTCGCTCCAGGCCGACGCGTTCCTCTTCGACCACCTGGTCCGCCCGGGCGACGCGGTGGTGGTGGAACGCCCCACGTACGACCGGACGTTGCTCAACCTCCAGCGGATGGGCAGCGAGCTGCACGGCGTCGCGGTCCAGCCGGACGGCCTGGACACTGCCGAGCTGCGCAAGCTGCTGGAGTCCGGGGTCCGACCCCGGCTCGCGCACGTCATCCCGAACTACCAGAACCCGGCCGGCATGACGCTCTCCCTGGAGAAGCGCCGGGAGCTGCTCGACCTGGCCGCCGAGTACGAGTTCACGATCTTCGAGGACGACCCGTACGCGGATGTCCGGTTCCGGGGCGAGGCGCTGCCGTCGATGCTCTCGCTGGACACCCGCAACGTGGTGGTGCACGCGTCGAGCTTCACCAAGACCGTCTGTCCGGGTGTCCGGGTCGGTTACCTGGTCGGCCCGGCGGACCTGATCGCCTCGATCGCGAAGAACGCCACGAGCCTGTACATCTCCCCGGGGATGGTGTCCCAGGCGATCGTGCACCAGTTCTGCGTCTCCGGTGACATCGACCGCTCGATCGAGACGGTCCGGGCGGCGCTGGGTGAGCGGTCCCAGGTGCTCGCCGAGTCGTTGCGCCGGCACCTGCCGCAGGCGCGGTTCGTGGAGCCCGACGGTGGCTACTTCCTCTGGGTGGAGTTTCCCGAGGACGTGCATGTCGACCGGCTCGCCCCGGCGGCGGCCGAACGCGGGGTCGCCGTGGTCAAGGGCAGCGACTTCATGCTGGACGGCGGCCGGCACGCGCTGCGTCTGGCCTTCTCGGCGGTGACCGCCGACCGGATCGACGAGGGTGTCCGGCGACTCGCGGCGGCTGTCGAGGCCGTCCGTAGCTGAGCTAACTGTCAGGTTCCTGACAGAACGACGATGCCGGCCGTCCCGGGACTCCCCAGCGGGCGGCCGGCTGGCCCACAATGCTGCGAGCGTCACCCCGCAGCTGCGGAAGTACACCGCCCGGCCTCCGGCCGGCCCGCCCGGGTTGACGCGGCAGCACAACCTCCCGCCCCCACAGGTGCCGGGTGGGCCGTGTCGTCCCCGCACACCCCCCGATGCGGCCCGGCCCGCCCGGCGCCGCCCCGCGCGACCGCCGTCACACCGGTCCTCGACCGCAGTCGGCGTAGCCTGCAAGCCGCAGCTGACTGAGCGCGGGAGGTGACGCGATGACGGATCGGACAGAGCGGGACCGGACGGCACCGCCGTCTCACGGTCGGGTGTTGCGCCCTCGGGCGTGGCCCTCCCCGGTCCGGGCGATGACCCGGATCCTCAACACCGACGGCTCGCCGCCCGCCCCTGCCCCCGCGGGCACGGGCACCGGCCGCAGCGCTGTGGTCGACTGCGCGCTGTACGTCGACGGCAAGCGGCAACCCGGCGACTGGACGTACGCGGAGGCGCTGGCCGCCGCCCGCCGCGAGGAACACGGCTTCGTCTGGATCGGCCTGCACCAGCCGGAGCTGGCCGAGATGACCGCCATCGCCGAGACCTACGGCCTGCACGAGTTGGCGGTCGAGGACGCGGTCAAGGCCGAGCAGCGCCCCAAGCTGGAGCGGTTCGGGGACGTCGTCTTCCTGGTGCTGCGGACCGCCCGTTACTGCGAGCACACCGAGCTGACCGAGAACTCCGAGGTGGTGGAGACCGGGCAGGTGATGCTCTTCATCGGCCCGAACTTCGTGATCAGCGTCCGGCACGGGGACGCCTGCCGGCTCGCGCCGATCCGCGCCGACCTGGAGACCAAGCAGGAGTTGCTGCTGCACGGCCCGTGGGCGGTGGCGTACGGGGTGACCGACCGGGTGGTCGACCTCTACCTGGAGGTGGCCGAGCAGATCGAGGACGACCTGGACGTGCTGGAGGCGGAGGTCTTCAACCGGCACGGCCACGGGCGGATCCAGCGGATCTACCAGATGAAGCGCGAGCTGGTGGAGTTCAAGCGGGCGGTGGTGCCGCTGCAACGGCCGCTGATGACGCTCACCTCCCAGGTCAACCGGGACGTGCCCAAGGAGATCCGCAAGTACTTCCGGGACGTGCAGGACCACCTGAGCCGCACCGTCGAGCAGGTGAACTCCTACGACGATCTGCTGAACTCGATCCTCCAGGCGCGGTTGGCCCAGGTCACCGTCGACCAGAACAACGACATGCGCAAGATCGCCGCATGGGCGGCCATCGCCGCGGTCTGGACCTCCATCGCCGGCGTCGAGGGCATGAACTTCGACAACATGCCCGAGCTGAAGATGACGTACGGCTACCCGGTGGCGCTGGCCCTGATGCTCGGCGTCTCACTCGCCCTCTACCGCTGGTTCCGCCGCAACGGCTGGCTCTGATTCTCCGAAGCCCCGTGCACGCGGAAGCGCCGACGAGTGGGGTGGACCCACTCGCCGGCGCCCGATGCGCTGCTGCTGACCTCAGCGGCGGCCGTTGGTGCGGGCAGTGTCCTTGCCCAGGGCCTTGGTGAGGTCGTCGGTCGGCCGGCCGGAGACGTCCGTGGCACCCTCGGCGACCGACGGGACCTTGTCGGTCGGGCGGACACTGGTCTGCTTCGCCGGGGCGGTGGTGGTGGCGCTGGAACCGCCCGCCACCGCGGAGCTGCCCGCGCCGGTCATCCCCGTCGCGCCGGCGATGGCGGAACCGTCGGACCCGCGGGTGGCGGACGACGTCCGCACCTCGATCGAGTCGACCTCGTCGCGCATCGGCTCCAGGGTGCTGCGGGTCGGGTCGTACTCGGCCCACTCCTGCTGCTCCCGGCGCCGACGCAGCGCGACCGCGCCGGCCAGACCGGCGATGGCACCAGCCGCCAACAGGCCGGTCATCATCGAGCCGCGACGACGCGGCTGCTTCTTCTTACCGGTGATCCGCATGGTCTTCGACTTGGCCTTCCTGGTCAGCGGCCCTGCCTGCGCGGCGCCGTCACGAGCAGCCGCCGCCAGCGGTGCCAGCGTGGTGAGAGTCGTCCCCCAGCCGGTCGACGCGCGGTCGCGTACCTTCGCGGCGGTCGGCCCGACGTAACCCCGGGCCACCTGGACCCGCGGGCCGACGGTGGCGCCGGCGCCCTTCGCGGCGTGGTTGGCTGCCAGCATCAGGTGGCTGATGCTCTGGTTCAGCTCGGCCTTCGCCAACTGCCCCTGGGACTTACGCCGCCCGAATCCAAACACGGTCCTACCTCCTGGGAGTTGTTCCTTCGTCATCCTCCACCTTCGGATGCCTCCGCGATGCCAGATCGGGCACATGGGAGGATCCGCATGGAACTGACCAACAAGTGAGGAGTACCCGTGGCCGAGGCTGTCTACGCCACCCTGCACACCAACGCTGGCCCGATCCGGCTGGAGCTCTTCGGAAACCACGCGCCGAAGACCGTCCGCAACTTCGTCGACCTGGCCGAGGGCAACCGTGAGTACACCGACCCGCGCACCGGTCAGCCGGGCAGTGGTCCGTACTACGACGGCACCATCTCGCACCGGGTGATCAGCGGTTTCATGGTCCAGATGGGCGACCCGACCGGCACCGGTCGGGGCGGACCGGGCTACAAGTTCGCCGACGAGTTCCACCCGGAGCTGCGGTTCGACCGTCCGTACCTGCTGGCGATGGCGAACGCCGGACCGGGCACCAACGGTTCGCAGTTCTTCATCACGGTTTCCCCGACGCCGCACCTCAACAACCGGCACACCATCTTCGGCCAGGTCGCCGACGAGGAGTCGGTGAAGGTCGTCGATTCGATCGCGAGCACCCCGACCGGTCCGAGCGACCGTCCGCTCCAGGACGTCGTCATCGAGCGGGTCGAGATCGAGCGGTCCGCTTCCTGAGCGATCGGCGAGGTACCTTTGCTCGCATGATTGAGCGCTCCGGAGCACGGCCGGCGCCGGTGGACCGCGCGGTGGTGGACGGAGGGTCGGCCCGGTGAGCGAGTCTCCGCCGACCACCCCCGTCTGCTACCGGCACCCTGGCCGGGAGACCTACGTCCGGTGCACCCGCTGCGACCGGCCGATCTGCCCGGACTGCATGCGGGACGCCTCGGTCGGGCACCAGTGCCCGGAGTGCGTCGACGAAGGACGTCGCAGTGTCCGACCGGCACGTACCGCCTTCGGCGGCGGTACGGCCGGCCGGCACGGCTATGTCACCAAGGCGCTGATCGCCGTGAACGTGCTGTTCCTGCTGCTCTCCATCGCCTCCGCCCGGGGCGGGGACGCGGCGGTCGGCGGCGCCGGCTTCGGCGGCCTGATGGGTGGCAGCACGCCGCTCACCGAGTGGGGTGCGGTGCTCGGCCGGGCCTACCTCTCCGACTACACCCTCGGCGGGATCGCCGAGGGTCAGTGGTACCGGCTGGTCACGGCGATGTTCCTGCACTACGGCGTGATCCACCTGCTGCTCAACATGTGGGCGCTGTGGGTGCTCGGCCGGTCACTGGAGGCCAACCTGGGGCGGGTGCGGTTCGCCGCGCTCTACCTGATCGCCGGCCTCGGCGGCAACGTGGCCGCGTACCTGTTCAGCAGCCCGCGGGCGGCCACCGTCGGCGCGTCGACAGCCGTGTTCGGTCTCTTCGCCGCGCTGATCATCATCGAGCGCCGGTTGGGCCGGGACATCTCCCGGATCATCCCGATCCTGGTGATCAACCTGGTGTTCACGCTGGCAGTGCCCGGCATCTCGATCCCCGGGCACCTGGGGGGCCTGGTGGTCGGCGGGCTGATGGCGTTGGTGCTCGCGTACGCGCCACGCAGTCGGCGCACGCTCGTGCAGGCCGCCGGCGCGGCGATCATCCTGGTGATCCTGCTCGCGCTCGTCCTGTTCCGGACGGCCCAACTGCTCACCTGACCGGGCGGGCGGCCCTCAGTGCGGCGGCCACCTCTTCCGGGGTGGCCCCCAGGTCGTATCGGCCGAACAGGTGCAGCGAGTTGCCCGCGTCGATCTCCAGGGTCTCGCTGGTCAGCCCCAGTCGGGGTCGCCGGTCGACGGCGATCGCCTCGACCGCCGACCAGGGCAGCAGCCGCCGGCCCGCGAAGCCGTGGATGACGGTGAGCCCCGCCGTGTCCACCGCCAACCGGACCGGCGCGACCAGGTCCCGTACCGCCCAGCCGGCCAGTGCGGCGGCGGCCAGGACGGCGAGCCCCAGGCGGACCGTGTCGCCGTCGGCGAAGAGCAGACCGAGCGCGACGAGCAGAACGCCGCCAGCCAGTTTCGCCGCCGGCAGGCTTACCGGCACTCGCCACTGCCGGGCCGGGGGGTTCTCATCCACCCGCCCAGCATGCCAGCGGACCGCCGGATCGCCGCCTCGGGCGCCGGAGGGGCTGAACGACGTAGGATCGGGGCAGCCCAAGTTACCGGGGAGTAAACATGAGTGACGCGGTCATCGTCGGCGCGGTACGTACCCCGGTCGGGCGGCGCAAGGGCAGCCTCGCCGGCGTCCACCCGGTCGACCTCTCGGCGCACGTGCTGCGCGCCCTCGCGGAACGCACCGGGCTCGACCCGGCCCAGGTCGACGACGTCTACTGGGGCTGCGTGTCCCAGGTCGGCGAACAGTCGTGGAACATCGCCCGCAACGGCGTGCTCGCCGCCGGCTGGCCCGAGACGGTGCCCGGCACGACGCTCGACAGGCAGTGCGGCTCCAGCCAGCAGGCAGTGCACTTCGCCGCCGCGACGGTGCTCTCCGGTCAGGCCGACCTGGTGGTGGCGGGCGGCGTCGAATCGATGACCCGGGTGCCGATGGGTTCCAGTGTGGCCGGCGGCATGCCGTTCAGCGACCAGGTGCGCGACCGCTACCGGGGCGTCGAGGGCTTCGCCGACGACGCGCCGCTGCCGTTCAACCAGGGGGTCGGGGCCGAGCTGATCGCCCAACGGTGGCGCCTCTCGCGTACCCAGCTCGACGAGTTCGCGCTGGCCAGCCACGAGAAGGCAGCCGCCGCGCAGGACGCCGGGGCGTTCGACGCGGAGCTGACCCCGGTGCCGCTCGCCGACGGCGGCAAGTTCAGCGCCGACGAGGGCATCCGCCGGGAGACCTCCCTGGAGAAGCTCGGCGAGCTGGCCACCCCGTTCCGCGCCGACGGCGTGGTGACCGCCGGGTCCGCGTCCCAGATCTCCGACGGTGCCGCCGCCCTCGCGGTGACCACCTCCGACTGGGCCAGCCGCCACGGCCTGCGCCCACTGGCCCGCATCCACACCGCGGTGGTCGCCGCCGACGACCCGGTCACCATGCTCACCGCGCCCATCCCGGCCACCGCGAAGGCGCTGCGCCGCGCGGGGCTGGGCATCGAGGAGATCGGGGTGTACGAGGTGAACGAGGCGTTCGCCCCGGTGCCGCTGGCCTGGCTGGCGGAGACCGAAGCAGACCCGGACCGGCTCAACCCGCGCGGCGGGGCGATCGCCCTCGGTCACCCGCTCGGCGGCTCCGGAGCCCGGATCATGACCACGATGCTTCAGCACATGCGGGACAACGGCATCCGCTACGGCCTCCAGACGATGTGCGAGGGCGGCGGCATGGCCAACGCCACGATCGTCGAGCTGATCTGAGGGCAGCGCCGCACGCCTGTCACCTGGGCCGGGATGGCGGTGGAGGTGCGAGCCGGCTGTTGGGCATGTGCACGACCCGGAGGAACGCGGGCAGTCGCCACGGCCTCGGCCCGCCGATGACGACGTCACGCCGCAGCACCGCCTGCGCGATGCTGATCCGGCCGAACATCATCAGGTTGAACCGGGCGGGGCGGAACGTCACGCTCGCGTCGAACGGGGCATCGGGAGGCGCTACCCACACCCGGTGGTCGCCCAGGGTGAGCGTCGTCGTCGGCACGTACCGCGAGCGGAACTGCACCGACACCTGGTGCCGGGGCATCGGCAGCTCGGTGTTGATCAGCACCCCGCACGAGTCGTCGCGCAGCATGTCGAACATGAACAGCTCCCAGAAGAGCGCGACGTGCTCGTCCGGCATGGGCCAGGGACGGCGGAGCGCCTGGGCGACGTCCCAGCCGTGCACCAGCAGCTCGTTCGTCAGATGGGCGAACAGGCCGCCGACCTTCGGCCGCGCGTTGCCCAGCCAACTGACCGTCGACAGCGGATCGGCAGTCGTCGTCAGGAGGTGGCCGACCATGGTGTTCAGCTGCGTCAGCAGCACCTGCGGGTCGCGTTCGGTGAAGTGGGCGAGCACCTGGTCGTTGACGTCGGCAATAGTGTCCACGTTCGCGGTGGCGAGCAGGTCTTCCAGCCCCGGCACCCGGACGGGGACCTCGGTGCCGTCCAGCCTGGACACGTACAGCAGTGCTATCGCCACCAGGTGCGCGAGCGTGTCGGCCACTGTCCAGTCGGCGGTCGCCATGACTCCGGGCGAGGGCGCGGCGGCCACCAGGTCGGTGAACCGGTCCGTCGCCGTGCGCAGGGCCGTGTTCGCCACACTCCACCGATCCGGATCTGCCGCTCCAGTCATCCGAGAAGCATCGGGCACCTGACGGGCCGGAGCATCTTCGAAAGTGCTGTCTTCGCCGGGGGGCGGCAGGTCCGGATCGGCGTCGGTGGTCGTCGAACTCAGTGGTTGTAGAACATCGTGGGGAACCAGCCGAAGCCGAAGATCGAGGGCACCCGGACGTCCCAGTAGACGACTGTGAAGACCCCGAGGGCGATCAGCAGCGCACCGCTGAGCACCATGCTGCGCCGCACGTCGGCGGCGAGCCAACTGATGAACCGGCCGCGGGTGAGCATGATCAGCAGTGCGAACAGCGCGGTGACCACGACGATGTTGCCGAGGGACTGCAGCACGAACGCCGCCGAACCGTACAGCGGGTTGCCGCTGTCGACAGCCCAGTGGAACAGCTTGTTGAACAGCGGGTACGGCCGGCCGATGAGGAAGCCGCCGATGAGCGCGCCGAGGGTGACCACCCGCGCGACCGGCCGGTCGGCGAACACGTCCGGCACCGTCCGGATCGCGGCCAGCCCGAGGTAGATGAGGGCCAGTCCGATGACGCCGAACACCACCGACGACTGGATGATGCGTACCGGCACCCCACCTGCGGTCTCGGTGGACAGTTGGGGGAGCCGGTCGCCCAGCAGGACCCCGACGAACCCGTAGACGGCGGCGACGGAGACCATGCCCAGGCTGAGGTAGCCGACCGGCCGCAGCAGCAGACGGAGCCGGTCGCCGTTGCCACCGCTCGCCGCGCCGAGCGGCCCGATGGACGCGAGCATCGCGATGTTGCACGCGGTGAAGGTGCCGGCGAGCCCCGACACGAATGCGAACACCAGGCCGGCGGCGGTACCGGAGATCGCCGTCGCCTTCGCATCGTGACCGAGGAGCCCGCTGGCGACGCTGTCTCCGATCACCGAGTCAACGAACTCGTACGACCAGAGGACCGCCAGCAGGACTCCGGCCGCCACGCTTACCGCGATGATGACGCCGTTGCGGTGTGGACGCTCGGTGACGGTGGGGTCCGCGACGTCTCGGGTGACTCTGGTGGGCGTTTCCGTCATGGCTCTACTCCCGGGGCCGACGTGAGCATGATGACTTTGCGCAGCGATGATGTCGCTCAGAGTCGTCTCGGCGCATCTCTTGGAGTGCGCAATCGCGAAGTCTCTGCCCTCTGGTGGAACGCTGCGGCGTGCCGGCGCCGGAAAAGCGGTCCCCAACGTCGGCGAAGCGGCCTAGGGTGCCCAGCGTGACGACGATCGCCAGTGAGCACGCCTTCGACTGGTCCAGCGAGCAGTGGCAGGTGCGGGCCCGGTCCTGGGTCGACGCGCGGCTGAGCGGGTCGGGCCGACGGGTGACCGGGCCGGTGGAGCCCCGGGTGCGTCCGTGGTCGCTGGTCTGGCGGGTGCCCACCGACGACGGGCCGGTCTGGTTCAAGGCCAACAACCCAGGCACCGTGCACGAGACGGTCCTGATCACGGCACTGGCCGAGTGGACGCCCGACCGGGTGCTGACGCCGATCGCTGTGGACCCGGCGCGGGGTTGGTCGCTGCTGCCCGACGGCGGCGAGTCGTTGCGCGACGTGTTGGGGTGCGACCCCGATCTGGCGCACTGGGAGCGGGCGCTGCCCGGGTACGCGGCACTGCAGGTGGCGAGCGAGTCGCGCGCCGACGAGCTGGTCGCCCTGGGAGTGCCGGATCAGCGCCCGGAGGTGCTGGCCGGCCTCTTCGCCGAGCTGCTCGACGATCGCGAGGCGCTGCTGATCGGTGCCGAGGGCGGGCTCGGCCCGGACCTGTACGAGCGGTTGCGGGCGGAGGTGCCGTCGTACGCGCAGCGGTGCCGACGGCTCGCCGACCTCGGTATTCCGGCCACCGTGCAACACGACGACCTGCACGACGGCAACGTCTTCGCCGGCAGTGCCGGGTACCGCTTCTTCGACTGGGGTGACGCCTCGGTGGCGCACCCGTTCGGCACGCTGCTGGTGACCCTGCGCTCCATCGGCCACGCCAGCACGCTCGCCGCCGACGACGCCCGGCTGGTTCGGCTGCGCGACGCGTACCTGGAGGCCTGGACCGACCGGTACGACCGCCGGACGCTCATCGAGGCCGCCGACCTCGCGATCAACCTGGGGCCGGTGAGTCGGTCGCTGTCCTGGCGTCGCGCACTGGACACCGCTGCGGAGTCCCGCGCCGAGTACGCCGACGCGGTCCCCGGGTGGCTGGAGGAGCTGTTCTCCGCCAGCCCACTTGAGCCCAACCCCTGACCATGATCCGTCCGAGTCGGAAGTCGGACAGGCTGTGCGACAGGCGGCGTGGAACTTCCAAAAATTCCGCGTGACCCACGTCACCCCGCTGGGGGTGTCGTTGGGCAGGTCATGGACGTCTTCTCCCGAACGTTCCTCCCGGCCGCCGCCGAGGCTGGCCTGGCCGTGCAGACGGTGAGCCGGCACATGCCGGTCTTCCGGCGCTGCGTCGGCTCCGGTGACGCCACCATCCTGGTCACCCGTTGCAGCCGCCCCGACCGCCCGGTCACCGGCGACTACCTGTTGCTGCTCACGCACCGTCGCCTGGTGGTGACCCAGCAGACCCGCCTCCTGCACCGGCTGCGCCTGCACCTCAACACCGAGTTGCGTGAGCTGAGCAACGTGACCTGGAGCCCGGACCCGCGGCTCCAGTCGGTGGAGATGGCGGCCACCGCTATCGACGGGATCCGTGAGCGGTTCCTCGTCAAGACCAGTCACCCGAAGCAGGTGTGGCAGCTCGACGCGTTGCTCAACCAGGCGTTCCGGACCCGCCTGCGGCCTCCCGGCGCGCGCGTCGTCGCCAGCATCGGTGACACGCCGGCCGTCGCGCGGCCCGGGATGTTCGCCCCGTCCTGGTGACGCCGACCCCTCGTTCCCGCCTTTACCGAACCCGAACACACACCGATCGCGCCGAGCCGTCGCGGTCGGCAATCATGGGCCGGTGACAGTCGAACCACCGCATCGCGGGCTTGTCCTCGTCGTGGAGGACGAGCCGGCCATCGCCGACCTGGTCCGGCTCTACCTCACCCGGGACGGGTTCGGCGTCCACCTGGAACGTGACGGCGAGGCCGGTCTGAGCGCCGCCCGCCGGTTGCGCCCGGTGGCCTGCGTTCTGGACATCGCGCTGCCGGGCCTGCCCGGCACCGAGATCTGCCGCCGGCTGCGCGAGGCCGGCGACTGGACCCCCGTCATCTTCCTCACGGCGCGGGACGACGAGGTGGACCGGATCGTCGGCCTGGAGCTGGGGGCCGACGACTACGTGACCAAGCCGTTCAGCCCACGGGAGCTGGTCGCCCGGGTGCGTGCGGTGCTGCGCCGATCCGCCGGCGGCCCGGAGGGCGCGGACCGGCCGCGTGTCGTCGGCCCGGTGACGCTCGACCCGGCCCGCCGCACCGTCACCGCCGGGGGCGCCCCGGTGCAGCTCACCTCCACCGAGTTCGACCTGCTGGCCCATCTGATGGCCCGGCCCGGCCGGGTCTTCACCAGGGAGGAGCTGCTGGCCGGGGTCTGGGGTTACGCGGCGCACGCCGGCACCCGGACGGTGGACGTGCACGTCGCCCAGGTGCGCGCGAAGCTCGGCCCGGCGAGTGTGATCCGGACCCACCGCGGCGTGGGGTACGCGGTCGATGCCTGATCACCCTGGGCGCGTGGATTCGCCGACCATGGCTCTGCCGGTGGTCGGCGCGAACGCACCCACCGCACCTCGGCGAGGCCGGTTCGGCCGTACGCTGACCGCCCGCGCGGTGCTCGTCACCTGCGCGGTGGCGCTGGTGTCGGTGCTCGTCACCGCCATCGTCGCGGTGCCGTTGGCGATCCGGGGCGCGGAGCGGAGCGAGCAGCAGGCGCTCGCCGCCCAGGCCCGGCTCGCGGCCGAGGTGCTGCGGACCCGCCTCGACCGGGGTCGCAGCGCCGACGAGGAACGGCTCATCCAGCAACTGCGCGACCAGGGCATCGACGCGTACCTGATCCGGCGCGGGGCGGTCGACCGGGAGGGTCTGCCACAGCGGGTGGTGCAGCGGATCGGGCAGGGCCGCAACGTGTCGGCCCGCCGCTCGGTGAACGGTGCACGGGCCCTGGTCGAGGGTCGGGCCCTGCCCGGCGGCAACGGGGTGGTGCTGTCCCGTCCGCTGGCCGACGGGCTGTGGGCCCGGGTGCTGCTCAGCCTCTGGTTGCCGCTGCTGGCCGGGTTGACCGCCGGTGTGGTGGCCGGGCTGCTGCTGGCCCGTCGGCTGGCCCGGCCGATCCGGGTCGCGGCCACCGCCGCCGCCCGGCTGCGGGCCGGTGAACGCGCCGTCCGGGTTCCGGTCGAACCGCCGGACGAGGTCGCCGACCTGGCCGAGGCGTTGAACGGGCTGGCTGCCGCACTGGCCACCAGCGAGGGCCGGCAGCGGGAGTTCCTGCTCTCCGTCTCGCACGAGCTGCGCACCCCGCTGACTGCTATCCGGGGGTACGCCGAGGCGCTCGCCGACGGGGTGCTCGGTGCCGACGACACTGTGGACACCGGCCGGACGATGCTGACCGAGGCCCAACACCTGGACCGGCTGATCGGCGACCTGCTGGCACTGGCCCGCCTGGAGGCCGCCGACTTCCCTCTGGAACCGGTGCCGGTGGACCTGACCGGGCTGGCAGTGGACGCGGAACCGACCTGGTCCGGTCGGTGTGCCGCGGTGGGCGTGCCGTTCCGGGTGGAGACGCCCGGTCAGCCGGTGCCCGCGTACACCGATCCGGGGCGGATCAGGCAGGTGCTCGACGGGTTGCTGGAGAACGCGCTGCGGGTCGTACCCCCGGGGTCGCCCGTGGTGCTCGCGGTCCGGCCGGCTGGCGCGGACCCGGCGCTCGGCGGCGTGTTGGAGGTTCGCGACGGCGGGCCCGGCTTCACCGACGACGACCTGGCGGTGGCCTTCGAACGCGGTGCGCTGCACCAGCGTTACCGGGGGGTGCGCAAGGTGGGCAGTGGGCTGGGGTTGGCGCTGGCCGCCGGGCTGGTCCGGCGGTTGGGTGGGGAGATCGCCGCGGGGCACGCACCGGAGGGCGGTGCCGCCTTCACCGTCCACCTGCCCGGTGATCCTTACCTGACCCGAACATCGGCCTGACGCTCCGCTCGTCGTTCCGGGGAAGGCTGAGGGCTCCACTGACGAGAGGGAGAGTCATGCCACGTTGGGGTATCGCCACCGGCACCACGGCACTGTTCGCGGCGGTCGCGCTCGGCGTCAGCGGCTGCGGCGCGGCCGAGGTGGCCAGCCAGCCCGCCCGGGACGTAGCGGTCGATGTCGCCGCCGCCATGGGGGTCGAGGGTCAGGCGCTGACCGCGATGGGCTTCGACGCCGACGACCTGGACGTGCAGACCATCGCCGCACCTGCCACCCCCACGCCGGACGCGTCTCCCAGCGCGAAGGAGAAGGGCCGGGAGAAGCGCGGCGAGGAGTGGCGCAAGCGCCGCCAGGCCCGCGTGCTGCTGCGCAAGAACACCCTGCACGGTGAGGCGGTGGTGAAGACGAAGGACAGCGGTACGCAGACGGTCGTCGTGCAGCGCGGTGAGGTGACAGCGATCGACGGTGACTCGGTGACCGTCAAGTCCACCGACGGTTTCACGATGACCTGGAGCTTCGGCGACGACCTGCGGGTGGTCGAGCGGCGGGCGACAGTGCAGCCGAGTGAGGTCAAGGTCGGGGCGACGCTCGGCGTGGCCGGTGCGAAGGACGGCGACAAGGGCGTGGCCCGACTCATCCTCGTTCCGCGCGCCAAGTGAGAGCGGGGGCCCTGGTCGACGCCAGGGCCCCCGCCTTCCGCGTCGTGGCGGCGCTGGGCTGGCTTCTGGGTCAGCGGCCCGGCGGCAGTGCGTAGCCGACGTAGCTGCGGAACTCCAGCCGCCAACCGGCCGGGACGAGTGTGGCGCAGGCCGCCCTACTGCCGGTGCAGACGATCGCGTCGACCGAGGACGGCTCCGCCGGCGGACGATCGGGCAGTACGGACTGCAACGCCACCAGATCCGGTGAGCCACCGTCGGGCTGCCGCAGCAGCAGCCACCACGGGTACTCCCAGTTGTCGTTCTGCTGCGCCAGCCCGATCCGTCGCGCACCGCTGTCCTGGACCGCCGTCGCCGCCCAGCGGAACTCGTCGGCCCACTGTGGACGGCGCAGGAACCGGGTGTCCCAGTCCGAGGTGGTGAAGACCGAGCCGGAACCGACCAACCGGCGCGGGAAGCCGTACGACAGCGCGAGCACTCCGGCCAGCGCCGAGGCGGCAAGCACAGTGACGGCCGCCACGGTGGCTATCGACCGGCGCCCACCCGCGCGCTCGCGCAGGAGCGCGTCCAGCCAGAGGCCGGCCAGGGGTACGGCCAGCACCACGGCGTAGAGGAGCAGCCGGTTTCCCCATGGCTGCCACTTGATCATTGCGGTGTGCAGCAGTGCGGCGGTGACCACCACCCCGGCGTACGCCCGCAGCGACCCGGCCCGCTCGGGGGCGACCCGCAGTGGTCGGGCGAGCGCGATCACCGCACCGATCACCGCCAACGCGCCGGCCAGTGGAAACGCCACCCGGTCCTCGTCCGGATACCAGGCCGGCTCCGGAAACCGTTCCCGCCCGAAGGTGATCGCCCGGTCCTGCGGGTCGACCCCGACCGCCTCGGCACCACTGATGATCACGTCGGCCCCGGCCCGACGCAGCGGCGCGAGCGGGGTGTCGAAGGCGGTGTGCCCGATCCGCAGCCCGTTGACAACTATCGACGCCGGGTCGTGCCGTTCCATCGGGATGGACTCGCGGAGCCGGGGTGGCCCCAGCGGGTGCCCGAACTCGGCTGTCACCCGGGCCAGGAACGGGCCGACCACCACGGCCGCCACCACCAGGATCAGCACCGAACCGCCGACCGTGCGAGCCAGCCCACCGACCAGCCCGGACCGCCGACCCTCGCCCGGCGCTGCCGTGCTCTCGGCCCGGGCCAGCCTCAACTGGGCCAGCCCCCAGAGCACCAGCAGCGGGCCGACAGCTATCAGTCCGCTGGTCTTGGTCACCGCGGTCAGCCCGGTGGCCGCCCCCAGCCCGAGCAGCGTGCCCCAGCCGGTCCGTCGACGCAGCCCGTCCAGCACCAGCGTCGCCGCGCAGGCCACCCACGCCGCGCAGACCAGGTCGGTCTGCGTGCTTGTCGCCTGGAGCACCACCATCGGCGTGGTCGCCAGCACGAACGCGGTGAGCAACTGGGCCCGCCGCCCGCCGCCGAGTTGCGCGGTGATCCGCGCGGCCACCAGGAGGCAGACCACCCCGGCCGCCCACTGCACCAGGTTGTACAGCTGATCCCCGCCGGTGAGCAGACGCAGGTGCAACAGCAGGTACTCGGCACCGGGCGGGATGGTCACCTGCCGGTGGATGGCGGTGGGCCAGAAATCCAGGTCGCCCTGGGCGACCCAGTGCTCCACCTTCGGCAGGTGATAGGTCTGCGAGTCGAAGTTGTTCGGCTCGGCCAGCAGTGCGACAAGCAACTCCACCAGGACCAGCCCGCCGATAGTGCCGGCGAGGAGGCGTTCGCCAGGCCGGGCCGTACGCCAGGTGTCGGCCGCCGTGGCCAACAGGCCGGCGGGCCCCCGGCCGGCCCGGGGCGGCGCGGGCTCGGGATCGGAGCGCTCAACGAGCGGTACGGAAACGTCGGAGCCACCGCCGGACGCCACCGCGCCCACTGTCACTGGCTCAGCACCGACTGTCACCGATTCCGTTGCGGACGGCTGCCCGAGGCGGGTTGCCCGTCGCCACCGCAGGCCCGCCGCCGTGGCGGCAGCGGCCAGGAAGAGCAGCCAGGCGGCGACGAACGCCTGCCGGGTCAGCGCATGCGAGGCACCCAGCACCTCGACGACGACGACCGCGTACGCCCCGCCGAGCAGGACGGCGCGCACCACGCCGAGCCGCAGCGGTGCCACCGCACCAACCTCGCGTGGCCGCAGCGCGATGGTGAGCAGGACCAACGCGGCGGCGGGAACCGCCGCGAGCAGGGAGCCGGCAGCCGACATGGCGGAAGTAAACACCATGGATCTGAAACCGCCGCGCCGACTGCCCACGGTGGCGGTACGCGGTTAACAAACCAACCAGGCTAGGCTATGGCCGTCGTGTTGCCGCCACCGTGGAGATTCCCGTGAAGCTCTCGATCCTCATGCCGGTCTACAACGAGGAAGAACGCATCGCGGATGCCCTCAAGCAGGCGCTGGCGGTCGACTATCCCTGTGAGATCGAACTCCTCATCGTCGACGACGGCAGCCGGGACGGCACCGGCGAGATCCTCGGTCGCGCCGACGACGCGCGTCTGCGGGTCATCACCCACCAGCGCAACGCCGGCAAGGGTGCCGCCATCAAGACGGCTGTCGACAGCGCCGAGGGCGACTACATGGTCATCCTCGACGCCGACCTCGAGTACGACCCGCAGGACATCCCCAAGCTGCTCGACCCGGTGCTCGACGGGCGGGCCACGGTGGTCTACGGCAACCGCACCTTCGGCAGCCACAGTGCCTACAGCTTCTGGTACGTGATGGGCAACAAGGGCGTCACGATGGCGGCCAACGTGCTGTTCAACTCGTACATCGGTGACCTGGAGACCTGCTTCAAGCTGATGCCGGTGGCGCTCTACCGCTCGCTCGAGGTGCGCTCGCGCGGCTTCGGCATGGAGGCCGAGGTGACCGGCAAGCTGCTGCGTCGCCGGATCCGGCCGTACGAGGTGCCGATCAGCTACCGTGCGCGCGGCCGCGAAGAGGGCAAGAAGATCACCTGGAAGGACGGCGTCGAGGCGATTTGGATCCTCGGGCGCGAGCGCGCTCGCCGTCGCCCCGCCGTCTCCGCCGCCAACTGACCCCGGTCAGGTGCGACACCGACCACCGCGGGCGGTGGTCGGTGTCGCCGGCAGGCCGCTAGTGTTTGAGTTGAAGTCAACTTCAACTCAAGGATCTGGTGATGGCGGATCTACTGACGATCGGTGAGCTGTCCGCCCGTTCCGGGGTGGCGCCGTCGGCGCTGCGCTACTACGAGCGACTCGGGCTGATCCGCGCCGACCGCACCGGCGGTAACCAGCGCCGCTACGCCCGCGCCGAGTTGCGGCGAGTCGCCTTCATCCGCATCTCCCAGCAGGTCGGCGTCTCGCTCGACGAGATCCGGGAGGCACTCGACTCCCTCCCCGAGGCCCGCACCCCCAGCCCGCAGGACTGGGCGCGCCTCTCCGCGAGCTGGCGCAGCCGGCTGAACGAGCGGATCCGGCTGCTCACCAAGCTCCGCGACGACCTGGACGGCTGCATCGGCTGCGGCTGCCTCTCCCTGCAGCGCTGCACCCTCAACAACCCCCAGGACACCCTGGCCGGGGAGGGCCCGGGCGCCCGGCTCGTGCTGCCCCGACCGACCGACGACCCGACGCTGGCAAGCGCCCTCAACTGACCGCCGCCCCGCCGCCGGCCGGGCGGGTCAGCAGCACCTTGCCGAAGTGATCGTGCGACTCGACGAGCCGGTGCGCCTGCGCCGCCTCGGTCATCGGAAGCCGCCGGTCGACGATCGGCCGGATCCGGCCCGCCTCGACCAGCGGCCACACCTCGTCCCGTACGCCCTGGACGATCTCCGCCTTCTCGGCGAGCGGACGGGACCGTAGCGACGTCGCGGTGATGCTCGCCCGCTTGGTCATCAAGGCGGAGAGATTCACCTCGCCCTTGCGCCCACCCTGCATCCCGATCACCACGAGCCGACCGCCGGTGGCCAGCGCCGACACGTTCCGCCCCAGGTAGGACGCGCCCATGATGTCCAGGATGACGTCCACGCCGCGCCCGTCGGTGACCCGCTGGGCCTCCTCGACGAAGTCCTGCTCCTGGTAGTCGATCACGTGTGCCGCACCCAGCTCACGCAGCCGGGCGTGCTTGGGCTCCCGTGCGGTGGTCAGCACTGTCACACCGAGCGCCGCGCCGAGCTGCACGGCGAAGGTGCCGATCCCACTGCCACCGCCGTGCACCAGCAGCGTCTCGCCCGCGCCGAGCCGCGCCACCTGGACCAGGTTCGACCAGACCGTGCAGGCCACCTCGGGCAGCGCCGCCGCGTCGACCGGGTCGCAGGCCGGGACCGGCAGCAGTTGCCCGGCCGGGACGGCGACCCGCTCCGCGTACCCGCCGCCGGCCAGCAACGCACAGACCTGCTGCCCGACCGCCCACCCGGCGACGTCCGCGCCAACCTCAGTGATCACCCCGGAGCATTCCAACCCGGGGTACGCGGGCGCGCCCGGCGGTGGCGGATAGGCCCCCTGCCGTTGTAGCAGGTCAGCGCGGTTCACCCCGCTGGCCCGCACGTCCACGATCACCTCGTCCGGCCCCGGCTCCGGGTCGGGCACCTCGGCCCAGACCAGCGCGTCGGGTCCACCGGGCTCAGGAATCGTGACGGCTCGCATGGGGCCAGTCTTCCCGATCTCACCGGGTGCCGCAGGCGCACCGTCCAGCCCACTGTGGACACCGCAGACCGCCTGGCCGGAGAACCGGGGAGGGACGCCGGGCCGTCCGGAGCGAGCCGTGGCAGACTATGCGTGGCCGTACGCCCACGGGTGGCGGTCCAGGAGGGTTCGCCTAGTGGCCGATGGCGCTGGTCTTGAAAACCGGTAAGGCAGCGATGTCTTCGTGGGTTCGAATCCCACACCCTCCGCCCACCTTGATCCACTGGACTTTCCGGAAGTCGGGGCGTCCGGGCTCCTCGGACACCCCGACTTCACTGAGCCCGAGGTGATCTCCGGGTCCAGGCCTCGTAGCTGAGCAGCACCACGAGAAACACGGTGAGCAGGCTGAGGGCGGCCAGGCCGGGCAGGTAACGGCCGACGGGCAGTAACAACAGCGCCACGACGGGAGCGACGAGCTGCCCCGGTCGTACGCACCGGACGCTGAGCACCAGGAACGTCGCCCGGCCCGCGAGGTACAGGGCGGTCCCGCCGAACAGCGCGATGGCCGGGATCCAGTGCAGGGCTTCGTGGGACTGTCCCTGTGTCATGGCGGCGAGCACCTCTTCGACTCCCAGCGCCACGTAGATGGTCCCGGCGAGCAGCGGGAGGTGGGCGACGCTGTACGCATTGCCGGCCACGAAGCCCCGATGCAGCCCGGAATCCGTCGTCAGCGCGTTCCCGGCGCTCGCCGCGCTCGGGAAGTACAGCCAGTACAGGCAACCTGTGACGGTGAGGGTGAGCAGCGCCGCCGCCAGGGTCGGCCAGTGGATAGCCTGTGTTCCGATTCCGGCGCCGACCGAGATCAGGGACTCGCCGAGAGCGATGATCACCACTAGGCCGTGCCGCTCCGCGAAGTGGCCGGGACTGCGTATCGGCCACCCGCCTACCAGCAGGGCGAGCACGCCGCCGCCCATGTCGATGACGAGCGCCAGCGCCCAGAGCAGGATCTGCGCGGTGCCGCCGACCATCGCTCCGACAACGAGCGGAATCCAGGACAGCGCTGTGGTGAGGGCGTAGAGCCGAACGGTCCTGAGTCGCCGGGGGTCGTCCACCGACACCCAGTAGAAGAGGATGAACTGGGTGGACCGCACCACTGCGTACGCCAGCACCAGGATCAGCCTGGCTGTCCTCGTCCCCGGACCGGTTTCCCAGGCCTCGGGGAGGACGAGCGCGATGAGGAAGACGGCTCCCATCGCCACGGCTATGCCGACCCGGATCAGCCCGACGTCGATCCGGACGTAGTTGCCCAGCCAGGCGTAGACCAGCCACGAGTTCCAGAGCAGCATGAGGACGAGCAGCCCCTGCACGAGGGTCACGGCCGTGGGGTGCTCGCTCATGAACGTGGTGACCCGGATGAGGCCGAAGACGAGCACCAGGTCGAAGAAGACCTCGAACAGCGTCGGTCGGTGCGTCTCCGCGGTGACGACTGGCCGCGACCGGAAGAACCGCCCCATCAGGTCATCTTGACGGTTCGCGGCGGGGCGGTCCGGTGCCCCGCGTCCCGGTCACTCCGGCGGGTCTGCGGGCCTCCGCTGCCTGCGGATCGTCTCCTCGGCCAGTCGCTCGACAGCGCGTCGGCGTTCGTCAGCGATTGCTCGTTCGTTCCGGCGGCGGAACGCGGTGATGACAGCTACCGCGAAGTCCCGCCAGATGCCGGCCACGATGTCCCCCTGCGGAACGCTGCCCGACCTCAAACGTAGCTCTGCGAAACCACAGACGGTCAGCGCGCGCTTCCGGTCGTCGGGAACGCCGTGGCGGGGTAAGAAGGGGCTGGTATCTCCGCAACTCGGAAGGACTCGTCCCCATGACCCTGGAACGACCGATCGCCCCGGACCCGTACGAGCTGCTGCCGACGCTGCCCTCGTTCACGCTGACGAGCGACGACGTGCAGAACGGCGAGCCGATGGACGCCCGGCACGCCCACGGCAGCACCGGGGGCGACAACGTCTCGCCGCAGCTGACCTGGTCGGATTTCCCCGCCGAGACGAAGAGCTTCACGGTGACCTGCTACGACCCGGATGCGCCGACCGGCAGTGGTTTCTGGCACTGGGTGCTGGTGAACGTGCCGGTCAGCGTCACCCAGTTGCCCACCGGCGCCGGCGGTGCGGCGGGCACCGACCTCGGCGGGGCGTTCTCGGTCCGCAACGACTACGGCGATCAGGGGTACGGCGGCGCGGCTCCGCCGCCCGGTGACCGCCCGCACCGGTACGTGTTCGCCGTGCACGCTCTCGACGTCGATCGCCTGGACCTGACCCCGGACGCCACTCCCGCCTACGTCGGCTTCAACCTGACGTTCCACACCCTGGCAAGGGCAGTGATCCGCCCCACGTACCAGATCAAGGAGTAACCCCCCGGCGCCCCGCGCTCCCGCCCTCAAGCTCCCGCGATCTTGCACTTTCTATCCCGACATTCCTGACCTGACAGGCATAAGGACAACCGAAAGTGCAAGATCGGCGGGGCGGGGCGGGGCGGGGCGGGGCGGGGCGGGGCAGGGTTGGAGCCAGGACAGTCAGGCTGGGACTCGGGCTACGGCGAAGACGGACTGGCCGAACGGCGGGAGGACGAGCTGTTCGGCGGCCTTGGTGGCGGGGAGGACGAGGGTGTCGTACACCTTGACCATCGGGCCCTCCTTTGGCATCAGCCGGAAGACCTTGGTGGCCATGAAGTAGCCGATCAGCCCGAGCGCGTTGGCGTAGTGGATCTTCTCGATGGTCAGCCCGGCCTCGGTCATCGCCGCTCCGAGCGTCTTCTTCGTGTAGCGGCGGACGTGCCCGGTGGCGATGTCGGCAGGGCCCATCGCGAACTGGAACGCCGGCACGATGATGATCACGGCCCCGCCGGGTCGGACCAGATCACGCATGCTGCTGAGCGCGCCCACGTGGTCCTCGATGTGCTCCAGGACGTTGTACGAGACGGCGGCGCTGTAGTCGCCGCGGTCGTTGTGCGGCAGCAGCATCTGCCGGACGTTGATGTTCGGACGGTCGGCGAGGCGTTCCTTGAGCTGCACCAGCCGGTCCGGGTCGGCCTCGGTGGCGGTGAACCGGGGCAGCCGCTCGGACCATTCCAGCGCGTAGTCACCGAGGCCGCTGCCGATCTCGATCGGGTCGTCGCCGAGGTACGGCACGGCCAGTTCGATGAACCAGCGACGGTGGTTGACAGCGGTTGCCAGGCCTTCCAGCACCTCGGACTGCACACGCTGATCCCCAGTGATTTCTGCCATGCGTCGATTCCTCACGATATGAACTCGACCCGTGCCTGGACCGACAGAGTGAATCATTCGCTGGGACGGCGAAAGAATCGGGGCATCGGGGTGGCCGAATTGTGGTCGGGGGGTGGGTTCGTGATCGGCGGTCGGCGAACCCGGCACATAGTACGGCAGTACCCCGAAACATGTCACTGTGGTGCCAGGCGCTGACTACCCTGTGAATTGTCATGACTACTCCTGAACCGGACGTGCCCAGCGACAGCGGCGGCCCGGCCGCCGCGGCGTCGGCGGAGGGGGCCTCCGGTGCTGCCCGGCCTTCCCGTGCGGGGAGGTGGGCCGATCTGGCCGCCGTGCTGAGTTTCGTGGTGCTTGGCTTCTGGGTCACCTGTCGGCTGTGGCTGGACCCCGGCAGCGATGTCCGGGACAACCAGTCTGATCAGTCGCAGTTTGAATGGATGATGGCTCACGGTGCGCGAGTAGTCACGCACTTTGCGTATCCGTACCATTCCAATCAGATGAACGTCCCTGACGGCGTGAATCTGATGGCCAATACGTCCGTATTATCCATTTCATTGCCAATGACGCCTGTCACCCTGTTGTTCGGGCCTCGGGCGTCATTCCTGGTCTTCCTGACCGCCGGCCTGATTGCCACGGCCACGGCCTGGTATTTCCTGCTCTCCCGGGTCCTGATCGGCAGCCGAGGGCCGGCGTGGCTGGGCGCGGGCTTCTGCGCGTTCGCGCCGGCCATGGTGTCGCACGCCAACGGGCACCCGAACATCGTGTCCCAGTTCGTCGTCCCGTTGATCATCTGGCGCACGCTGCGACTCGGCGAACCGGGCCGCTGGCTGCGCAACGGGGTCCTCCTCGCCCTCGTCATCGTCTGGCAGGCGTTCCTCAACCTGGAGATCCTGCTGATGACAGCGATCGGCCTCGGCGTGGTCATCGCGGTGCTCGCCCTCGGCCGCGCGGATCTGCGCTCGCGGACCCGATCCTTCCTCGCCGGCCTGGCCGTCACCGCCGTGGTCGCCGGGCTCCTGCTGGCGTACCCCCTGTACGTCCAGTTCTTCGGACCGGACGCGTACTCCGGGCTGTCCCGCCTGATCCGCGGCTACTCCAGCGACCTGGCGTCGTTCGCCGCATACTCCCGGGAATCACTCGCCGGCAGCGCGCGCACCGCCGCGGGCCTGGCCAAGAACCCGACCGAGGAGAACAGCTTCTTCGGCTGGGGGTTGCTGGTGCTGGTGATCGCCCTGGTCTGGTGGCTGCGCCGCTCGATAGTGGTGCTCGCGCTGGCCGCGCTCGGGTTGCTCTTCGCGGTGCTGTCGCTGGGGCGGGAGGTCCGCTTCGACAACCGGGGTACTGGTGTGCCGGGCCCCTGGGCGGCGCTGGAGAACCTGCCCATCCTGCACTCGGTGGTGCCGACGCGCTGGGCGCTGGCGATCACCCCGATCATCGGGCTGCTGCTCGCCTACGGCGCCGAACGTGCCCGCGAGGTGGCCGGCGCGCATCCGGCAGCCCGGGGGCAGGTCCGCTTCGTCACCGCGACAGTGCTCACGATGGCCCTGCTGCCGATCGTCCCCACCCCGCTGCCGGTGGCCCACCTCGAACCGATCCCCACATTCGTGACGAGTGGGGCGTGGCGGCCGTACGTGGCTGGTGGGCGCAGTGTGGTGACACTGCCGTTGCCGGACACCACGTACGCGGAGCCACTGCGTTGGTCGGCGGCGACCCGCCTGGACATGCCGCTGGCCCGTGGTTACTTCCTCGGCCCGGACACCCGCCCGACCGCCGACCCGCCGAAGGTCGCGCTGTTCGGTGCCACTCCCCGCCCCACCAGCAGCTTCTTCGCCACCATCAGGCGTACGGGGGCGGTGCCGCCGATCACACCGCAGAGTCGGGTCCGCGCGGTCGACGACCTGCGCTACTGGCGGGCGGGGGTGGTCATCCTCGGGCCACACGAGCAGGAGGCCGCGCTCCGGCGGGGGATGACCGAGCTGACCGGGATCCAACCGGCCTTCACCGGCGGGGTGTGGGTGTGGGACGTCAGGTCGTTGACCGACTGAGGCGTGCGTCTCGGCAGAGGCCCTAGCGGACGCAGCAGCCCTGGCAGACCTTCGGCCGGGGCAGGGTGAAGGCGAGACAGCAGGTGCGGCGCTGCACCGTCGGCTCACCCGTCGGCCCGGGCACCAACTCGATCAGGTCGGTGAGGTCGAGTGCGCCGAGCAGGGTGTCGATGCTCTGCACCGTGGAGCCAGGCAGTGCGTCGGCGGCCCGCAGGATGCCGTGTGCGATGCCGGAGGCGACCGAGCCGAGCAGTGTCCGGGTGCCCACCCGCACCTCGGACTGGATCGCGGTGATGAGCGGCGCCAGGTGGGCGTCGAGCAGTGACGCGCGCAGCGCGGCCAACAACTCCGCCTCGTCGGCGACGACGCGTACCTCAGGCAGGCCGGCGAGCGCCAGCGGGTCGTTCGGCAGCACCGCCACTGTGGTGCCCCGGCGCAGGCCCATGGTGAGCAACTGCCGGTGGTCCTCGAAGTGGATCAGCAGGTCGGCCGGACCAAGCAGCGGCACCCGCCGGGCGGAGGCCCAGCCGAGCACTACCGGCAACGCGGCCCAGTAGCTGTACGACTTCCAGGCCAGCGCCGCGCAGGCGTGCGGGGTGCCACCCCAGCGGACGGCGGCGCCGTTCAGCAGCTCCGGCAGCCGGGTGCCGTCGATGAGGGTGGTGGCGGGTGCCCAGCCGAGCTCGTCGTCGACAAGCAGGCCCCGGGCGAGCCCGGGGAGGTCGTCGGTGCCGAACATGGCGCGGAGCGCTGCGGTGACGGGGGCGAGCGGCGTGGTGGTGGCCTGCTGCCTCGGCATCACCGCTGTCACCTGAGCCGTCCCCCGTCTGCGTGACCGAGGAGTGCGCCCCGGCGGACGAACCAGTGCCGTCCTGAGCTAAGGCTAGCCTAACCAGACCCCGGGCCGTAAGGGAAGCCTCACCTTGGTCACATCCCGGACGCCCGGGCCCGCCATCCCGCGAGAAGTAGCGCTTCGCGTACTACCCGGAGTCAGTGCTGGGAAACGCGGTCGCACAATCGATGGTCATCGGTGAATTGTCAAGCCGTGTGTCGAAAACATGCCACATACGTGTGTGCTCGGCCACGGAACGTGAAACTTATATCCCCGGCCCCGAGGAAGCTGATGACGACCTCACCCCTCGAACGGGCTGCCGACTCCTTCGCGGCCGAGCTCGCCAGGCAACGGACCGGGCGCGGGTTGTCCAAGAAGCAACTGGCCGTCCTGATGGGGTTCGACCCGTCCTACGTGAGCCACGTCGAGGGGCGCCGGCACCGTCCGACCGAGGACTTCGCCCGCCGCGCGGAAGCTGTCCTGGAGGCCAGCGGTGCCATCTGGCAGCGCTTCCGGGAGTACGACGACCTACGGCACGCCCGGACGGGTCAACCGCAGCGCGAGCCGTACCTGCCGGGGCAGTGGCTGCCACCCGGCACCGGCCTGGTCGTGGAACGGGAACTGGCCACCCTCGTCCACACCGACGACGGCTACCGGTGCGTCATCCACCGTGAGCTGTACAACGCCGGCACCGAGCCGGTGACCCGCTACCTGGCCCGGGTCGCCGTCGACCGTTACCCGAACGACCCCGGCCGCTCCAACCGGCACCACCGGGAGCACCCCCTCACCTTCGCCGAGCTGCAGATACAGGCCCACCGGGACGACGGCGGGGGCGACCCGGAGCCGATGCACTGGCGCGCCAAGCACGACCGCGACGCGTTCAAGGAGATCTGGCTGCTCTTCGAGAACGGGGAGCGACGCTTCCCCCTCTACCCCGGCGACCGGGCCACCATCGAGTACGCGTACAGCGTCGGGCACGAGAAGTGGGGCCCCTGGTTCCAGCGAGCCGTCCGACTACCCACCCGGCAGCTCGCCGTACGCCTGGACCTGCCGGCGGCGCTCGACCCACAGGTCTGGGGCGTGGAAACCTCGCTCAGCGCGGAGGAGGGCCCGCTGCGGACCGCGCCGCAGCGTCACGACGAGAGCGACCGGGCGATCTACGACTGGCAGACCGACGACCCACCGTTGAACGCCAGGTACCGGATGCAGTGGCGGTTCCGCGCCCGCCCGGACACCGAACCGGACCTCGGCCCCGGCAGCACCCGCGTCCGACCCAGCGACCGGATGCGCGGCCTCGGCATCGTGCAACGGGGGGACGACGTGCTCCGTCAGCGCGCCCGCCCGTTCGACCTGCCCACCGAGGAACACGTCGCCCGGGACGTGGTCGACCGGCTCACCATGGCCCTCGCCCGACTCGACGAACTGCACCCGTTCAGCAAGGGAGTGGGCGTCGCCGCGCCGCAGTTCGGCATCGGCCGCGCGGCGGCCGTGGTGCGACCGCCCGACCGCTCGGCGGAACCTGTCGTACTGCTCAACCCCCGGGTGGTCGACGCCGACCCGGAAACCGACGAACAGTACGAGGGCTGCCTCTCCTTCTTCGACCACCGAGGTCTGGTGCCCCGACCGCTGCGACTGGACGTGGAGCACGCCCAGTGGGACGGCAGCCGGATCATCACGTCGTTCGCGTTCGGCATGGCCCGGCTGGTAGCCCACGAGATCGACCACCTGGAAGGCCGGCTCTACGTCGACCGGATGGCACCCGGCGTGCCGTTGGTGCCGGTGGAGGAGTACCGCGAGACCGGCAACCCCTGGCGCTACTAGACCGGGAACAGGAAGGGGCCGGGGCGCGTGCCCCAGGGGGCGGGGGCACGCGCCCCGGCGTGGGGGGAGGAACGTCTAAAGGTCACCGAAGGTGTCGTAGCGGATGTGCGGTGACGGCACGCCGTCCGCGGCGAGCACCCGCAAGGTGGACCGGACCATCCGGGCGACACCGGAGACGTAGCAGTCGTGCGTGGTCCACGGGCCGTACCGGGCCATCACCTCAGGGATCTCGCCCTGCTCGCCGTCGAAGTCCGGGTCCTCACTGCACGCCGCTGTGACCGACAACCACGGGTGTACGGTCACCAACTCCTGCAACCCGGCCAGGCCGTACAGGTCGGCCGCCTGCCGGGCGCCGTAGAAGACGTGCACCCACCGGGTCCGGTTGAAGGTGGCCAACTCCTCCACCAGCGCCTTGATCGGCGCCAGCCCGACGCCGCCGGCCACACAGAGGATGTCCCGTTCCGAGGCGCGGTCCAGGGTCATCGACCCCATCGGTGCCGCCAGGCGCAGCAGTTCACCGGGCCGTACCCGACGCACCAGCGCGCCGGAAACCCAGCCGGCCCCCGGGGAGCGGACGTGGAACTCCAGCACGTTGTCGTCGTTCGGGGCGTTCGCCACCGAATAGTTGCGCCAAACCCGGGGGTGGTGGCGCGGCACCTCCAGGCTCACGTACTGCCCCGCCTGCCACCGCAGCGGATGCTGCAACGCCCGGCAGGTCAGCACTGCGGTGTCCGGGCCGTGCCGCTCGTGGGTCAACACCTCGGCGTGCCAGAACGGCGGGTCGTCGTCCGAGGCGGCGCCGGCCACCATCAGGGCGGCGATCGCCGCGTACGCCTCCCGCCACGCCTGGTCGTACTCCAGGTTCCAGCCGTCGCCGGCGGTGCTGCGCAGCGCGTCCAGCAGGGCGACACCCATCGTCGCGTAGTGCCGCTCGTCGACGTGGTACTTGCGGTGGTCGCGGCCCAACGCCCGGAGGAACTCGTCGAAGCTTTCCGGGTCGTCGACAGTGTGGATCGCCGTGATGATCGCTTCGAGCAGGCGGTCGCCCTGGCCGGTCATCTGCACCGGGAAGAGTTGCCGCAGGGCGGGGTCGAGCAGGAACACTCGGGCGTAGAAATGCTCGGTCAGCCGGACCCGGTCGTCCTCGACCAGGGTCCAACTCTCCTTCAGCAACCGCGCGAGGTTGTCCACGGACGCTCCTCCTCCAGACGGCATCGGATCGGGCGCCCATAGAATCTCCACGGAGAGTGTCGACTGGTCGCACAGAATGTGCGATCGGCTCATGGTGGTCGGTCGGCCGTGCCACTGGTGCCGTGCGTCGGGCAGAGTGGTGCGGTGACAGTTGAGCTGACCCGCCCGGTGTCCCGCCGCATCCTGGGCACCGAGACGTTGCTGGTCCTCGGCCTGTCCCTGGGCCAGTCAGCGATCTACGCGGTGGTCTCGATCATCGCCAAGTTGACCGCCGACGGTCCGCTCTCCAAGCAGACCGCCTCGCTGAACACCTCGGCATCAGCCCGACCCTGGCTGGACCTCACGTACCAGTTGCTCGGCATCGTGTTCGCGTTGCTGCCGGTGCTGCTCGCCGTACACCTGCTCAGCCGTGACCCCGGCGACCCGGCACGGACCCTCGGCCTGGACGCCGGGCGGCCCGGTCAGGATCTGGCCCGCGGGGCCGGCCTGGCGGCGCTGATCGGCCTACCCGGGCTGGCGCTGTTCTGGGTGGCGGCCCACCTCGGCCTCAACGCCACGCTGGTGCCGGCCTCGCTGCCGGGCGTCTGGTGGGCGGTCCCGGTGCTGATCCTCGCCGCCGCCCAGAACGCCGTGTTGGAGGAGGTGATCGTGGTCGGTTACCTGGTCACCAGGCTGCGTCAGCTCCACTGGCGGCTGGCCGCGATCATCGCGGCCAGTGCGCTGCTGCGCGGCTCGTACCACCTCTACCAGGGCTTCGGCGCCTTCGTCGGCAACGCCATCATGGGCGTCGTGTTCAGCCTCTTCTACCTGCGCACCCGGCGGGTGATGCCGCTGGTCATCGCGCACACGGTGCTCGACGTGTTCGCCTTCGTCGGCTACGCGCTGCTGCCCCGGGAATGGTTCGACTGGCTCTGACCGGTCAGCGCCGGATCGGGTCGGTGGACGGCCACCGTCAGCGCCGGCCCGGTCGGTAGACGGCCACCGCCCGGGCCGCGAGCCGGTCGGCCGCCGCCGAGTCACCCAGCGTCGCCGCGAGCACCGCCGCACCCGGCAACAACCGGGCCGCCAGCCGCAACACCACCCAGCCGCCGGCCTGCGCCGTGAGCGGCGCTGCCAACCGCCAGGCCGCCTCCGCCGCCCGCGGCCACGCCCCCTCGACCGGATCACCCGGCGACTCGGCGGCAGTCAGGGCCGCCGCCGCGCTCGCCCGATCCGGGTGCACCTGGGTCAGCACCAGCAGGTCGACGGCACGATCGGGATGCGTCGGATCCTCGCCGTACGCGGCGGCCAGGTGCAGCACCAGCTCCGAGTGCGTCCACAGCACCGCCGCCAACTCGGCCACCGGCGCGAAGAAGCCAGCCAGCGCGGCAGTCGCCCCGCCCGCCCCCGCCGAGCGGACGAACCGCCGCGTCGCCAACCGGGCCAGGCCGTCCGCCGAGGCATCCGGATACCTGGTGCGCAACCCCACTGCCCATTCGGCCGCGCCGGGCCCGAGCGACCGCACCGCGGCCAGGGCAAGAAGCTCCGGCGCGAAGCCCGGGTGGTCGAGCACGCGCGCGGCGACCGCGCGCAGCTCCGATTCCGGGGTACGCCCCAGAGCCGGCCCAGCCTGCCGCCCGGCGGGTTGTGCCGGGGCGAGCTGCTGCTCGACGGGTGTCGTTTGCTGCTGGACGGGTGTCGTGCGGTGTGCGGCGGGTGTCGGCTGCGGTTCGACCGCGGGTTTCGGGGCGGACCTTGTCGCCTCGGTGCTTGTGGCCGGCGTGCTCTTGCGTGGGGTGGCCGCGCGCTTGGTGGTCTTCGCTGCCTTGGACGGGGCCGCTGGGGTGGTGGGGCTCTGCGCTTCGGCGATGCGCACGGCTGGGGTGGTGCTCGAGGCTGGGGTGGTGCTCGGGGCTTCGGTGGCTTTCGCGGCGCGCTTGCGGGGTGCTGGGGTGGTCGGGGTCACCTCGGCGGGCGCGTCGGCTGCCTTCCGAGGGGCAGCCTTGCGAACGGGGGCGGTCCGGGCCTTGGGCGGCGTCGACGCGACGCCTGTCGTCGGGGCCGGCTGGTCGCCGGTCGGCTGTTCGGGCTGCTCCGCGCTCACGTCGGTGGTCAGCTCGGCCGGTGCGGGCCGGGACTGTCGAGGCAGGGGGCGGTCCGGCTCCGGTGGCTGGAAGAGCACCGCCGGGGCAGGCTTGGCCCGTCGTGCCGGAGCGGCTGCCGGCGGTGCCGCCGCCTCGGGCTCCACCACCTCGGTGGGCTGCTCGGCCACGATCGGCGGCCGGAAGGTTGCCCGTGGGGAGCGCGGGCGCGCTCGGTCAGCAGGCTCTCGACGGGTCGACTCGCTGGGCGGCTGCTCCTGCATATCGATGGAGCGTAGTCCCGATCACGCCGACGCACAGCGGTGAAACACGGCGGCGGGCGGACCCCCGGTGGGCGTACCCCGGAAGTCGTTTTGCTCCCGGTGGGTGGCGACCTGTATTCTCGGGCGCGGTGGTCTGAGGATCACCGGGGAGACTTCGCCTAGTCTGGTCTATGGCGCCGCACTGCTAATGCGGTTGGGGTCTTAAAGCCCCTCCCGGGTTCGAATCCCGGAGTCTCCGCGCGAAAGCCGGGTGTGTATGCTGGCTGAGCACGGGCGCCCGTAGCTCAATGGATAGAGCATCTGACTACGGATCAGAAGGTTAGGGGTTCGAGTCCCTTCGGGCGCACAAGATCAAGAAACGTCTGACCTGCGGAAACGCGGTCAGGCGTTTTTTGTTGATCGTCCCGGTTGGGCAGTAGGTGTTGCGTGGGTGTCGTCACTTTCCGTAATCATGCTTGGGTCGCTTGTATGTTGACCTGCTCTCGGTTCTGCATCGTCGAATAATTCGGCAAGAAGATGGGCGGCATGAGATCGGGTCGTGATCTACTCGGGCGCGGGAACCCCCGCGCCCGAGTAGACCTCACAACGATCGTCAGGCGGTCACCGGCGGTCGGACTTGTCAACCACCTCTGCCACTGGTCAGGCGGGTACGAACTGCCACTGCTGGTTGGTCCCGCCGTTGACGGTCCACTGAACGACCTGCGCCCCGTCGCTGGTCGAGGCGGCGGAGACGTCGGCTGCCAGTCCGCTGCTGCGGGCGACGATGGTGTAGTAGCCGTCACCGGTGGGCCGCAGGTACCACATCTGGTTAGTGCCGCCATTGGCCGACCACTGCTGTAGTTGCAGGCCCGCCGTGGTGCTGCCAGCGTTGACGTCGAGCACCTTTCCGGAGGCGGTGTAGCGCAGGGTGTAGGCGTCCTGCGTGGTGCTGATCGTCCACGTGGGGGTGCCGCTCTGCTGGACCGCCTTGGCGCCGTCGGCGGTGGAGTTGCCGGCGATGGCGAGGGGCTTGCCGCTGTTGCGGTTGACGATGCGGTAGGTGCCTGCTGCGGGCCCGGTCCCGCCGCTTCCACCGAGGTTCAGGTACTCGACCGCGTCGGTGAAAACGGTGCTGCCGGACTTCGTGGTCGACAGCTGCAGGTATACGCGGCTTCCGGTGGCGGGAGCGGTGAAGGACACCGGTTGGGTGACCCGTGAGCCGAGTGGGATGGTCAGGGTGGTGCTGCCGGACGCAACGACCGCGCCGGTCGGGCTGTCGAGCCGGGCGGTCCAGGTGAAGCCCACCGAGGTGTTGGTGAAGTCGTCGTTGAACACGGTGATGTTGCGGGTCACCGTGGCGTTGCGGGCGTAGGTGGGTACCGCCTGCGCCAGCGGGAAGCTGCCGTTCGAGTCCGAATTGCCGGAGGCGGACCAGTACGGGAGGTCGACCGCAGCCACCGGGTTGAACGCCGCCTGCACGCGCTGGATCTGCGGGTTACTCCACGGGTCGGGCAGGTTGTCGACGCCGTAGATGGGGTGACCACCCTCCTCCGGGGTGAAGTCGGTGCTCCGCACGCCGGGCACGACGCTGGCCCACGCGGACAGCAGCGTGTACGGACGCAGGTCGGTGGCGCCCTTGCCGCGCTTGGCCAGGGTTGCCGTGGCGAACCACTCGAAGCCCTGCTTGTTGTTGCATGCCGGCCAGATGTACTCGCCCTCGCCGTCGGGCCGCCCATTCACGGTGATCAGGCCCTCCCCGTACCTGCCGAAGCCGTCGACGTAGTGCGGGATCACCGCGAAGTTGGCGTACGTCATCCCGGGATACAGGCTGACATTCCCGCCCACGCCCACCTCGACAATGATCGGCCGGGTGCCGTCGGCGCCGTTCATCGCCGCGTACAGGTCTTTCTCGAACTGTTCGGAATCCTGGCCGCTCTGGTTCGGCTCGTTGTTCTGACTCCAGCGGATGATCGCGGGGTGGTTGCGGTCGCGCAGGACCAGCGCACGGGCGTGGTTGATCATGTTGTCGCGCCCGACGGAGTTCTGCCACTCCTGCGAGGATTGGGAGCCGCGAATCGCGACCTCGTCGATGATCATCAGGCCCATCTCGTCGGCGACATCCAACATGTACGGGCTCCCGGGCTCCTGGTGGATGCGCACCACGTTGTAGTTCAGCCGCTGGTAGTTGTCCACTGCTTGCGGCCAGCCACCGTTGCCGGACGACGGGGGCAGGAAGCCGGGCAGGGTGTGGTACGCGTCGCCCTTGCCGCCGTTGTTGATCCGGTCATAGTCGGCACCCTGGAGGTTGTCGCCGCGGAAGTTCACGCGCACGCCGTTGAGGTAGTAGTAGTCACCGTTCTGGGTGGCCTCCCGGAACCCGAACCGGTACTCGGCGTCGCTCGTCCGGCTGTCGTCGGTGACGGCATGCACCGTCAGCCTATGCAGTTGCGCCCGGTAGCCCGACCGGTACGGCACGTTGGGCCACCAGTACGAGGTGCTGTCGAGGTTCCACGCGACCGGCCCGACGGTCACGGTCACTGTCGAGCGGGCCGCCACGGTGACCGTACGGCTGGGCAGCGCCGGGTAGCTGAAAGCCGTTCCGTTGTTGGACGACAGCGACCCGGTCAGCGTTACCGACCGGGAACTGCCCGACGTGTTCCGCACGGTGACGTCGTAGGTCAGCGTCTTGTTCGCCACCGACGTACGCACGAATGTGTCGCTGACGTACAACGCCGGGTACACCCGCAGGAACGCGGACCCGAAGATCCCCTGCGGTATCGCCTCGGACCACGTGGCGGCGTCGGGCACCAGGTACCGGCCATTGGATGCCTTCAACGCGCCGCGGCCCTTCACGTTCACGGTGATCGTGTGGGTGGTGCCGGGCGCCGCGTATGCGCTGATGTCGAAGTTCGACGGAGTGAACGCCGTCGTCTGGGTGGCGGCCACGCGGCCGTCGACCGACAGTGTGGCCTGGTGGTTGACGGCGCCGAACTCGATCCAGGTCGACTGCGGCTGCCCCGAGTCCGGCACGGTGATGCTGCGCGAGTACACCGCCTCGTTCACGTCGGTGAAGCCCTGCTTGTACCAGCCGCCACCGGGTACCGCGATAGTGGTCGCCCCCCGACCCGCAGGCGTGAAGTTCCACGTTCCAGCCAGGTCGACCGAGGTGATCGCGGCGTTACCGGCCGCCACACCGTCAAGTCCGGCGGCCGCGGCACTCTGCGTCGCGACCGGCGCGGCCAGGGTCGACCTGGGGGGTGCCAGGGTCAGGCCACCCAACGTCAGGGGCAGGGCGAGTGCCACGGTCGCGGCCAACCCTCTGGCCCACGCCGACAATCGGCCACCCCAGCGGACGTTCGTACGATGCACGGTTACCTCCTGTGACTCATCCGCCAACTCCGCAACACCGGTTCAGGGCACAGCCTCATGGCCGATACTCGAATCGATTCGACGAACCTGCCGGCGTCGCCAACCACCGGGAAGGGGTGGTTGCGACCTAACACATAGGTACGTATTAATGGGTGCATCGCGCGTGAAGTCAAGGTTTCAGGACGGTTACTTCCTGCTCCTGATGCCTCGCAGGCTTCGAGTGGCCGCCGACAGTACGACCCTTTCGAAGTGCTAGGGCATCGCGCTCAGGCATTCCGTGTCGCCGGCCCACCGACTCGGCGCCGATCGAGTAGCGAACCGATTCGCCTCTGGGGCGCCCGGCCGCGTGACACGCTGAAGGCGTGGACAGCAGCACTGTGGTCTGCGGTGAAGTCGGCGGGCGGCCCGGCCTGATCTGTACGGTTCGAAACTGGAGTTAGGGTGCTGGTAAGAAACCTGCTTCGCCAGTGTCACGGGCGGGTTGCGGGCTCTTAACGGTGAGTGCCTGACTGCGTAGACATGACTACGCAATCATACAGGACGATGGCCGGCGATGGGAGGTGCCGTGACGCGACTGGCGAGGCCGGGTGGAAGCCCTCCGATGCCGCGCAGCGTGGACGTCGCGCGGCTGGCCGGCGTCTCCCAGAAGACGGTGTCCAGGGTCCTCAACGACGAGCCGTATGTCTCGGCCAGCGTGCGCCGGCGGGTCCTGGACGCCGCCGAGGAGCTCGGCTACCGGCGCAACCAGGCGGCCCGGGCGCTGGCCTCCGGGCGGACCCGGTCGATCGGCGTGGTGACGCTCGGCAGCGCCCTGTACGGGCCAGCGTCGTGGCTCATGGGCATCGAGCGGGCGGTCCGGGAGATGGGCTACACGCTGCGGGTGGCCGCCACGATCGAGGGCGACCCCGGCGGCATCGCGAGCGCCCTGGCGTCGCTGCTGGGCCAGGGCGTGGACGGCGTCGTCATCTCCGAGCCGATCGACGAGGGCGTCGGCCTCATCAGCGTCGACGTGCCGGTCCTGGTCCTCGGCGCGCCGCCCACCTTCACCGCGCCGCAGGTGGTGACCGCCAGGGTCGGCGCGGGCCGGCTCGCGCGGGCCGCGACCGAGCACCTGCTGGAGCTGGGGCACGCGACCGTCCATCACCTGGCCGGCCCGCAGCGGTGGTATTCGGCACGGGACCGTCTCGCCGGCTGGCGCGAGGCGCTGCGAGCCCACGGCGCGGACGAGCCACCGGTCGTCGAGGGCGACTGGTCGGCCGCGTCCGGCTACGCGGCGGGCCGGGAACTGGCCGGCGACAGCACCGTGACCGCGGTGTTCGCCGCGAACGACGACATGGCGATCGGTCTCATCCGCGCGCAGCTCGAGGCCGGGCGCCGCGTGCCCGAGGACATCAGCGTCGTCGGGTTCGACGACATCCCGGTCGCCGCCTACGTCACTCCCCCGCTCACCACCGTGCGGCAGCCGTTCGACGAGGTCGCGCGGCAGGGCCTCGCGCTGCTGGTTCAGGTCATCGAGAAGCCGGACGTCGAGCTTGCGCCAGCGGCCGACCAACCGGTCGAGCTCGTCGTCCGCGCCTCGACGGCGCCACCACCGCCCCGGCCGATCCCGGAACGTGGCCGCCGAACGACCCCCCAGGCCCACGGTGGCCCGCACGGTCAGCCCGCCGGCAGCGAAGTCCCATTCACCCAGCCCTGATCGACGTCGATCCGTCCACCCTCCACGATCCATCTGCCGAGAAGGCGCGAGCGTACAGGCCAGATGCCACGTCGGGACGCGGATTGCTCGTGGTGCTCCCGTCCCGGGCACCTAGGGTGCGGCGACGACCGTCTACCCGCTGGAGCCTGGGCAAACTCGCCGACTATCTCGCCACCGACGCAGCCGCCCCCTCGCGCCGCCCAGAACTTCACCGAGACCCTGCTTCTGCTCTCGGCCTGGGTGGACGAGGCAGACCTCCTGGAGCTGTCTCGGACGGAAGTCGAGGGATGCATCCTCATGTCCTGGAAACCCGTTCGGCAGCGTCCCGCTGGGCGTGCGCCTTCGGGGGCTGCCCCGTCTCGTGGGTGCTCCGCAGGAGGGGTAGGCGTTAGGGAGCCTTCTCCGCGACGAACGTCCCGCGTCCAGTGAAGGTGACGACGAGGCCCCGATCCCGGAGGAGGCGTACCGCAGCGCGGACCGTTCCCCTCGCCACGCCGTACTCCTGTTGAAGCGTCGCCTCGGAGGGGAGCGACTGCCTGGGCTTCAGCTTTCCGCTCTCGATCTGCTTGGCGAGGAGATCGGCGAGCTGGATGTAGAAGGGAACCGGGCTCATCTCGTCAACCATGATCGACACGATATGGACGCGCTACACGGCCTGGGCGGCGGGTACGGGTAACCTGCTTAAGGCGGGCTGGACAGGCTATACAGGATGAACAGGTTGGACTACCTTGGGTCAGTAACTGTTCACCGTCTGTAGGAGGCGTCCGTGAAGCTCCCCCTCTGGCCGTTCCGCCGTCGTCAAGAAGCGCTCGACCGAACCGGGCCTGCGACCGCCTACGAGCACCGTTCCGGAGCCCTCAGCCCGGCAGCCACTCGAGAGGTTCGCTCGCGCCGGAACTCCGGCCGTCGGCCCCATGCGGATCTTCCGGGTAAGGAGGGGAGGCGGTGAAGATCCCGTTCCTCATCGAGCTGGCCTGGGGCACGCTCGACGACCACCGTCAAGGCAAGTGCCTCGCCTGCCCTCGGGACGGCTGGTGCGCAGACGTAGCCATGGCCCGAGCGCGGATCCTGGCTTGGCGACGGGCGGTGGGTCGTGCCCCCATTCAGAAGTGGTGACCTCATCCACATCACCCAGGCTGCCAGCATCCAGTTCTCGCGGCCATTCCTCTTCCGCCTCATCCGCGTACTGGACGACCGGATCACGTACGACGGGTGGCTCTGGATCGAGGGGTACGAGTTGGACGCCCGGGGCGAGGCGGTAGCCCGCCGGGAACTCTTCGTCCAACCCGCCGGTCTCCGGCCGCTACGCAGAGCTGCAGGTCCACAGCGCAAGGGATCTCTAGTCCAAATCGCTACAGGGCCGTCCGGAGGGGGCCGCCAGGTGTGACCCGGCGGCCACCCCTTCGTAGTGCCCCTGGTTCCCCTCAGTCGGGCGGCGCTGCTGCCGAGACGCGCTCACTGCGCCTTGAAGAGTTGGGCTTCCCCGTTACCGAAGGACCAGTTTTCAGTGCCGGTCTCGACCACTGAGATCAGCACGTCCTCGGGCCGCACCCCCGGGTCACGTCCGAGCCGCTCGACGATCGCGCGATACATCGCCAGCTTGGCGTCGGCGGACTTGCCCGAGGTCCAGAACACCTGGATCTGCACCAGGTCGGCCGACCGCTGGACACCGAGGAAGTCACCGTAGGCGAATTCGCTCTCCCCGTGCTCCGTGATAGCCATGAAGCGGTCGCCGTCCTTGATCTTGACAGTCTCGCGCATGGCTTCGTAGATCTGGCTGAGAAGTGCCTGCTTGTACGTATCGGACTTGCCCTCGCGAATCGCAATACGAGTGATGGGCATCAGTTTCCCCTTCTTGTTCGTCGCCGAGCGTGAAGTGAGAAGCGTGACCACCGCGGTGACGCGCCGCGATGGGCTACCTCAGGAAGTCCAGCAACTGGCGGGCGGTCTCGTCGGGTGCCTCCTCGGGGATGAAGTGCCCGACCGGGATCGGCTCGCCGCGTACGTCGTCGGCCCACTCCCGCCAAATCGCGAGCGGGTCGTCGTAGAGCTTCGCGACCTGCCCCTGTTGGCTCCAGAGGAACAGCACGGGGCAGTCGATCTTCCGCTTGCCCCGGTCCGCCTTGTCCTGCTGGTAGTCCACTGACGCGGCCGCGCGGAACTCCTCGCAGATCGCATGGGCCGTGGCAGGGTCGCTGAACTGCTTGACGTACGCCGCCCGTACCTCCGCTGGGAAGGCGTCCTCCACCTTCGGCCAGGTGTCGAGCATGAAGTCGACGAGCACCGCCGGCGCCGCCGCGATGAACTGCTCGGGCACCGGCTCCGGTGCGGCCAGGAAGGACCAGACCCAGTAGGAGAGGCTGAAGGTCCGGTCGGCTCGGTCGTAGACGTCGCCGATGGGAACGACGTCCATGACGGCCAGCCGGGTAACGACGTCGGGTTCGTCGAGCGCCAGGCGGTAGGCGCACCGAGCACCGCGGTCATGCCCGACGAGGTGGAACTTCTCGTAGCCCAGGCTCCGCATGACCTCGATCTGGTCGCGGGCGACGGCGCGCATGCCGTAGGGCTCGTGACCGGCGCTACTCGCCGGTTTACCGCTGTCGCCCCAGCCGCGCAGGTCCGTGGCGACCACGGTGTAGTTCTCGGCGAGCTTCGGCGCTACGCGGTGCCACATGAGGTGCGTCTCGGGAATGCCGTGCAGGAGCAGAACGGGCGGCCCGCTGCCGCCGCGACGGCCATGGATCGTCGCCCCGAGAGTCTCGATGTCGAACTCTTCAAAGCCGTCAAACATGCCCGAACCTCGCGGTGAGTGATTAAGACCGGCGTTCGGCGGCCTGCAACCGTTGATCGAAGGTCCGCTTCACTTCCCCGAATCTCGATCGAACTAACAGGGCAAGTCGGCTGCCTGCGATCCGGTCGAGCGACCCTAGTCCGACCATCGGCAGAAAGCCATACATCGACATACGTCGTGTGACGAACCTGATCACCCATTGCCCCGCGCGTGTTACACCGGGACACTGGCGACACATCGTCCGGAGTCGGGACGCCATGGTTTTCAACGGGGTCGTGGTGGGAGGAACATGCGTTGGCGACGACGACATCAGGCACCAGGGTCAAGCACATTCCTGCTCGACAGGCGCTGCCGCGTCTGATCCGCGACGCGCACCGGACGCTCGTCGACATCGCGAACTGGTCCGGCGGGGACGTGGTCCGCGTCGGGCTCGGTGTCTCCAGCCCGTACCTCGTCTTCCGGCCCGAAGACGTGCAGCAGGTGCTGCAGGAGAAGGCGGCCATCTACCCGCGCGGGGACGACACAGCGCTCTGGCGCTCGGTGCGACGACTGGTCGGCGACGGCATCCTCGCCGAAGGCGACAGTTGGGAGGCCAGCCGCCGGACGCTCGGCCCCCTGTTCAGGACAACCCGCGTCAGCACCCTGGTCGACACCATGGCCCATGCCATCGCCACCTCAGTCGACGGACTTGAGGTGCTGGCCGCACGAGGAACACCGATCGACATCGGCGCAGAGCTTTCACGCATCGTCTCCAGCGCCATCATGCGCGTCTTCTTCGCTGACAGGATCTCCATCGACACCGCCCTGCGGATCATGGCCGCCCAGGAGGTGATCGTCACCTCGATGGCACCACGCCTGCTCGCGCCCGCGGTGCCATGGTGGATCCCGATGCCCGGCGACCGGCGATTCCACAAGGCTGTGCGGACGATCGACGACATCCTGCTGCCTGTCCTGCGTGCGGCGATCGAGCGGCCCGGCGATGGTGACGACGTCCTGTCCACCCTGGCTCGGGCGCGTACACCCGAGGGGCACCGTCTTTCCGAACAGCAGATGCGCGACGACCTCGTCTCCATGGTTGCCGTCACCACCGAGACCTCCTACGTCGTGCTCACCTGGCTGTGGCCGGCACTCGCCAACGCGCCACGCGTCGCCGAGCGCCTGTACGCGGAGATCGACCACGTCATCGGCGCGGGCCCGGTCCGTGCCGAGCACTTCCCAGACCTGACCTACACCCGGATGGTGCTCGACGAACTCCTGCGGCTGTATCCCGCCGGTTGGATCCTGCCCCGTCGGGCGGCCACCGAGGATGTGCTCGGCGGGGTGAAGATCGCAGCGGGAACCAACGTCATCCTTTCCCCGTACGCGACACATCGCATGTCCGCTCTGTGGGGCCCGACGGCTGAGACGTTCGATCCTGAGCGCTTCGCGCCGGGCCACGAACCGAGGCACCGCTACGCCCACTATCCGTTCGGTGGCGGCAAGCACCGGTGCCTCGGCGAGCACCTGTTCATGCTGGAAGCCGTCCTCATCGTGGCCACCTTCCTCAGCAGGTTCAGGTTCCACCTGACTGACACCGCCATCCCCGGAACGAGGGTTGCCGCCTCGCTGCGCCCGTCCCGGCCGGTGGAGATGACCCTGACGCGCCGCACCAAGCACCCCGTCCTGCGATAGGAGCCCCGTGCCCTCCAACACCATCACCTTCGGGATCACGACAGCCTCGGAGCAGGGACGCATCTGCGCTCTCGCGGCGAAGGGTCACCGGGACCTGCAGAGATGCGTGGCGGCCTATCCCAGTCTGTTCCCCGCCCCACCGGTCGACGGTGCGATGCTCGGTTCCCTGGCGGCGTCGACGGCATTTCTGGCGCCCTGGTGCACCGCGCACCAGCTCCGCGTCGCCACCCGGGCCTCCCTCTGGGTCACCGCGGAGGACTGGCAGATCGACTCCGTGGCAATGTCGATGGAATCCGTGAACGCGACGGTGTCGAGCTGCGTCGCGGTCGCCGACGGAGCCGCTCCGGCCGCCGACGATCCGCTCGGTCGATTCCTCGCCGAGATCCGCACCGAGCTGGCCACCGTTCCCGCGTTCGCGGACCTCAGGGTGCTCTGGCGGGACGAGGTCAGCAACATGCTCACCGCCGACGCACGAGAGTGGGAGTGGCGAGCCGCCCGGGCGGCGGGCGAGACGCAGGTACCGACCCTGGCCGAATACATCGCCAACGCGGACAACTACGGCGCCACCTTCGTCAACGTGTCCCACTGGATCGCGACCGGCGCCGAGGACACTCTGACTCACCTCCCCGCGCTGATCGCGGCCAGCCGTGAGGTGCAGCAGGTGATACGCCTGGTCAACGACCTCGCCAGCTACGATCGCGACCTCGCTTCCGGCGACCTCAACGCTCTCCTGCTCGGCGCCGACCGCGACGACATTGACCGACTCGTCGCCGAAGGCAGCGAACGATGCCGCTCACTTCTGGAGGCGCTGGAAGGCACCTGCCCCCGAGAGGCCGCGTACCTCGCCAGAGAACTCGGGTTCACCGGCGGGTTCTACCATGGCGCGGATTTCTGGGGCACCGTTGAGCGCTGAACAAACAACGGCGGTACGAAAACCTGACGCGCCGACCACCGCCGCTTCCCTGATCGAGGCGATGCTGCGAGAACCGGCCGGACGGATGTCCCCCTCGATCTATGAAACCGCCCGGCTCGTGAGCCTGGCTCCCTGGCTCACCCGGCATGACGAGCGGGTGGAGTACCTCCTGCGTACCCAGCGCACCGACGGTGGCTGGGGACCGCCGGAGGGGTACGCCATGGTCCCCTCCCTGAGCGCCACTGAGGCGATTCTCACCCTGCTGTTGCGGCATCCGACGGACGAGCTGATCAGCGCCGCCGATCGTGGCCTGCAATGGCTCAACCGTTGGATGGCAGCCGCGCGGCCGGTCCCGGACACACCAGCGATCGACCTCATCGTGCCGGCGCTGACCGACACCATCAACGAGCACCTGAGACGCCGCGATCTCCCCAGCGGCCTCAGGCACTGGCGGGCGAACCCTCGCCTGCCGCTACCGACGGGCATGAACCACACCAGACTCGACGCCGTCCAGGACCTCATCGAGGCAGGCGCGCCAGTGCCCGAGAAACTGCTACACGCCCTGGAGGTCACCGGAGACCTGGCCCGAAACGCCCGCGGCGTCCTGCCGCCGCCGTCAGGCGTCATCGGCGCTTCGCCAGCCGCCACCGCCGCGTGGTTGGGTACGCCCGGTGCCGGAGATCAGGGCCGCGCACTGTCGTACCTGGAGGCTGTCGTCGACCGGCACGACGGTCTGGCCCCCTGCGCGACACCGGTTGGGCTGTTCGAGCGCGCCTGGGTCATCGGATCCCTGACCCGTGCCGGCATCGCGGTGCCCGCATCCGCAGACCTCGTGGCGAGTCTGACGGCTGACCTGTCGCCGGCCGGGACACCCGCCGGACCAGGCTTGCCGCCGGACGCCGACACCACCTCGGTCACTCTCTACGCCCTGGCGCAACTGGGAACTCCGATGGATCCGAGTTGTCTGTGGAGGTACGAGACCGAGACGGGATTCTGCACCTGGCCTGGTGAGGACGGCTTTTCCGTCACCACGAACGCCCACGTCCTGGACGCCATGCATCAGCACGTGATCACACGTCCGAACGTGGGGCCGCACTACCGCGACGCGGTCCGTCGTCTGGTGCGCGCCATCCAGGCGCGTCAACTCCCTGACGGCAGTTGGGAGGACCGCTGGCACGCCTCCCCCTACTACGCGACCATGTGCTGCTGCCTGGCCCTGGCTGAGGCCGCCCCATCAGTTGCTGCGAGGTCGCTGACGCGAGCGGTGCGGTGGGTGACGGCGACGCAGCGGCCCAACGGATCCTGGGGGCGCTGGAGCGGCACCGCCGAGGAGACGGCGTACGCGATGCAGGTTCTGGCGACAGCAGGCCCGGGGGCGGCAACCGCCACCGTGGCACTCGACCGGGGACGCGAGTATTTGGAAGCGAACGTGGAAGGCCGACGGGTCGCCCCCGCGCTCTGGCACGACAAGGACCTCTACTTCCCGGAAATGATCGTCAATGCTGCTGTCCTTGCAGCACAACACATTGCCAGCGTGCGTCAACGGGATCCCAGCGCGGCAGGAGGCCTGGCCGCGTGCCCGGCGTGATGGACACTGTCGATGCCTCCGCGACGGCAGCCCTCGCCTAGACGACCTTGAGCAGCGAGTCAGACAACTGCTAGCGTGCCCCGGTCTGCACCATCCGATGTCTTGTAGGGCACGGATGGCCGTGAAGTTACTGATGTCCAGTGGGACGGTAGGTCCAATGCGGTCTGGCAGTGCTCGCAGTACGAATCTGCGCGCCAAGGTTGTCGCTCTCCTTCTGTCCCTGGTGGCGCTCTGGTCGTTTGCGGCGTGGGTGACGCTTCGCGAGGGCGTCAATCTCTTGTTCGTTCAGGCGATCGACAGTCAGATCGTCGGTCCCAGCGAGCCGCTGTTGTTGGAACTACAGGTCGAGCGCCGACTCTCGGCCGCCCAACTGGGTGGACCCAGCCCCGATCGTGCGAACGCCCTCGCGGTCGGTCGTCGGCAGGTCGATGACGCCGCCGTGAAGTTCCGAGCGACAGCACAGAGCCGACTCGCGCGGTTCGCCGGCAGTGCCGAGGCCGAGCGGACCGTCGAAGCCGCCTTCGCCGCGCTTGACACGCTGCCCGCCACGAGACAGGCGATCGACGGGCGCACGATCGACCAGACCGCCGCCCGGCAGGCGTACACGGGCCTCGTCGACGCCCTGTTCGAACTCTACGACGTCGTTGGTGGCCTCGATGATCCGGAGATCGAGGCCGACACCCGCTCCCTGATCGAGCTGTACCGGATCCGAGAGCTGATCTCGCAGGAGGACGCCCTGCTGTCCGGGGCCCTGGCCGCCGGTCGATCGACGACGAGTGTCAACAGCCAGCTCACGGAACTCGTTGCGGCCCAGCGCTATCTCGCGCAACGAGCACTCGGGACCCTCCGCGAGTCGGAGCGCGCCAAGTTCGACCAGGTGATCGGTGGCCCCGCCTTCAACGAACTGCGCCGGACCGAGGACCGACTCCTTGCCCGCGAGCGCGCTGCCACTGCCCTCCCGCTGACCTCGAAGGAATGGGACAGTACGGCGGGCGCCGCCCTCAGCGAGCTGCAGACGATGGTGCTCAGCAGCGGGGACGCGCTGGTGGACCGTGCCACTCCGGTGGCCGTGTGGGTGGTCGTCCGGCTCGTCCTCGCCGCCGGCCTGGGAGCGCTGGCCGTCATCGCGTCGATCGTGATGTCGGTGACGACCGCACGAGCGTTGGTGGCCCAGCTTCAACTCCTCCGGGTAGCCGCCCACCAGTTGGCCGACGAACGTCTGCCGAGCGTCGTCCGGCGGCTCGGCCGCGGCGAGAAGGTCGACGTCGCCGCGGAGGCACCGCCGCTGGACTTCGGCGATGACGAGATCGGCCAGCTCGGCCAGGCGTTCAACCGCGTCCAGGAGATGGCGATCCTCACCGCGGTCCGGCAGGCCGAGCTGCGACGTGACGTCCGCGACGTCTTCCTCAGTCTGGCCCGACGGACGCAGGGGCTCGTCCACCGCCAGTTGACCCTCCTCGAACGCATGCAACGCAACGAGGAGGACCCCAAGAAGCTGGAGGACCTGTTCCGCGTCGACCACCTGACCACCCGGCAGCGGCGCAACGCGGAAAACCTCATCGTGCTCTCCGGCGCTACCCCCGGCCGTGCCTGGCGCCAGGAGGTTCCGCTGCTCGACGTCGCGCGGGCGGCGTCGCAGGAGGTGGAGGACTACACGCGAGTGAACGTCCTGCCCTTCGGGTCGGTCGGCCTGGCCGGCAGGGCCGTCGGCGACGTCATCCACCTTCTGGCGGAGCTGATCGAGAACGCTCTGTCCTTCTCGCCCCCGCACACCACTGTCGATGTCAGCGGCCAACTCGTGGCGAAGGGCTTCGTCGTCGAGGTCGTCGACCGTGGGCTGGGCATGGGCGACGAGGAACTCGTCGCCGCCAACGAGCAGATCGCCAGTACCGAGGAACTCGGTCTTCCGACGGCCAAGAAGCTCGGCCTGTACGTCGTCCGCCAACTGTCCCAGAAGCACGGAATCACAGTGCGATTGAAGGATTCGGGCTACGGCGGTACGACTGCCGTGGTGCTCATCCCCATGGCACTGATCACCGTCGCCGATCCCCCGACTGTCGGAACCGGCCCGGGTAGAGCTGGTCCGCTCGCCGTCGCCGGTGTCGGCGACACGCAGGGTGGCCGTCTTCAGGCAGCCACGCCAGCCGGCGCCGCTGTTGCCCTCGCGGATCCCCTGGATCGGACCGCCATCGAGTCGGCGACCACCGCTGCGGTGGATCCCGCAGCTCCCGAGGGGAGCGCACGCGTGGACGACCAGACGGAAGCCACAAGCCAACCACCCACTCCCAGCGGGGAGCGAACCGGCGTGAATCAGGAGCCTTCTTCATCAGACGCTCTCACCCGTGGGGGCCTACCCGTCCGTCAGCGCCAGCGGAGAGTCGTCCCGCCACTGCGCGACGTCGCCGTCGACGAGCCCAGTGAGGGCAATGTGAACCGGACCCCCGAACTCATCCGCAGCCGGATGAGCGACTACCAGCAAGGGAGCCTCCGCGGTCGTGAGGCAGCCGCGCGCGGCCAGGATGACGGGGGCAGCGTCGGCCCTGTCGAGGCGCCCAACCCGGCAGAGACCGACCTGTAGAAAGAGGAACGTGTGGCACAGCGGGTACAGCCCAGAACCACTGGCGAACTAACCTGGCTGCTCGATGATCTTGTGTCTCGGGTTCAGCGGGCTGAACATGCCATCGTCCTCTCCGTTGACGGGCTGCTGGTGGCGTCCTCCGCCGGGCTGAGTGGTGACGATGCCGAACACCTGTCGGCGCTCGCCGCTGGCTTTCAGAGCCTCGGGCGAGGTGCTGGTAAGAGGTTCGGCGGAGGGGCCGTTCAGCAGATCATCGTGGAGATGGACTCGTCCTTCCTGTTCGTCACTGCCGCTGGCGCCGGAGCGTGTCTGGCCGTCCTCGCCGCACAGGACGCCGACGTCGGGCTTGTCGCCTACGAGATGGCCATCCTCGTCGATCGCGCCGGCAAGCACCTTGCGTCTCCGTCGCGAACGTCCGACCAGCCGACCGACAAGTAGGGGCCGCCGTGACATCCGATCATCCCGAGTCCCTATGGGTGGACGAGGCCGCTGGGCCCATCGTGCGGCCGTACGCGATGACGCGAGGCCGCACGGCGACGAAGGCCCTCATCAACGTGATATCCCTGATTCGGGCCACCGGAACGGCCCCACCGTTACGGCCCGGTATCGTGCCGGAACACATCCGCATCGTTGAACTCTGCCGGGAACGGCCTCTCGCGCTGGCGGAGGTAGCCGCGCACCTCGGCCTTCCGCTCGGCACGATCCGCGTGCTCCTCGACGACTTGCTTTCGCAGAAGTTGGTGCAGGTGACGGAGCCGGCGAATACCCAACTTCCCGACGACGACGTATTCGAGGCAGTGATCAATGGACTACGCGCACTCTGACGACGGGCGCGACGGGGCCGTCACCCTTCCCACCGCGATCAAGATTCTGGTCGCGGGCGGCTTCGGGGTGGGTAAGACCACCCTCGTCGCCGCGGTCTCCGAGACCCGGCCGCTCCAAACCGAGGAGTTGCTCTCGGAGCGGGGAATCGGAGTTGACGACCTCGATGGCGTCGAGTCGAAGTCGACGACGACGGTGGCCATGGACTTCGGTCGGATCACCTTCGACCAGGATCTGGTGCTCTACCTGTTCGGCACTCCCGGGCAGGGCCGGTTCTGGTTCATCTGGGATGAGTTGGCTCTCGGTGCTCTTGGCGCGGTCGTGCTGGCGGACACCCGCCGGCTCGCCGATTGCTTTCCCTCCGTCGACTACTTCGAAGAACACCACCTCCCGTTCGTCGTTGCCGTGAACTGCTTCGCCGACGCCCGGAAGTACAGCCTCGGCGAGGTGCAGCAGGCGCTCAACCTCGATCCTGGTGTGCCCGTCATGCTGTGCGACGCACGGGACCGGGAGTCCAGCAAGGAGGTTTTGATCGCGCTGGTCGAACACGCCATGAAACGGCGGGGCACGCGAGGTGACGGGCAGGAAGGAGAGCACTGACGGCCGATCTGGTCAGTTGCCGCGGTAGCCGCGCGGTGATTGTCCGTACACCGTACGGAAAGCTCGGCTGAAGTACGCCTTGTCGGTGAAGCCCCAGCGAGCGGCGATCGCGTAGATCGGCCTGTCGCGCAGGCGGGGGTCGCGCAGGTCCGTCGCGCACCGGTCGAGTCGCCCTCGTCGGATCAGCTCGGCGACCGAGGCGGGCTCGGCTTCGAAGAGGCGGTACATCGTGCGCAGCGACAGATGATGTGCTGCTGCCACGGCGGCAGGGGTGAGGTTCCTGTCGTGCAGGTTGCTCTGGATGAAGGCAACGATCCGCAGACGTTGGGCGTGGCCCCTGAAGTCCTGGGGGAGCGAGCTGGCGACGTCGAGCCGGTGCGCGACGGTTGCCGCGATGAGGTCACGGGCAATGAAGCCGAGGCGTGGTGCATCCTCCACCTCGTACTGCTCGGGATGACCCACCACCTGTTGCACGAAGTCGGTCAGGAGCACCCCCATTCCCTCCGTCGTGGGGATCGAGGCACCGAGCAGTTTCGCAATCTTGTTCGGGTGAACCGGGATCATGGAGTGCGGCACCAGGACGGTCAGTGTCGTCAGCAGGCGATCCGGCTCCGACTCTGCTCCCTCGTGCATCGAGGCGTGCGGCCTCGACGTGTCGACGAAGTTGAGATGCCCGGGCGCGAGAATCGTCTCTCGGCGCTCCTGCTCCATCCACCCGCGCCCGCTCAGCGGCAGGGCCAGCTGATACATCTCGGGGTCGCCCCGGCGGATCTGCCGTGCCGTCCGATGCATCTCCAACGACGGGTACCGCCAGCGGGACACGACGACGTCACCCAGGCTGACGACTGTGGCGCCAGCCCGAAAGTCACGCGAATGAGCACTGTGGATCCGTGCGGGCACCGATTCCCGCGCAACCAGGTCGTGCCAGAACCCGAACCTGTCGCTCTCCGGCAGCGCCGCAGTGTCCACAACATCGACGGCGAGCATCGGCCGATCTTACCGAAGAGTTCCAGGACCTACCGGGCCACGATCGGGAGTGCCTGCCGTTAGGCTGCGAACGTGTCGGTGGGCGGTGACGCGGGGTGGGGATTCGCCGACATTCCCCGTCAGGATGATCGAACCGTGTTGGTGACAGGCGCGAACACAGGCATCGGCTATGCCGTTGCTCAGGCGTTGGCCACCCGGGGTGCCCACGTCGTCCTCGGGTGCCGCGACGACAGCAAAGCCAGTGCCGCGGCCGTGCGAATCAGGGCCATCGCTCGACGGCCGGTGGAAACTCTGCAGGTCGACCTGGCGAGTCTTGCTGCCGTCAAGCGGGCAGCCGAGGAGTTCACGTCCCGCTTCGATCGCCTCGACCTGCTCATCAACAACGCCGGCGTCATGAAGCTCGACGGCGGTCGTCAGGAAAGCGCTGACGGGTTCGAACTTCATCTGGGCATCAACCACCTGGGACCATTTGCGCTCACCGGCCTGCTGCTCGATGCCCTGCTCGCGACCCCCGGCTCGCGGATTGTCCACACCAGCAGCACCGCACATCGCTGGGCCGCCGTGCGCCTCGACGACCTCGACTGGCGGCGTAGGCGATACCAGCCGACCCAGGCGTACGCGGTGAGTAAGGCATTCAACCTCATGACCGTGTACGAGTTGCAACGCCGACTCACCGCCGCCGGTCACAGGACGATCGCTGTCGCCGCCCATCCTGGTTTCGTGCGCACCGCGATGACGATGGGTCGAGGCAGCACCGCAGCGCTGCGGGCCGTAGCGCATCCTCGCCTACGACGAGCGACGTCCTGGCTGCTGCAGGATGGGACTGATGCGGCACTGCCGACGCTGCGCGCTGCGGTGGACCCCCACGCGTCAGGCGGTGACTTCTACGGCCCCGGCGGGATCGCCCAACTCACCGGCGCGCCAGTACGCGTCGAGGCGGGCGGTCGGGCACGCGACACGACTCTCCAACAGCAACTGTGGGAGCACTCGTCGACGCGCACCGGCGTCGACTTCACGCACCTGAACGAGAACAGGCGGTGAAGTGGGCCTCGTCGGAGGGCAGCGGTGACCGGGGATGTGAAGTATCGTCAATGGGACGGCGCTGCTCGTTCCCCCGTGCGAGCAGCGCCGTCCTCACGTCCCCATGGGCCGCGACGGCGTCGTCACCGGCGTCCGCGTCCGAGACACTTACGCCGGCACCGAACGGGTCGTGGCGTCACTGGAGTGTTCGTAGCCACCGGCCACGACCCCGGCAGCCAACTGATCGGTGGCCATGCGCCGCCGGGGCGAGCAGGATGCCCCCATGCGAACGCGAATCGTGATCGCCCTGGCCGCTGTGGGCCTGGGTGGGCTGATGGCCACCACTGCCTGCTCGTACCGGGAGAGCATCTGCGCCGGTGGTGAGTACCCGGCCATCGCGGTCGGCGGCCAGGGTGGCAGCGCCTGCTTCCCGGACGGGCAGGAGCCGACCCCGCCGTACGTCCGCTATCCGGAGGGCAAGGTCCCTCAGCACGTCGACGACGAGTGGGACGTCTACTGGCGCAGTCACGGCATCGACGAGAACAACACCATCATCGAAACTTCAACCGTCTGACGGCGTACTCCGGCTGGACGGCACCCGGTCCCGCAGCAGATCCGATCCTCGTGATCGAACCGGTGCGGGACCGGATGCCTACCTCGTGCCACCGGGGTGCCGGGGCAATCGGATGTTCAGCCGAAGCAGTTGGGCACCGGCGGTGAGCTGGGTGTGCAGTTGGTGGGCCGGTTGCCGCTGATCACGGTCTTCTGGTCCACGGTGACCTGGCCGCCGTCGTTGAAGATGCCGCCGGGTGCCAGGATGGAGATGTTGTCGGTGACAGTGCTCTCGGTGAGGGTGAGCCTGGCGTCGTTGTAGATTCCGCCGCCCCGCGAGCTGGAGCCGATGGCCCGGTTCCGCTCGACGTGCGTACGGCGCAGGACGACGGTGCCGCTGCCGTTGTAGATTCCGCCGCCGTGCTCGATGGTGCTGTTCGTGCTCGCGACGTTCTCGCTGATCGAGCTTTCTTCTGCCACGAACTGGCCGATCTGGTTGTAGACGCCACCGCCGCGTTGGCCGGCTTCGTTGTGGTGGACCTTCGCGTGCCTGAGGTGGAAGACGCCGTCGGAGAAGATTCCGCCGCCCTCGCTGCCGGCCCGGTTGTTGTCGACCTCGACGTTGGTGGCCTCGGTGGTGGAGTTGATGCCGCCGCGGATGCCACCGCCGCGGAAGCCCGCTGTGTTGTTGTCCAGGTGGACGTTCTCGAGCACGGCGGTGCTGCTGTTCGACAACCCGCCGCCAGCGCCACCGATGGGCAGGATGTTGACGACCCCGATCGTGTTGTTGTAGCTCAGCCGGGTGTTCTGCACGGTGAGGTTGCCGTTGTTGAAGATGCCTCCGCCGTCGAACACGGCGCTGTTGTTGCTGATGGTGCTGCCGCCGTCTTTCCTGCTGTCCTTGTCCTTGCCCTGGTCGCCTCCGCCGAGGATCTTCGTGACGCCGAAGTTGGCGATACCGCCGCCGGGGCCGTTCGTGTGGTTGTAGACCACGTTGGTGTTCTCGATGCTGGCCCTGCCGCCGACGTCGATCCGGATGCCGCCGCCGCCGGCGCCGATCCCACCGTCGGCCAGGCCGCCCTTGATGGTGGCGTCGCGGAGCGTCAGGTCACCGCCGGCGCCGACTTCGAGGATCCGGAAAGAGGTGGCGGTGGCTGAGCGGACGATTGTGGAACCGTTTCCGTCGATAACGACCCGCTGGGTGATGATCGGCAGGCCGACCGCGCCGGAGGGCACCGGCGGCTGAGGTGCTGACCTGGTGAGCGTGTAGGTGCACCTCTCGGCGAGCCGGAGTTTCGCCCCGGAGTTGGCGTTCGCGCGAACGATCGCGGCGATCAGCTCGTCGGCGTTGCAGGGCACGGACCGGAAGTCGTCGCCCCTGTCGTCCCGACGGTCGTTGTCCTTCTTGTGGTCCTTGCCGTCGCGGCCGCCCGGGTCCTGGCCTCCGTGATCGTCGCCGTTGCCCCGGCTGCCGTCGGCGAGGACCTGCGTTCCGGCGTTCGAGGGGTTGCCACTTCCGCCGGCCGCGCCGCTCACCCCTGACGGTGTGAAGGCGGCCAGGCTGAGCATTCCGGTCAACCCGGCCACCCCGGCGACCAGCCAGCGCGCCTGTCGCCTCTTCGACGAACGGTCCTGACCTGCCGCTACTTCACGCATGTTCGGGTATAGATAGTTGGACATCGAGCTACCTAGCCCTTCGCCGTACGACCATGTCTCCGCACATCACAGTCGGTGCAGAAGGCGACAAATCGGTTGTCGCCACCACAGCGAAGGTAGTCGAGCGATCCTCGCATCAAACGGGCTTATGCGAAAAAGGCCTACATTCGGTGTACGCGTCACTGCTGACCCGGTGGCATCGTCAGCCCCTTCGGTATCGGCGGCACCCTGCGACGCTCGCCCCGATCGAGGCTTGACGTGGGGCCAGATCAGCGACAAGAATTTACAAGGATCGCTGTTAACGTTAACAATCCGTCCCAGTGCTGCGACGGCATCGTCATGCCGATGTGGCAGCGGTCGCGACGGCCTGACTCCTCCGTCAGCACTACCACCGCAGGGGAGAAATCTATGCGAACGAGGGCAAGATGGCTCGCGGCGACCGCCGCACTCGGCGTCGTCCTCGCCGGGGTGCTGACCTCGACCGGTCCGGCCAACGCGGAATCCAACGGCGGGGTGCGGGTGATGCCCCTCGGTGACTCCATCACCGAGGGCACCCAGGTGCCGGGCGGGTACCGCATCGGCCTCTGGCAGCGCCTCGCCAGCGGTCGGTACACTGTGGACTTCGTCGGGTCGCAGTTCAACGGGCCAGCCAGCCTCGGTGACCACGACCACCAGGGACACCCTGGCTGGCGCATCGACCAGATCGACGCGAACATCGTCGGCTGGCTGAACACGCAACGGCCGCAGACCGTTCTGCTGCACATCGGCACCAACGACATCCTGCAGAACTACAACGTGAGCACCGCGCCGAACCGCCTCTCCACCCTGATCGACCGGATCACCACCACGGCTCCCACCGCGGAAGTGTTCGTCGCGCAGATCATCCCGATCGCCAACAGCAACCAGGACGCGGCCGCGCGTACCTTCAACGCGGCGATCCCCGGCATCGTGCAGAGCAAGGTGAACGCCGGCAAGCGGGTACGCCTCGTCGACATGCACAGCGCCCTCACCACCGCCGACCTGATCGACGGTGTCCACCCCACGTCCGGCGGCTACGACAAGATGGCTGCCCGCTGGTACAGCGCGTTGCAGGCGGTGCCCGGAAGCATCGGCGACCCCGGCAGCGGCAGCGGGTCGACCACCGCCATCGTCGGCACCCTGTCCGGTCGGTGCGTCGACGTCCCCGGCTCCTCCACCACGAACGGCACCCAGGTGCAGTTGTGGGACTGTCACGGCCGCACCAACCAGCAGTGGACCTACACGAGCACCAAGACGCTGACCGTGTACGGCAACAAGTGCCTGGACGCCGCCGGCTACGGCACCTCCCCGGGCACCCTGGTCACCATCTACGACTGCCACGGCGGAACGAACCAGCAGTGGAACGTCAACGCCAACGGCACCATCACCGGGGTCCAGTCCGGCCTCTGCCTCGACCCCTACAACGTGGGCACTGGCAACGGCACGAAGCTCGTCCTCTGGACCTGCACCGGCCAGACCAACCAGCAGTGGAGCCGCCGATAGCTCGTACGGTCGCGGCGGCGGTCGGATCCCTCGTGGTCCGACCGCCGCCGCCCCTGTCAGACGGCCGGGCGGCTTCGGTAGCGCGGGCCGGGACGATGCGACATGCCCGGGCGGAGCCGACTGGTGGACGGCATCGACGGGATTCGGTGGGCGGACGATAGGCTGCGGCCGGCGTCGGACTGACCGAAGGGGAACGGGTGACAGGCGGAACGGTTCACGCGGTGGTCGCGGTCTGCGGGCATCCGGCGTGAGCAAGGGATTGCGTCTCGGTGACCCGGCCAGCCTCGGCGGGTACGAGGTGCTCGATCGCCTCGGCGACGGGGGCATGGGCAGCGTCTTCCTGGCCCGCTCGCCGCAGGGACGACGGGTGGCGGTCAAGGTCGTCCGTTCCGAGCTCTCGCACGACGAGGAGTTCCGCGGTCGGTTCCGTAGTGAGGTGAACCGCGCGCGCCAGGTTCCGCCGTTCTGCACCGCCGAAGTGCTGGACGCCGACCCGGACCATGACCCGCCGTACCTGGTGGTGGAGTACGTCGAGGGCCCCACTCTTGCCGAGGTGGTCCGGAAACAGGGGCCGCTCGGGGCGGCGCAGTTGCACAGCATCGCGGTCGGGGTGGCCACCGCGCTCACCGCCATCCACGGTGCCGGGGTGATCCACCGCGACCTGAAGCCGGCGAACGTCCTGGTGGCGCCGGGCGGGATCAAGGTCATCGACTTCGGCATCGCCCGCGCGTTCGAGGCGACGAGCCAGCACACCCGTACCAACCAGATGGTCGGGACTGTCTCCTTCATGGCCCCCGAGCGGTTCGACACGACGGCCGGCCGTCCGGTGGGCCCGGCCGCGGACATCTTCGCCTGGGGTGCCCTGGTGGCCCAGGCCGCGACCGGCCGCAGCCCGTTCGGGGGCGACTCGGCCACCGCGACCGCGATGCGGATCCTCACGCAACCGCCAGATCTCAGCGGGCTCAACGGGCCGTTGCGGGAGTTGGTCTCCCGGGCGTTGCAGAAGGATCCCGCTGACCGGCCCACCGCTCGGGAGTTGCTCGACGGGTTGTTGACCGCTGCGCATCCGGGCGGTGCCGGCGGGCCGGCCCAGTTCCTGAGCGCGATGCCGGCGGCGGGTGTGTCGCCCGTTTTCGGCGGTGGCGCTCAGGGTGCCGGGTCGATGCCACCGGGTCTGGCCACTGCCGGTCGCGCGGCTTCCGGCCGTCGTGGCTGGCTCACCGCGTTGGGTGCGACCGCAGCGGTGGTGGCGGTGCTGGTGCCCGCGTTCCTGTTCGGCCCGCAACTGCTGCGAGGGCAGTCCACACCGGGCCCGTCCGGCTCGCCGACGAGTGGCAGCCCGACATCGAGTGGGCCGGCTGCCAGCGCGTCAGCGTCCGCATCGGGGACGCCGACCGCGTCACCGTCGGCGAGCGTGGACCCGACCCGAGCCATGCTGGCCGGTCAGCGGCGACTGCTGCTGCACGTGGTGGAGATCGACCGTGATCTGTCGCTGCCGTTCCACGGTGAGCTCGGGGTCGGCAACGGCACCGGCAAGGATGCGCTCTTCGTGCTCGAACCGGTCGGGGTCGACTACCTGATCAAGTCGGTGAACCCGGAGATCGCCCACCGACCGTGCCTCGGGGTCAAGATCGATGCGAAGGGCTACAAGTCGCTCGTGGGGACCGACTGCCGGCCGATCGCGGCAACCCTGTTCGGGATATCCCGTGAGGCTGAGGACGACAAGGGTCGCCCCTCCTATGCCCTCGTCAATGACGAGCACGGCGTGGTGCAGTGGAGCCCGACGAAAAAGGAAATCTACGTGGAGTTCCTCGGTGACGCGCCCCTCGACACCACGTTCAGCCTGGTCGACCGAGGCGCGGTCTGACTCGGTGACAGGGTCGGGCGCCCCTGGCGGCCCGGTTCGGTCGAGGGCCGCCGACGCGCCCGCTCCGCCGGCCCGTCAGCGCACCGGCGCTGGCGTCGGCGGAGGTTCAGGGCTGATCCTCGGCACCGTAGGCGATGGGCAAACGTCGATGTTAACGCGCTCGCGGTGCCTCCTCAAGGGCTGATGTTCCCAGCACGTTACGTCTTGACGAACGCCATGTTATCGCTCACAGTCGATGCCTAAGGACGACGACGCAGTGGCTTTCCGGGCAAGCCCCGCCTCGTCGATCTCGAATCTGGCGTGCGCTAGTGCTCGCCGGCGTCGTGTTAACGCTAACTCTCTGACGCCTGTGCGCTCGGCCACGCGTCGCGGTGCGCCCACCCTCGGGCAGGCCGTTCGGCTCTTGGTCACTGGAGGAGGATCATGTCTGCCCTAGATAGGTCTCCATCGATCGCAACGCCGTCGCGGCGGCGTTGGTGGTTGCCCCGTCTCGTCGCCGCCGGCGCGGCGGCGCTGATGGTCGGTGGCGCCGCCGTAGCTGTGGTGTCGTCACCCGCCGCCGCGGCGTCTGTCGACACCAACGCGTGGTACGTGTTGGTCAACCGCAACAGCGGCAAGGCCCTGGACGTCTACAACCTGGCGACGAACGACGGTGCGCGGATCACCCAGTGGACCCGCAACAACGGCAACCAGCAGCAGTGGCAGTTCGTCGACTCCGGTGGTGGTTACTACCGGGTCAAGTCGCGGCTGTCCAACAAGGTGCTGGACGTCTCGGGCTTCTCGACCGCCAACGGCGGCAGCATCGTGCAGTGGAGCGACACCAACGGCACCAACCAGCAGTTCCGGTTGGCCGACTCGGACAGCGGTTACGTCCGGCTCATCAACCGCAACAGCAACAAGGTGATGGAGGTGCAGGGCGCCTCGACCGCCGACGGCGGCAACATCGTGCAGTACGACGACTGGAACGGCACCAACCAGCAGTGGCAGTTCGTCCGCGTCGGCGGTGGGACCGACCCCACCACTCCGCCGCCGACGACCCCGCCGCCGGGTGGGACGTGCGACCTTCCGTCGACGTACCGCTGGTCCTCGACCGGGGTGTTGGCGAACCCGAAGTCGGGCTGGGTGTCGCTGAAGGACTTCACCGTCGCTCCGTACAACGGCCAGCAACTGGTCTACGCCACCACGCACGACTTCGGTAGCAGTTGGGGCTCGATGAACTTCAGCCTCTTCTCGAACTACTCGCAGATGGCCTCGGCCACCCAGACCGGTATGAACTCCGGGACTGTCGCGCCGTCGCTCTTCTATTTCGCGCCGAAGAACATCTGGGTGCTCACCTACCAGTGGGGTGGCACGGCGTTCTCCTACCGGACCTCGACCAACCCCACCAACGCGAACGGCTGGTCCGCGGCACAGCCGCTGTTCACCGGAAGCATCACGGGTTCGGGTACCGGTCCGATCGATCAGACGATCATCGGTGACGGTACGAACATGTACCTCTTCTTCGCCGGCGACAACGGCAAGATCTACCGGGCCAGCATGCCGATCGGGAACTTCCCGGGCAACTTCGGCAGCAGCTACACGACCATCATGAGCGACACCACGAACAACCTGTTCGAGGCCGTTCAGGTCTACAAGCTCCAGGGCCTGAACAAGTACCTCATGATCGTCGAGGCGATCGGCTCGACGGGCCGCTACTTCCGTTCGTTCACGGCGACCAGCCTGAACGGTACGTGGACGCCGCAGGCCGCGTCCCAGAGCAACCCGTTCGCCGGCAAGGTCAACAGCGGCGCGACCTGGACCAACGACATCAGCCACGGTGAGCTGCTGCGCACCAACGCCGACCAGACGATGACCGTTGACGCCTGCAACCTGCAACTGCTCTACCAGGGGCGTTCCCCCAGCTCCGACGGCGTCGACTACGGGCTCCTGCCGTACCGGCCGGGTCTGCTCACCCTGCAACGCTGACCCGATCCGATCAAGCTCGACCGACCCGGAACGGGCGGGCTCGGCGTCACGCCGAGCCCGCCCGGCTCAGGTCGACCCGGGCGATCAGCCCAGCTCACCGGATCGGAGTGCCGGTGACACAGGTCAGCACACGGCCCCGACCACGAGTGGCGCTCGAGGTGGTCGTGGTGAAGCAGTGGGTTTGGAGCAGCAGCTCGGTCGCCGTGACGTTGGCGGTGGCGTGCGCCTCGGTGGGTCGCTCGCCGAAGACGTAGAGCCGTCCTCCCGGCGCGAGCAGGCTGCGCATCCGGGTGATCTGCTGCGCGGCGTCGCCCAACCAGAAGAGGCTGACGTTCACCGCGAAGATCTTGGTGAAGTGGCCGATCGGAAGGTCCGCCGACTCGAACCCGGCCCGCTGGATCTCGACTCTGCCGGCGTCGATGTGGCTCAGGTTGCGCTGGGTAGCGAGCCTCACCATTGTTGCGGCGCGGTCGATGGCGACGATCCGGCCGGTGGTGAGTCGGTCGGCGACCAGGGAGACGGCGGCTCCCCGACCGCAACCGACCTCCAGTAGCTGGTCGTCGGGTGCGACAGCCATGGTCTGCACCGCCCAGCGCTGCCGATGGGAGGCTGTCACTCGAATCGGTTCGTTCGTCGGTTCGGCATGTGACGCACCCGGATCGCGTGTCGAAAGAGCAGACCTCACGACGTCACCCGCCAGTGCCTTCTCTGCTCACACCCCTGATTTCACAGTGTCGGCGGAGTCGATGCACCGTGTCCTCGGTCACCGAGGGCGCCCTCACCCGTTGAGTCACCGACGCGCCGGCCGCCGGGGCGACTGAGGTCCGGTCCGGGACGGCCGCTTGCGCCGCCGCCCCGGACCGGGCAGTGCGTCAGGCGATCCGGTACGCCCGCTTGATCGTCTGCGTGACGGTGTTGCCGGCGGTGTCGGTGGCGGTCAGTCGCAGCGAGACGAATCCGGCCTGTCGTGGATGACTGATCAGGGCGACGTTCCGGATCACCGGCAACGTCACCCACGTGCGGCCGTCGTCGAACGACGCGGACACGCCGAGCGTGCGGTTGGGGGCGGCAGTCGAGCCGGTCTGCCGGTCCAGCGCCACCGGGATCGTCATGATCCGGCCGGTTCGTGCGGTGTTGGTGTCGTCGAGCACCGGCGTCGGCCGGGCTGTGGTCAGGGGCAGCCGCTCCGGCGACGCGGTGTGCGCCGAGGTGAAGGTCCACGCCACCGAGACCGACGTCGACAGGGTGTCAGGTGCGCCTCGGGTGGCTGTCGCCTCCAGCCGGTAGGTGGCCTTCCCGGCAGGCACCGCGAACTCGGCCCACGAGCTGTCCGAGGTGCCGACCTCCCTACCGTCGCGCAGCAGCCGGAACCGCACCGGCTGGTCGTCGCGGGTCGAGGGGCGACCTGTCGCGTCGCCGAACAGGGGCACCGCGGCGATCGAGATGGTGTCGCCGTCGCGGCCCGCGTACCCCAGTGGCGACAGCGTCGGCGCCTGGCTCACCGTGGGCCCGAACGGTGCCGTGTTCCAGGTCTGGGAGTACGTCCGCCCCGACCTGAAGGTGGAATCCTGGGTGGTGAGGTTGTCCCCCTCGACGAACGTGGACGACCAGACGATGCCGCCGTCGGTGTTGTAGTACTCGGTGCCGGTGAACGGCAGGTCGACAGGCGTGTTCGACCCGATCGGGCCGGAGCCTCCGCGCGCCGACGCGCGGTGGAACCGGGTGGCCGTCGTCGTCGTGGACTGGCTGCGGTAGGTAGTCCTGACCGTGGCGAGGTTCTTCGGGGACAGTTTCCTGGTCAGGCCGGTGAACATGTCGCCCTTGTCGACGTACGCCAGGTCGTAGGTGTAGGGGCTGTTCCGGAAGGTGCCGTCAGTGCCCGGCCGGGCGAGCCCGACGCCGAGCGTGGCAGTGAACTCGGGTGCGGCGACGGCGGGTCCGAGTCGGCCGAAGAAGACGTCCGCGAATGACACTCCGCTGAGTTGGACGCCCGGGTAACGCATGCCGTCGTCCCAGTTGGCGCTCACGTTGATCGAGATCGGTGCGGCGTCGCGCTGCGGCACCGTCAACGCGACCGGCTTGGCGCGACGGGCGTCGACCGCCTCGGTGATCGGGCCGCGTACGTCGAGGACCGGCTGGGCGAGCAGGGTCGACGCGGCACCCTCGTGGATGGTGCTGTACAGCGCGTACCGCCCCTTGGGCAGCCGCAGGACGCCGCCGCCCGGTGTCGCAGCGAGGGTGCTGAACTCGCCGGTGGTCAGGTTCGCCGCCACTGTCGTGTACGCGGTGGCCGGCTTGCCGTCGCGTCCGGTGTGGTTGAGCCGTACGTCGTAGCTCTCGATCTCCCGGTTCAGCACGAAGGGCGTCCGTACCCGCAGGTCGCCGGCGCCGGTCGCGGTCAGCGCCCCCTGGTAGACGCCGTCCGGGGCGTCAACCCGGGTGTCGACGGTGATCGTCGCCTCGGCGCGCCCACCGGCCGGCACCACGAGCGTGGCCGGGCTGACGGTGAGCATGCCGGCGGGGGCCGGCGCGATGGCCAGCGTCAGTGTGACCGGCGCGGTGCCCGTGTTGCGGTAGCCGACGACCTGGGTGACCGGGGTGTCGTCGGCGTGCGGCCAGCGTTGCACCGGAAAGTCGATGGCGGCGATGTCGCTGGCGACCGGCTGGGCGACCGCGCGGGCGATGTCCACCCGGCCGGCGCCCTGCTCGTAGATGGTGTCCTCGCCGGTCGGCTTGGCCGAGTCCATCAAGGCGGCCTTGAGTTGCGGGCCGGTCCAGTTCGGGTGCTGTCCGGCGAGGATCGCGGCGGTGCCGGCGACGTGCGGGGTCGCCATCGACGTACCCGACATGGTGGCGTAGTCACCGCCGGGGGCGGCGGCCACGATGTCGACGCCCGGCGCGCTGATCTCGGGCTTGATGTGGTTGTCGCCGATGCGCGGGCCGCGGCTGGAGAAGTAGGCCCGCTGGTCGTCGGCGTCGACCGCGGCGACGGCGAGGGCGTCGTCGGCGGAGGCCGGCGAGGACACCGACTTCGGCTTCCCCTCGTTGCCGGCCGCGACCACGAAGAGGGTGCCGTACCGGTGGCTCAGCTCCTGGACCGCTGTCTCCAGTGGGTCGAGGCCGGGCGCGTCGTCGCCGCCCACGCTCAGGTTGACCACCCGGGTCTGCGGCGCGAGCCACTGCATGCCGGTGATGATGTCCGAGTCCTGGCACTCGGTGGTGGCACAGACCTTGCCGACGAGCAGCTTCGCACCCGGTGCCACCCCGCGATACCTGCCGCCGGAGGCGGCGCCGCTGCCGACGATCGTCGACGCCACGTGGGTGCCGTGACCGACCGAGTCGCTCGGGTCGTTGCCGCCGGTGAAGTCCCGGACCTCGGTGAGGTGCCCGGCGAAGTCGGGGTGACCGGCGTCGATTCCGGTGTCCAGAACGCCGACCGTGATGCCGGTGCCGTCGAACCCAGCCTGCCACGCAGCCGGTGCACCGATCTGCGGCACGCTGCGATCGAGGGAGACTGTCCGCTTGCCGTCCAACCAGATGTGGGTGACCCCGGCGGTCAGGGTGCGCGCGGACGTCGTACCGCGGGTGAGCGACGCCCAGAGCGTCACCCGGTCGTCCCGGTCCGCCCGGACCGCGAGCGCGTGCGCGGCCGGGAGATCGGCCCGCACCCGCCCGGCGCCACCGGTGGTCGCGGTCCGCGCCCGCGCCGCCATGTTCTCGGGGTACGCGACAAGCAGCGGCAACTCGGCGGCCCGGTCGTCGTAGCCGAAGTCGTCGAGCGTGGTGAGATCGAACAGGCGTCGGTCGAGTCGACCGTCCCGCACCAGCGGCATCGCGTCCACCGGGATGACGTACTGATGACCGTCCTCGCGGCTGCTCACGAACCGCATGGCGGCCCGGCCCGGCCCGCGTTGGATCTGTGGGCGGCCCGCCGCGTCCAGCGACACGCGGTCCCCGGTGATCAGGGTGAAGGTTCCGTGGGTGCCGGGAGCGGTGGCCGCCGGCCTCTCCTGCGCGTTCGCCGGTTGGGCGGTCAGGCCCGCCGCCACCAGCGCGGTCGCGAGTACTCCGGCTGTCAGCGCGCGTCGTTGCCGTCGTCGCACATCGTCCTCTCCGCCACGGGCGTCTCCCGGGTCGGCACGATGACGCCTGGCCGGGTCGTCAGGTTGATCACAGTGGTGTGACAGAGGCCACAATCTCGCCCCGCGCCGACCTGACCGTTGCACCGGGGCGAGTTCCATGCGGCGGTGACCAGGGGACGAGGAGCGGGAGGGCACCGGTCGGATGCGTGACGCCGAAGAGTTCGACGCCCTCTACGCGGCCTGCGCGGGGCGGGTCGTGGGTCACGTCTACGCGCTCACCGGCAACCGCGCCGAGGCGGAGGACGCCGTCGCCGAGGCGTTCATGCGGGCCTGGCAGCGGTGGCGGACGGTGCGGGAGACCGACAGCCCGGAGGCGTGGGTTCGCCGGGTGGCGTCCCGGATCGCGGTGAGCAGCTGGCGCAAGGCGTTCAACCGGGTACGCGCCCACCGCCGGGCCGCCGTCAATCAGGGTGTGCCCGGACTGAACGAGGACCACGTCGCACTGTTGCAGGCGCTGCAACGGTTGAGTGCCAACGAGCGGCGGGCCGTCGTGCTGCACCACCTCAACGATCTCAGCGTCGCCGAGGTGGCAGCCGAGATGCAGGCCCCCGTCGGAACCGTGAAGACGTACCTCGCCCGAGGTCGGCGAGCGATGGCCGGGTTGCTGACCGATGCGCACCAGGAGGAGACCTCCCATGGCTGATCCGCGCGAGGACCTCACCGCGATCGTGGACGAGGTCCGGCGAGTCGCCACACTGCCGGGGGCACAGACGTTGCGGCACCGCAGCGACAGGCGCCGGCGGCGACGGACGGCCGTCGGTGCGGCGGGGCTGGCAGTGGTGGCCATCGTCGCCGGCACCACGTTCCGCCAGGCGCGAAACGACGTCGAGACGCCTGGTGTCGACCCGGCCACCCAGGTCGCATCACCAGTGCCCCCGTCCGCGACCGCCTCGGCGGGACCACAGGAGATCCTCGCCGGCCGGCGACAGGTCCAGATCACGATGCCCGGCATGCCCGGAGCGACGTTGGCGATCGACAGCGACGGCGATCAGGTGCGGGCCAGCACCGAACAGGGCATCGACGACCGGGCGCTGTGGGTGCTGCGCCCCGAGGGCGACAGGTACCGGATCCTCCGGGCGGCCGGCGGTGACGCGATCTGCATGACAGTCGTGCACGACACCGCGCCGGGCAGCGTCCGCGGTCGGCCGTGCGACGCCGCCGCCTCGACGCAGCTCTTCCGGATCGACCGGGTGCCGGACGGCAGCTACTCGATCTTTCAGGGCAAGCGCTACGTCCAGGTGGTCGACGGCACCAACGCCCTGGTTCCCGACCTGCCCGAGGGCCTCACCACCACGTACGAGTTCGAAGACCGAGGGCCGGCCCCGCGCTGAGCACGGGGCCGGCCCGGTCGGCATTCGTTCCGGTCAGGCCGGGGGACGACGCGGGTTCGACCGCAGCGCGTCCGGGTCGAGTCTCGGCGGGCGCGGGCGCCAGACCATGGTGTCGACCGCGACGGCGGCCGAGGTGACAGTGGTCGAGGTGTAGCGGTCCCGGCTGGCCGTGACAGCGACAGTCAGACGCTGCCCGAGCATGGCCTCCGGGATCGCGAACGTCGAGTCGTTCGCCCTCCAGATCTCGACACCGTTCGCCAACCACTGGTACCAGTATTGCTCCGCGCTGGGCGTCCATTCGCCCGGGTTCACCGTGACAGTGCCACCGGCCGCCACCGTTCCGCTGATGGTGGGTGGCTTGACCGACTGCAGTACCGGCGGTGGGCCGATCGTGAACGCGTTGGCCAGGACCAGCGGCTTGAGCGTCCCGTACGGGTGCAGGGTCAGGGTGGCCGGACCGAGCACTGCCTGGCTGAGATCCACCTCGACGGTGAGCGTCCTGCGGTCCGCCGAGACCGTCTTCACCCAGGCCCGGATCGGCACCGTGCGGTAGGGGCTCACCTCGACCTTGTCGTCCTGGTGCAGATAGGTCCCGTGGATGGTGATCGTCCTCAGGTCACCCGAGGGCACGGTGCCCGGAGCGACGGATGCGACAGTGGTAACAGCGTTGGCGACCGCGAACCGGTAGTCCATGAACGTCCGGGACCAATGGCTGTCGGCTTTGACCCGGAAGACCCGCAGACGGTGGGCGCCCTCGGCCGTCGGCGTCCAGGTCACCTGCGCGGTGCCGTCGGCGCGGGCCGGGACGGTCACGTACGACCCGCTGTTCATCGAGTAGTGGTAACCCACGGTGTCGGGCAGGTACGAGCTGAAGGTGAACGCGCCGGTGGCCAGTCGGCCGCTGCCGTTCTCCGGGAACTCGACGGAACTGACCTGCGGCTCGTCCGTCGTCGTCCAGACCTGGCTGCCCCTCTCCGTCTGCACGCCGGCGGCGTTACGGGCGACGACGCTCACGTAGTTGTGGCCGATCACCATCGTGCGGAAGCTGAAGGTGACAGTGCCGTTGGCGGACGGACGGAGAACCTGTTTCGTGCTGTCGTCGTCGTTGAGCGTCGCCACGTAGTCGACGATGTCGGCCATCGAGCTGCGCGCGGTGAAGGTGGACGAGGTGCCAGCCGCGGTGCTGCCGGTGCGGGTCACTGTTGGTGCCGCACCGTCGACCGAGACGTTCAGCCAACGAGGGGTGGACAGGGTGCCGTCTGCGCTCCGGCTCTGGATCCGCAGGCCGTCGACGTCGGCATCGGTGGCGGTCCAGACGAGGTCGGCGCTGCCGTCCGGACGGGCTGGCACAGTGGTCTTCACCACCGGCCGCTGGTCCAGGCCCGAGTACTCCGGCCAGTACAGGTACTCCACGACCTGCGGCGCGCGCGGGGCGAGGTGGATGGTGAGCGAGGAGCCGATCGTCACCTCTCCACGCGTGTCACCGGTGAGAACCGGGGCGTCGTCGACCGCGAACGCGTAGGCGCGCGGGACGTGCGCGGTGCCGTCGTGGGTGACGCTGTGGACGTACAGGGTCTGCCGGCCGCCACGGGTCGGGGCGATCATCGCCGTCGCCTTTCCGCTGCCATCCGCCGCCACGGTGCCGGACGGCCCGCCCTCGTCGATCCGCCACGCGAAGGACGCCGTGCCCGCGACAGTGGCCCGAAAATCGAACGCGCCGGGTACGCCGACGTTGTAGTCCTGGTTCGGCGTCAACTCCGGGTAGGCGGCGGAGAAGACCTCCGGTCGGGTCTCCTTGACGTAGAACGGGTGAACCGCCCGCTCGGACCTGTTTCCCGCCCGGTCGACGGCATAGACAGTCAGTGAGTGGGAAGTGGCAGCCTTGGGCGTGAACGTGACGACCCCCGGCCCTCCGAGACCGTCAGCGTCGACTGTGGATTCCTTGTACTCGCCAGGCAGCTCGCTCGAGTAGAACCTGTAGAGGTAGCTGACGGTGTCGGTTGAGGCCGAGGTCACCGTGAACGTGCCGGGGACACCGATCGCGCCACTGCGGGCTGAACCGCTTGGGTAGTCGGTCGAGGTCACAGTTGGTGCCGGGCCTCCGGTGCGGTCGACGGTGAAGTGGCACGTGTCGCTCCACGGCGACGCGTCAGCACCGTCAAGGACACGCACCCGCCAGGCGTACGTGACGCCGTCGAGCTGCCGCGACTCGTCCTCGAGTTGGACGTAGACGATCGTGCCCTCCTCGCCCATCTCGCGGAGCCACTGCTGCGGTCGGGCCGGGTCGGTGACGTCCCACACCTGGAAGTCGGCCTGCCGTCCGCTCCGCGGCGTACCGCTGTGGGTGCCCTGTAGCGAGACGGCCTCGGCGCTGCCGAAGTGTTTCGGGTTCAGGTACGGCCCCGGAGCGGCGTCGGCGCACTCACTACCGGCGGTCTTGAGATCGGTCGGTGCGCTCGCCGCCGCGGTGGCGGTGGCGGAGGTGAGCCCCACCGCCGCGCCGCAGACGAGCGTCACGGCGACGCCCAGCGACACCATCCGTCGGTGAATGCGCGAAGCGGTACCCAAGCCCTGCCTCCACTACCGGTCCCGATCATGATCAATCGGTAGAGGATCGCACGCCGGATCGATCCACGGCAGCCCGTCTTTCCGGCCCGAAGATGAGCCGAACGGATGCGGCGACCCGGGGACCCGCGCGGGGGGAGCCCTCCGGTGTCAGAGCCAGAGCACGATCCCGGTCAGGTCGTTGAGGACCGCTGCCACGCCCGCCCGGATGGCCGCCGCGCAGCGGTCGGCGGTGAACGAGTTCGGGTCGTAGTTCGAGGACATCCCGAGCCCCTCACCACGGAACGACGCGCCATCCCAGTCGACAGCCGTGACGTTGTGGGTGGGCTCGGCCAACTCCGCGCCGACCACGAGGAACGCCGCGTCGAGGTGGTTCGGGGTGACCAACGCGAGCCCGTCGACGAGATCGTTGCCGGCGCTGACGATGAGGTCCGGGCCCATCTCCATGGCCTTGGCGATGCTGGGAACGGTGTCGTGCGCACTGCCGACCGTGATCGTCCTGAGGTCGACGTGCTCGTCGTCGGCCCATTCGTCGACAGCCGTCACGAGCGCCTTGGTCGGGTTGTCCGTACCGCTCGTGAGCAGGACGACCCGGTAGTCCTTCGGCGGGTGGACACCTGCCCACGAACCGGGTCGCGGAGTGATCGTCGCCTCCGGTGCCGGCGTCGTGGAGGGGTCGACGAACCCCGGGCCGAGAGTGCCGATGGCGCTGGGCGCCGGACGCGGCTCGGACCAGTCGTCGCTGGAGTTGCAGGCGGTGACCAGCGCGGCGGTCGCGGCCAGCATGGCAACGGCCCGAAGCGGGGGGCGCAAGGTGATCGTCCTCCGGGTGGTGGCGGAAAGTTCGCGTACTTCTGCGTATTCCTATCTCAATTCTGGTCACCGGTGATCAGTGGGCCGCCGTTCACCGACGTTGTTCTCCGGCGGTTCGTCGCTGCGCGGGTTGGTGTTCACCCGCGACATGCAACGTGCACTGGCCAACCGAGGGAGTCGAATGTCAGGCCGCATCCGCCGTACCGTTATCGTCGCCGCTGTCGGTTTCGCCGCAGGGGTTGTTCCGTTTCTGGCCGCCGAACCGGCGTCCGCACACGGCTTCTCGTCGACTGTGTACACGAAAATTGCGGCGGGAGATGAGGGTCACATTCGGACCGGGGTGGAACTCGAATACGACCTACTCGTCGTATCCGCAGCGGATGCCGGCGACGACGACGCGCTCTTCCGGGCGGGAACCGCCGCCTTCGAGGCGGGCGACAGCGCCGCCCAGGCCGCCGCTCTGAAGAGTCACACGTCGGCGGTCCTCGGGTACGTCTCCGACCGGTTCTCGGTGAGTTCCCGGGGTGCGGACTGCCGGCCGGCCCAGGTGGGTGACGCGACGATCGGCGAGCGCGAGGGTGTGCCGTACGCGAACCTGCTGCTCGACTGGACGTGCCCGGAGCGGGTCGACGAGCACGTGGTGCGCAGCGGTCTGTTCCCGGACGACGAGGGCTACGTCAAGGGCACGAAGACGATCGTCACGTACGAGATCGACGGTCGCTCCGGCAGTGCGGCGCTGGACGCCGCGAACCCGTCCTTCTCGACAGCGCAGACCTGGTACCAGCGGTTCGGCGAGTTCTTCCTCCTGGGTGCCGAGCATCTGTTGACCGGGATCGACCACATTCTGTTCCTGCTGGCGCTCATCGCCGGGTCGCGGCGGCTCCGGGAGATCGTGCTCGCGGCCACCAGCTTCACACTCGCGCACTCGGTGACGTTCATGCTGGCCGCTCTCGGCCTGGTCGAGGTGCCGGGCGTGGTGGTGGAGCCGATCATCGCGTTGTCGATCGCCGTCGTCGCCGGCTGGCACCTGTGGGGGATCTGGCGGCGTGGTGAGCGCGCGGCCGAGCTGGAAACGGTCGGGCGTGGGCACCTCAGCCTGGATCGGGCCGGCTGGATCCGCCTCGGTGTGGTGTTCTGCTTCGGCCTCGTGCACGGTCTGGGTTTCGCTGGCGCGCTGGGCATCGACGAGGCGTGGTCGTGGACTCTCCTGTGGTCCCTGCTGGTGTTCAACGTCGGCATCGAGGTCGTTCAGTTGACGATTATCGCGATCGTCTTCCCGTTGCTGTTCGTGCTGCGCCGTCGCGCGCCGAAAGCCGGCCTCTGGGTGACCGGTGCCGTTTCCGCAGCGGTGTCCACTATGGGGTTGATCTGGTTTGTGCAGCGCGTTTCCGGATCATGAGTATGGCTAAGTAGTTCGTGACGTGCAGTCTTTCGCAAGATCACGTTCATGGTTGGTTCATCGGGCGACGAAAGCGTGGAATTGCTTCCCCAGTGTCGGGTGAAGACACCATCCATTTCTCTATTTGAAAAGGGAACAATGTCGATGACATTGAGCACCTCGACACGGGCCTCGGCGCTCGTGCGGCGGCGCCTGGTCGCCGGGGTCGCCGCCGGCTTCCTGGGGTTGGGCGCGGCCCTCGGCAGTGGCCTGACGGCCACCGCGAGCGCGGCCGAGCCCACCACGATCAGCAGCGTGATCCTCGGCGTCGGCGCCAACGAGACCCAGCGGATCGTGACCTGGTACTCCTCGGCCGACACCGCCCAGAAGATCCAGCTCGCCCCGACCGCCGAGATCGTCAACGGCGAGTTCCCGGCCAGCGCGGTCAGCTTCGACGCCGTCGGTGCGCCGAACACCTCCACCACCGGGTTCAACCGGCACGCCACGATCAGCAACCTGCGCGAGAAGACGGCGTACTCGTACCGGGTCGGCGCCGAGGGCAACTGGTCCCCGGCGTACGCCTTCAAGACGCAGGATTTCGAGGGCGACTACGACTTCCTGTTCTTCGGCGACCCGCAGATCGGCTCCTCCGGCGACCGGCTGAAGGACCAGGCCGGATGGGAGGACACGCTGAAGGTCGCCACCGCGGCGAACCCGAACGCGGAGCTGCTGGTCTCCGGCGGCGACCACGTCGAGTCCGCCAACGACGAGGGTCAGTGGACCTCGTTCATGGCTCCCGACCAGCTGCGGCAGTACCCCGTCGTCGCCACCATCGGTAACCACGACGTCGGCGGCAAGTCCTACGAGCAGCACCACTTCACCCCGAACACCGACCGCACCGCCCCGTACTACGACAACGGGAACCCGGCGGGCACCAAGTCCGGTGGTGACTACTGGTTCGTCTACAAGGACGTGCTGTTCATCGACATCAACAGCAACAGCTACAAGCTGCCGACCGACGGCAGCAACGCCGGCGACGCCGCCCACGTCTCGTACATCACCGACGTGGTGAACAAGCACGGCTCCGAGGCCAAGTGGAAGGTGCTCGTCTACCACCACTCGATCTACTCGCCGGCGAGCCACTCGACCGACACCGACAACAAGCAGCGTCGGGAAGACTTCACCACCGCCTTCTCGAACCTCGGCATCGACATGGTGCTCCAGGGTCACGACCACAGCTACTCGCGCAGCTACTCGATCAAGAACGGCCAGAAGGAGAACCCGGCCGAGAAGCCGGGCGCTGCCGACGTGTTCCCCGGCCCGGGTGGCGTCATCTACGTGACCGCCAACTCGGCCTCCGGCTCGAAGTACTACGACATCAAGGCGCCGGACGCCACCGGCACCGGCATCCGGGGCAACGGTCCGGACCCGCTCGACCCGGGCAAGTTCTGGTACAACTCCGTGCAGAACCAGGAGCACGTCCGCAGCTACGTCAAGGTGCAGGTGCGCGGCGACAAGCTGGTCCTGGCGAACGTGCGCAGCGGCACCTGCGCGGCGCCGAACGCGTCGGTCGAGGCCGGCCTCTCCTGCGTCAACACCCCGGACGGCCAGCCGGTCGGCTCGATCGTCGACAACGTGACGGTGCACCCGTTCCACGGTGACGGTCAGGCCATCCAGGTGAACGTTCCGAACCCGGCTCCGGGCGAGTTCGGCTGGACGATCGACGGCTACAACGGTCTGGTCGACCTGGGTACCGCGCAGGAGCGCAACGGCACCTACTTCCAGGCCAACGGCAAGATCAACCCGATCCTGGTGTCGGACAGCCGGCGCTCACTGGCCCCGTGGTCGATCTCGGCGAACGTCGGCGACTTCTCCGACGCCGACAAGACGTTCTCCGGCTCCTACCTCGGTTGGAACCCGTACGTGCTCGACGCCGGCGCGGGTGCCGAGGCCGGTGCCCCGGTCCTGTCGTCCCTCGACGACCAGGGCAAGGGCCTCTCGGTGTCCAGTGCGCTCGCCGCGGCGGCGCAGGGTCACCCGCGTGGCGGCGCCAAGCTCGGCGCTGACCTGGACCTGAAGATCCCGGACAGCATCGCGAAGGGCAGCTACCGCACCACCCTCACGATCACTGCGCTGAGCAGCTGACCGGACAGCTCCATCCGGGCGGGGTAGGCACCTTCGGGGCCTACCCCGCCACCCATTGGCGTCCCTCCCAAGATCACCTCAAGGAACCGACATGTACCCGTCCGTAACGCGCTGGAAGACACGCCTCCGTACGACCGCACTGTCCCTGCTCGCCGTCGTGGCGGCCGTCGGTGTCGGTGCCGGTCCCGCCCTGGCCGCAGACGGCAACGTCGCCTGGACGGTTCGGACGGCCTCCAACGGCTACGGCGAGGCCCGGTCCAGCTACAGCTACAACGTCAACCCGGGCGGTGCCGTCGAGGACGCCATGGTCGTCGCCAACCGCGGCCCGGCGCCGCTGACCCTCGCCGTGTACGCGGCCGACGGCTTCACCACCGACGCCGGCCAGCTCGACCTGCTCACCAAGGACACGAGATCGGTGGCGATCGGCGCCTGGGTCAAAGCCACCGCCAGCAGCGTCGTGGTGCAGCCCGGCAAGACCGCGCAGGTTCCCTTCACTGTGCGCGTCCCGGAGAACGCCACGCCCGGTGACTACGTCGGTGGCATCCTCACCACGCTGACCCAGGCCGACCAGGCCGAGGGGATCAACGTCGACAGGCGCCTCGGTATCCGGATCAAGCTGCGGGTGGGCGGCGAGCTGAAGCCGAACCTCGCGATCGAGAACCTGCACGTGACGTACGACGGACCGACGAACCCCTTCAGCAAGGGTGACGCCACTGTCACCTACCAGGTTCACAACGTCGGCAACGCCGCCCTGTCCGGTGAGCAGGCGGTCACCGTCTCGGGTCCGTTCGGCCTGCTGCGGGTACGGGCAACCGACGTCGCCGCCCCGCCGGAGCTGCTTCCCGGTGAGAGCTGGAACGTGAGTGTTCCCCTGCACGGGGTGGCTCCCGCCGTGGCGCTCGCCGCGACCGCGACGGTGACACCGCTTCTCACCGACGCCTCGGGCTCCACCACCTCGCTCAAGCCGGTCCAGGCCACCGCACACGGCTGGGCCCTGCCCTGGACGCTGGTGCTGCTGCTCGTCGTGCTTGTCGCCGTCCTGGTGGGGGCGTACCTGTACCGACGCCGCGACCGGGCGCAGCGCAAGGCCCGCGAGGACGCCCGGGTCCGCGACGCCGTCGCGCAGGCGCTCCGCGGTCCCGAGCCACAGACCTCCTGAGCGCGGCTCCGGATCAACTCGGCAGGTTTCGCAGCACCACAGTGCCGAGTACCGGCGTTCGTCCTTGTGGGTGAACGGCGCCCGGCTCCGGGTCACGCCTGGCCACGAGCCGGCATGCTGCGACGGTGACGCCGGCACGGAGAGGGAATCCACATGGTTGACGGGGATGTGCCAGAGCGGATGCAGGCCGCTGCCCTGGACGAGTTCGGCGGGCCGGAGGTGATCACCCTGCGGAAGTTGCCGATCCCGCAGGTCGCCGACGACGAGGTGCTGATCAAGGTCTGGAGCGCCGGCGTCGGGGTGTGGGACGCGTACGAGCGGCAGGGCATGCTGGTGCCGGAGGGCTCCGCGCTCCCGATCGTGCCCGGCTCCGACGGTGCCGGAACCGTGATCGCGGCCGGCAGCACTGTGACGAACGTGGGCGTGGGTGACCTGGTCTACGTCGCCGCCACCACCCGGCCGAAGGGCGGCTTCTACGCCGAGTACGCCTGCGTCAAGGCGGAGTACGCGGCGAAGGTGCCCGACGGTCTGACGCCGGAGCACGCCGGTGCCATGCCCACCGACGCGCTGACCGCGCTGGCCGGGCTCGACGCGCTCAGCCTGTCGGCCGGCGCCTGGCTGTTGATCTTCGGTGCGAGCGGTGGTCAGGGTCACCTGGCCGTGCAGTTGGCGAAGCGGCAGGGACTGAACGTGGTCGCCATCGCGTCCGGGGCGGACGGCGTCACACTCGTGACCCGGCTCGGGGCCGACGTGTCACTCGACGGCCACGGCGACATGACCGACGTACTGGCCCGAATCCGGGACGCGGCACCGGGCGGCGTGGACGCCATCCTGGCGATGGCCGGCGGCCCGACCCTGGACCAGCTCGCCGAGGCGCTTGCCGACGGCGGGGTGATCGCGTTCGCCCACGGGGTGCGGCCGGAGCCGCAGGAACGGCCGGGCGTCACGGTCCGCGCGTACGACGGCGAATCCAGCCCCCGACAGTTGCAGCGTCTCAACGAACTCATCGAGGCCGGGCCGTTCGTGGTGCACGTCGCGGAGAAGTTCCCGCTGGGCAAGGTGCGGGATGCGCACCAGCGCCTACAGACGTCCTACGCCGGCAAGCTCCTGCTGACCGTCGCCTGAGACGTCAGGACGTGCGCTGCTGCGGCACGCGTACCGACGCCATGCCCGCCGCCGTCGCGGCCTGGATGCCCAGGTCGGTGTCCTCGAAGACCAGGCAGGACTCCGGGGGTACGCCGAGCTGCTGCGCCGCGAGCAGGAACGCCTCCGGGTCGGGCTTGGCCCGCGTGTAGTCGTCGGCGCAGACCAGCACGTCGAACCGGTCCAGCAGGCCGAGCGCGTCCAGGGAGGCGGTGACCGACGCGCGGGTGCTGCCGGACACGACGGCGAACGGAACCCTCCGGTGCGCATCGTGGATGTGCGCCAGCACCTCGGGCACGGCGGCGAGCTGCGGCAGCAACTCCTGGTAGTAGCTCTCCCGGCGCTCGACGACGGCAGCCACCGGCATGGCCAGACCCTGCTGCTCGTTCAGGGCGACGATGATGTCGGCGGTGGGCCGACCACCCCAGGCGTAGAAAAGGTCCTCCGGGAACTCGCAGCCCCACTCCTCAAGGGCCCGCTGCCAGGCCAGGTAGTGCAGCGGCATCGAGTCGACGATGGTGCCGTCGCAGTCGAACAGGTACGCGGCGAACGGCCCTGGAGGCAGAGGCAGACTCACCCGGGGAAGGGTACAGCTCACTCGGTGGGAACGGATCGCAATTGTCTGAGCAGGTACTCGCGCTCCGGGTCGGTGCCGACGAGCGTCAACGCGATGCGGTACGCGGCGGCGGCCTCGTTCCACCGGCCGAGCCGGCGCAGCAGGTCGGCCCGCGCCGCCGGATAGGGATGATGGCCGCGCAGCCGCGGCTCGTCGGCCAACTCGTCGAGCAGCGCGAGCCCCGCCGCCGGCCCGTCCCGCATGGCCACCGCGGCGGCCCGGTTCAGCGCGACGATCGGTGAGGGCACCAGGCCGAGCAGTACGTCGTAGAGCGCCACCACCTGTGGCCAGTCGGTGCTGGCCACGTCGGCGGCCTCGTCGTGCAGCGCGGCGATCGCGGCCTGCACGCCGTACGGGCCGGGTCCCGGGCCGGTCAGTGCGACCACCACCAGGCCGCGCCCCTCCTCGATCATCTGACGGTCCCAGCGTCCGCGGTCCTGGTCGTCGAGGAGGACCATCGCGCCGTCCGGCCCGGTACGCGCGTCCCGTCGGGCGTGAACCAGCAGCATCAGGGCGAGCAGTCCGGCGACCTCCCGCTCGGCGGGCAGCAGCCGACGCAGGATCCGGCCCAGCCGGATGGCCTCCTCGGCCAGGTCGATCCGTTGCAGCTCCGGGCCGGAGCTGGCCGCGTACCCCTCGGTGAAGACCGAGTAGACGGCCTGGAGCACTGTGGGCAGCCGACCGGGCAGCTCGTCGGGGCCGGGCACCCGGAACGGGATGCGAGCGTCGCGGATCTTCCGCTTCGCCCGGACGAGCCGCTGGGCCATGGTGGCAGGCGGCACCAGGAAGGCCCGCGCGACAGCGGCGGTGGTGAGACCGGCCAGGAAGCGCAGGGTGAGCGCGCCGCGATCCGGCGCGGCCAGGGCCGGGTGCGCACAGGTGAAGAACAGCGCCAACCGGTCGTCGGGCAGGTCGCGGTCCGCGTCGGCGGGCGGCGCGTGGTCGGCCCGCTCGGCCTCCGCCCGGAGTACGGCGAGCCGCGTCGCCAGCACCCGGTCGCGACGCAGCCGGTCCACCGCCCGTCGCCGGGCCGTGGTCAGCAGCCAGGCGCCCGGCCGACTCGGGACGCCGTCGGTCGGCCAGTGCGTCAGCGCCGCTTCGATGGCCTCCGAGGCGACCTCCTCGGCCAGGTCGAGGTCACCGAAGCGGCGCACCAGCGAGGCGAGCAGTCGGCCGCGTTCCTCCCGGAACACCGCCTCCACCGACGAACCGACCGCCGCATCCTCACCCGGCATGGTCAGACCGGCACGTCGATCTCGGCGATCGGACGGACCTGGACCGACCCGGTGCCGATGGCCCCGGGGCTGCGGGCCGCCCAGTCCAGCGCGGCGTCGAGGTCCGGCACGTCGATGACGTCGTACCCGCCGAGCAGTTCCCGGGTCTCGGCGAACGGCCCGTCGGTGATGGTGCGCTCGCCGTCCGGACCGACCTGCACCGTGGTGCAGGTGGTCAGGTCCTGCAGGGGATGCCCGGAGACCCAGACCCCGGCGTCCTTCATCTCCCTGTCGTACCGGATCCAGTCCTCGAAGGTGCACCCGTTGCCGACGGCTTCCCCGTCGACCAGGGGACTCATGAACAGCAGCATGTACTTCACGTTTCGGCTCCTCTCGGTGCGGCAGGTCGCCGTACAGCATGACGACGAACGCGGGTCGCGGTCATCGACACGGCGGGTCAGCTTTTTTCGCCTGAGAGGCCGGGCGGGTGCCGGCCGGTCACTTTCTCGACGCCGAGCGCTCAGCCCGCCGCCGCACCTGCTGGTACGCGCCGGTCAGCCCCATCGCCCGACGTACCTCGACCATTGTCCGGCGTACCTCCTGGCGGGTGCGTTCCGTACCCTCGACGATCAGTCGGTCGACCAGGCCCCGGTCGGCTTCGATCTCGGTCCGCCGCTGCCGGATCGGCGCCAGGAACCCTTCCAGCGCGACGATCAGCCGTTCCTTGACCTCCACGTCACCCACCCGCCCGGCCCGGTACCTCCGGGCCAGGTCGGCCACCTCGTCGCGGTCCGGATTGAAAACCTCGTGGTACGCGAACACCGGGTTGCCCTCCACGGTGCCCGGCACGTCGGCCCGCACCCGGTTCGGGTCGGTGTACATGCCGAGGACCTTCCGACGCACGGTTGCGGCGTCGTCGGAGAGCGCTATCGAGTTGCCCCGGCTCTTGCTCATCTTGGCGGCCCCGTCGGTCCCCACCAGGCTCGGGGTGTCCGCCGGAATCAGCTCGGGCACCGGGAAGACGTCCCCGTACAGGTGGTTGAACCGCCGGGCGATCTCCCTGGTCACCTCGACGTGTGCGGCGTTGTCCCGGCCGACCGGAACCACCTCCCCCTTGACGCAGAGGATGTCCGCGGCCTGGAGCACCGGGTAACCCAGCAGCCCGTACGGCATCTCCTCCTTGCCGGCGTCGCGGGCCATGTCCTTGAGCGAGGGCACCCGTTCCAGCCGGGGCACTGTCACCAGGTTCTGGAGAAGAGTGTTGAGGTCACCGACCTCGGGGATCGCCGACTGGAGGTAGAAGACGGCCCGGTCCGGGTCGACACCGGCGGCGAGGATGTCGGTCACCATCTCGCGGGCGTTGCCGGAGACCTGGTCGATGTCCTCCCGGCGGTTGCGGGTGGTGAGCATGTGCAGGTCGGCGATGATGAAGAAGCTCTCGTAACGCCGGTGCAGCCGTACCCGGTTGGCGATGCTGCCGACGTAGTGGCCGAGATGCAGGCGGCCGGTGGGCCGGTCCCCGGTGAGCATGCGTGCGATGGACATGGTGGTGCCTCTCGTGACCGAAGGTGGGTGACGCGTGGACGCGCGCCGAGCAGGGCTGTCAGCAGTGCTCGGTCAGCGGGATCGACTCAGCGAGTCGCCCGCCATCGCGCGCCGGCGCGAAACCGCAGACCACCGGCACGGAGGACGTTCAGAAAGTTGCTCACGGCCGTCGCCGGAGCAGATCGGGATCTCGGGCACGGCACCGAGGAGACGGCCGTCGACCAGGTCGACCGCCTCGGATGCGCAGTTGCCCGTCCGGACCACGGCCTCAGATTACCCGCGAGACGGTCATCTCCGGGGCGTCCGCACCTGTCCTCCGTTCGCAGTGCCCATCCGCTGGCGACATGTTCAGCCCGCTGACCAGGTGGCAATGCGTTCGACGTCGCGTCGCCGGTCCGCTGGCATACTCGGCTGCCATGGTGCTGTCGCGAGGGTGGAGTCTCTTCCTGGTCGGAGTGGGCGTCTGGACCTGGGTGATCTGGCCGAGGTTCGCGGTGGCCATCTGGCAGGACCCGCGGTCCTGGGCTTCCGGCACCGTGGCGGACGGCCCGGCCACCAGCTTCCTGTGGGTGCATGCGCTGCTGATCGCCGCGTCGTTGGCGATCGGCACCACCGCCGGCGTCCTCGGGGTCCGGGCCTGGCTCGCCGCTCGGCGCCGTCAGGCGTCCTGAAGGCACGTGGTGGCCCGGCCTGCTGGCGGCGCTGGTTTCACCGGTTCCGGCCTCAAGCGCTTGACCTGCGGGAACTGTTCGGACGCGCGAATGTGACGCGCGCCGCTGCCAGTGGATTTGACGATCAAACCCGCAGACGCGTAACTTTCTCTCTGCCAGCGCGGAACGGGGCAAACGGGACGAAAGTCCTGAAGCACCGGTACGGGATGGCACCGGGTCACGCAGGGGTTCGCTCCTGGGAGACGCGGTCCGGGCGGGGCTTGCCGGATCGGCCGCGAGGCGGATTTGGTGCGGCGAAGCCGACCGGGTAAGGTTCACGACTGGCAGGGAGCCGGGCGAGACTGCGGGACACCGCAGCGGCCGGTCTGCCGAATCCGACGACCTGACGCAGCGGTTCGCTGCTGCGTGAGTGCGCCGGCGCTGACCCGTACGAAGCATGACAGACCGGGACACACGGTTTGACACAGCCAAGACGGTGAGGTAACGTAGTAAAAGTGCCCGGCGCGAGAGCGACGGGGACACGGTACGGAAAAGCCCCGGTCGGGGCCCTGCGGTTGTGGGGTTTCTGGTTGGTGTGTGGTTGTTCTTTGAGAACTCAACAGGGTGCTTGTAAAGCCAGTGCCAATTATGATTTATACCCCGGACTGGTCA
>NZ_JBEXYP010000025.1:0-95182 GCF_040630995.1 Micromonospora sp. NPDC005710 | reverse complement strand
CCTTGACGTTGGCGGTCTGCTCGTCGTTGAGGCTGATCTGGGACTGGTCGCCCTGCGGCTTCGGCGCGGCGGACTGCACGGCCACCGCGACCGGCTTCGCGTTAACGGCCGGGGTAGCGGCGTGAGCGGCGATCGGGCCGGCGAACACACCACCGGCGAACGCGAGACCAGCAACAGACAGCATGCTCTTCCGGAAGATCGTGTTCATCAGGGGTAGCTCCTTCGGGGGTAGAACACCCCGAACCACCAAACGGGGGCGGTGGTCAGGGGTGTGAGCACCTCGTCCGGCGCTGCACGTACAAAAGGGGAAAAAAGTTTGGGAGGTCGGCGACCTGGCAAGCCGGAGGGCTCGCGGCGCCGGGACCGCGTGTAACGACCGGGAGGCCTCGGTCATTCCGGGGTCGGCCCGCCCGTCGGCACCCTCGTCGAGGCGGTGCCTGCGGTCGTTCGTGGGGACTGCAACGACCGGGGGGCCGGGGTCATTCCGGGGTCGGCCCGCCCGTCGGGCACCCTCGTCGAGGCGGCGCCTGCGGTCGTTCGTGGGGACTGCAACGACCGGGGGGTGGCTGGCATTCCAACCCGGGGTGACCAGGCCGGAGGCCGGCGGTGGTGCTGCGATCGTCAGGATGTGTAACGACCCCGGCCCGGCCATGATTCCAGCCCACCGGTGCACCCGGTCACACCCCCACACCACCCGACACCGGACAAACCACCCACACCACCCCGACACGACGGCGTCCAACCGACGCTCACGCGCGTGATCCACTCGCGTTCACGGAAACCGGGGCATCCCGGACGGCAGGACACCCCGACATCAAAGAACCCGAGTCGATCAGGTCGAGCCGCGTGTCTGGCCTTCGTCCGGGCGGGTCAGATGCCCAGGTAACGCAGAACCCGCGACGATTCGTCGGCGTTAGCCGCTGCTGTGTGCCATCCGCGCCAAGCGTCCCCCGTCCGTTCTGGTGGCAGCCCGTCGGCCGGTCACGGGCGCCAACACGCGCGCGCCCACGCCGGATGCCGGCGGCCGCGACGGCGAGGGTGGCGATCTCGACGGCTTCGCCTAGCGATCGTCGGAGGCCCACGAACCGCTTCGGTAGAGGGTGCCGCGACCGCCCGGGTCGGGCACCGCGTCCAGCGCGCTCTGCTCGGGTTCGGTCGGCTCGGGGTTCCGCGCGGCGCGACGGGCCTTCACCACGCGGGACCCGACGAACCAGGCGGCCGCCGCCACGCAGACCACGATCACCACCTTCTGGAGTGTGCCGACGTAGCCCTCGACGAGGTGCCAGTTGTCGCCCAGCAGGTAGCCGGCGAGCACGAATGTGGTGTTCCAGATCAGGCTGCCCAGCGTGGTGTAGAGCAGGAACGTGGTCACCGGCATCCGCTCGACGCCGGCCGGGATGGAGATCAGGCTCCGGAAGATCGGGATCATCCGGCCGAAGAAGACGGCCTTCACACCGTGTCGCAGGAACCACGCCTCGGTCCGGTCCACGTCGCTGAGCTTGACCAGGGGTAACCGGGACACGATGGCGCGCATCCGGTCGCGTCCCAGCGCCGCGCCGATCAGGTAGAGCGCGAGCGCGCCCAGCACCGAGCCCAGCGTGGTCCAGAAGATCGCACCGAGCAGACTCATCCTCCCCTGTGCGGCGACGAAGCCGGCGAGCGGCAGGATCACCTCACTGGGGATCGGGGGGAAGAGGTTCTCCAACGCCACCGCGAGGCCGGCGCCCGGCCCACCGAGTCGTTCCACCAGGTCAGTGACGTAGCCGACGATGCCGTCCTGCGGCGGTTCCGCAGCGGCGGCGGGGGTTCCGGTGGCGAACACGGCGTGGGACGTTCGAATCATGCGCCCACGTTACGAAGTCATCCTGAGAGCCGACCATGAGGACGACCGCCCGGCCGCGCGGGTCGACCGCACCGCCGGGGGTGCGGAAAGCCGCACCCCACTGCGGCTCGCTGTGGTGCAGCCGCCGTGCGTACCAGTGGATGTCGCGGCGAACGCGCTGGTCCACGCCGCGGCGGTCCGCGCGGCGAACGCCCGGTTGGTGGTCTTTCCGGAGCTGTCACTGACCGGGTACGAGTTGGACGCGCCTGTCGTGTCGGTCGACGACCCGCGGTTGGCGCCGCTGGTCGAGGCGTGCGCCGAGACGAACGCTGTCGCCCTGGCGGGTGCGCCGACGGTGGGCGACCACATCGCGATGCTCGCGGTGACCGGCGGCGGTGCGACGGTGGCGTACCGGAAGATGTGGTTGGGGGACGCCGAGGCCCGCCGGTTCCGGCCGGGCGCCGCGCCGGTCGTGCTCGATGTGGACGGCTGGCGTGTGGGGCTGGCCATCTGCAAGGACACCGGCGTGGCCGCACACGCGGACCGGACGGCCGCGCTGGGCATCGACGTGTACGCGGCGGGCGTCCTGGAGTCCGCGCGCGACGCCGCCATGACGGACCAGCGGGCGCACCGGATCGCCACCGCGCACCGGCTCTGGGTGGCGGTGGCGAGCTTCGCCGGGTCGACCGGCGGCGGCTACCGCGAGGCGGCGGGGCGGTCGGGCGTCTGGTCGCCGGACGGCGAGGTGTTCGCCCGCGCGGGCACCGACCCGGGCGAGTCGGTGAGCGTCAGCATCGGCTGACCGGGCAGCCGACGTCGGACCCGTCCCTGGCGGAGGGCGGCGCCCGGCACCTGTCGTACGGGTGGGGCAGGATCGGTTCATGAGCACTGTCCCCTCCCGACTGTCCGTCATCACTGTGGGAGCACGCGACCTCGCCGCGCTGCGGTCGTTCTACCGGTCGCTGGGCTGGCCCGAGCTGCCGAGCAGTGACGATGGCTGGTCGGCCTTCCTGCTCGGTGGTGTGCTGTTCGCGCTCTACCCGCTACCGGAGTTGGCCGCCGAGGCGGCACCGGGCGTGCCCGAGCCGGCCGGTGGCTGGTCGGGGGTCACCCTGGCCTGCAACGTCGACAGCCGCGACGAGGTCGACTCGGCGTTCGCAGTCGCGGTCGCGGCGGGGGCGACGGTGGTGGCGGAGCCGACCGACCGGTCCTGGGGTGGGCGCTCCGGTTACGTCGCCGACCCGGAGGGCAACCGCTGGGAGATCGCCTGGGCGGGCACGGCCCGCTTCGACGAGCGCGGCGCGTTGCTGTCCTTCGGCTGAGCGGTGGTGATTGCGCGTCAGCGGTGACCTTGGAATGCTGCGGGAATGAGCTCGTTTCCCCCGACCTTCGCCGATGACGTCGTCGGCCAGTCCGCCCAGACGCAGTTCGAGGCGTTCATCGACGAGCACCGCAGGGCGCTCAACGCCTGCCTGGACGGGCTGACCGAGGAGCAGGCGCGCCGGTCGTTGGTGCCGTCCCGGACGACGCTGCTGGGCCTGGTGAAGCACGCCGCGTTCGTGGAGAAGGTCTGGTTCGACGAGGCGGTCACGTGCCGGCCTCGCGCCGAGATCGGCATCCCTCCGACGCCCGACGACTCGTTCGTCCTGGATGACGGCGACACGATCGCCACCATCCGGCGGGCACATGCCGAGGCGTGCGAGGCGTCCCGCCGCGCGACCTCCACCCTCGGCCTCGACGACCTGCTGCGGGGCAACCGGCGCGGCCCGCTGCCGCTGCGCTGGGTCTACCTGCACGTGCTGCGCGAGCTTGCCCAGCACTGCGGGCACGCCGAGATCCTGCGTGAGCAGATCCTCGCCGCCGACTAGCGTCGACGCGGGCCCGACCCGGTCGGGCCACGGGCCGGACGGGCGTCACCCTCTGGCCCACCCACCGGTGTCGGCGAAACGCCGCAGCGTCCAGCGGGCCGGCGGCCAACCGCCCGGGTCGTGGTCGGTGGTCCACTCGGTGATCGAGGCCGGGGGTACGTCCAGGTCGAATGCCCGGAAGACGGGCTGCGCGGCGAGCGCGTGGAACCCGCCCTCGACCGTCTCGCTGTGGCCCACCAGGATCACTGTGGAGCCCCGGTGCCGGTGGGCGATCTCCATGATCGCGCGGCTGACGCGGACCACCAGTTCGGCCCAGCTCTCGTTGCCCTCCTCGAACGGTCGGAACACGCCGCCACCCGCCACCGCGTGGTCGGTCCGGAAGAGGGCGGTCGGCAGACCGTCGGCGTACGGGGGTGTGTGCCAGGTGCAGAGCCCACAGTCGGCCACCGGCCGGACGCCCAACGCCGCGCCGATCGGTTGCGCGGTCTCCACAGCTCTGCGCAGAACGGACGAGTAGACCGCGACGGGACCGTCGGCGGTGACCTCACCGGTGAGGCGGTTGGCCAGGTGCTGGGCCTGCTCGTGGCCGCGTGCGGTGAGGCCCCGACAGCCACGCGGCCCACCGACGATTCCTTCGAGCTGGTGGACCGACTCACCGTGTCGTACGAAGATCAGACGTGTCCGCATCGGGACATCATGCCAGCGGTATCGACGGGGGTATCAGTCGTCCGTACGGCCGGTGGGGAAGCTGCCGGCCCGGCTGAGCAGAGCGTCCAGTTTCGCCCCCGTCTGCGCTGGTAGGCGGTCCCGTCGCACCAACTCCGCGATGTGGTCCCGCAGGTCGGCTATGCGCTCGGCGCGGTCCCTGGTGCGGCGGTCGAGGTCGGCGAGTTCGTCGCTCAGATCGTCGGCGATCTTCGGGTCGACGTCACCGCGGGCGACGGCGGTGGCCAGGACGGCGGCGAACTCGCTGCTCACTTCCCGGAAGGTGACGGGGATCTGCTGCCCGATGGTCGGGGGCGCGGTGCTGGCGGCGGACGATGGCGTGGTCGGCGCGGCCGGCGTCGGAGAGTGCGTCGTGGGCCGGTGCGTCGTGGGTGCGGGGGCCGCCGGGGCGGCTGTCGACGGCGCCTCGGCGACCTCGGTGGGGTCGGGGGTGTCCGGATCGCCGAACGGATTCTCCGCGAGCAGGGCGCCGACGCCGATCAGCACGGCGAGCACGGCGGCGACGAGCGCGGCGAGGGGTCGACGCGATCGGCGTCGGACCGGCGCAGCGGGAGCCGGGACGGGGCGGGCGGCAACGGAGCGGTCGATCAGGGTGGGCGGGTGGGCGGCCGGCCTGATCCGCAGCAGCTCGGTGGGCGGCTCGACCGGTTGGCCGGCGCCGAACCGGCGGGCCAGGTGCGCGGCGCTCGGCCGGTCGGCGGGGTTGGCGGCCAGGGAGGCGACGGTCAGCTCGGCGATGTCGGCGGGGAGGCCGGGCACCCGCAGCGGCGGCACCGGGGTGCCCTGCCGGTGCACCTCGAGGGCGTCCTCCCAGCTCTGCACGGGCAGTGGTGCCCGTCCGGTGAGAGTGCGATAGAGCAGTGCGCCGAGGGCGTACACGTCACTGGCCGGGTCGGGCGGGCCGGCTCTCAGTCGTTCCGGCGCGAAGTAGGCGGGGGTGCCCATCAGCGCTTCGCCGGACTGGCTGTCGAGGCCGCCGAGCGCGGCGATGCCGAAGTCGAGCACCTTGGCACCGGTGTCGGTGAGCATGACGTTGCCGGGCTTGACGTCGCGGTGCACGACGCCGATGCGGTGCGCGGCGGCCAGCGCGGCGGCGATCTGCCCGGCCACCCGGACCGCCTCCGGCCAGGGCAGCGGCCCGGACCGCAGCCGGTCGGCCAGGTTGTGACCGTCGACCAGCTCCATCACCAGGTACGGGACCACGACACCGCCGGCCAGGGTCGCCTCGGCGTAGTCGTACACCTGGGTCACGTGTGGGTGGGTCAGCCGGGCGGCCGCGCGGGCCTCGCGTTGGATGGTGGCCCGCAGCTGTGGGTCGGTGGCGAACTGCCCGGCGAGCACCTTGATCGCGACCGGCCGCCCGAGGACCTCGTCGTCGCCGCGCCACACCTCGGACATGCCACCGAGACCGATCCGCTCGTGCAGAACGTAACGGTCGTGGAGGCGGAGAGTGGGCGTGAGCGGTGACATGGCTTCACCAGTCTGCCTGGCAACGACGCAGTCGACCACTCTGCGTGCCCGACCCCACACTGTTCGTCCCGTGCATGCCCAAATGGGATTGGTGCGCGACCGGGCCCGGCGCGAGCCGGCGCGGCCGGCGGTCAGGCCGGGTCGAGGTCGGCGGTCAGGCCGCGTAGAGGTCGTCCAGCAGGCCGCCGAGGATCTCCGCCGTACGCTCCGGCGGCTCGGCCTCGACGCAGAGCCGTTCCATGGCCACCGCGTAGTAGTCGAGGTCGTCGCGCTTGTCGAGGTAGATGGCGCTGGTGAGCTGTTCGATGTAGACGATGTCGGGAAGCTCCTGGTCGCCGAAGCGCAGGATGGTGAAGGCGCCACCGGCGGCGGCGTGGCCACCGGCGGCGAACGGGATGACCTGGAGCCGGATGTGCGGTGACTTGGTCGCCTCGATGAGCGCGGCGAGCTGCCCCCGCATGACCTCGGCGCCGCCGATGGGCCGGCGCAGCGCCGCCTCGTCCACCACGGCCCAGAGCTGCGGCGGGTTCTGCCGCTGGAGCAGTTGCTGGCGTTGCATCCGCAGGGCGACGCGCCTGTCGATCTCACCCGGGTCGGCGGCGCCGTGCCCGAGCAGCACGACCGCCCGGGCGTACTCCCGGGTCTGCAGGAGGCCGGGCACGAACTGCACCTCGTAGCTGCGGATCAGCGCGGCGGCGGCCTCCAGGCCCAGGTACGACTGGAACCAGGAGGGCAGCACGTCGCCGTAGCGATGCCACCAGCCGGGGCTGTTCGCGTCCCGCGCGAGCTTGAGCAGCGCCTCGCGCTCGTGTTCCTCGGTGACGCCGTAGAGGGTCAGCAGGTCGGCGACGTCGCGCTCCTTGAAGCCGACCCGCCCCAGCTCCATCCGACTGATCTTGGATTCGGAGGAGCGGATCTCCCAGCCGGCACCCTCCCGGGTCACTCCGCTGGACTCCCGGAGACGGCGCAGTTGAGCGCCGAGCAGAATGCGCAGCACTGTCGGCCCGGTTGTCGGGCCACCCTCGGCGGGAACCATCGTCACGTGCGGACCTCCGGACACCGACCCATGACGGCCGCGCGCCCCGGCCCGGCCGACGCGTAAGCATGCCATGAACCGACAGTGAGGTGAACTCCTCCGCGCCGGTGAATCAGTCCCGTCGCCGGGACGACCGTCCCCGGACGGTCAGTTGATCAGGTGGTCGAAGTCGCCGTCCCGCGCACCGAGAACGAAAGCGGCGATCTCGTCGACCGTGTAGATCAGCGCCGGACCTTCCGGGTGTCGTGAGTTGCGGACCGCGATGCCCGCTCCCCCGGGCAGTTCGGCCAGTTCGACGCAGTTGCCGCTGGGGTTGCTGCGGCGACTCTTCTGCCAGCTCAGCGGAGGCAACTGGTGGATCGGTACGCCATTGGGTGGCTGCTGCATGGGGGCGTCTTTCTGTTACGAGCCCGCCGGTGGCCGTGGGAGGAGCGGTAACGGCGAGGGAGTGCGGCATCGACAGTGGACGGTTCTGCACGTGCATCTGCTATTGCATCTGCACCCGACGGCGAGCATGATAACGCAGATGATCGGTGCCCATCCGTTCACTTTGCGTTACCCCCAGATGGGCATCGATCAGGCAAAACGAGGGCCGACGCGGCGTGCCGCGTCCACCGAGGGCTGGAGGCGGTCGCGGCGATGGGAGGGTTCGTGCCGGATCCGATGAGTGTCGCCTCCGGCGTCTGCGCGGCCGGTGCACTGCTTTCCTCCTGGCAACTACGCCGGCGGGCGGTGCGTGCCGAGGCCGAGATCGACCACCTCCAGGCCGAGCTGGCCGCCGAACGGCACGCCGCCAGTCACGACGCGCTCACCGGTCTGCCCAATCGCCGCGCCTTCTACCGCCTGGCGGCGGCCCTGCTCACCGACGCCGCCGGCCAGCCGCTGATCGCCGTGGTGCTCGACCTGGACGACTTCAAGCAGATCAACGACCGGTTCGGGCACGCCGCCGGCGACCAGGTGCTGATCAGTGTGGCCGAGCGGCTCGCCGGCTTCGCCGGAGACAACCTGGTGGCCCGCCTCGGCGGCGACGAGTTCGCCGGGTTGCTGTCCAGCCCCACCGTCGACAGGCGCTGGATCGAGCACTCCACCCGACGGCTCAGCGAGACGGTCGCCGCGCCGATCCGACTCAGCGGGTGCAGCGTCCGGGTCACCGCCTCCGTGGGCCTCGCCCCGGTCACCGGCCCGGCCCAGCTCACCGATGCGCTCAGCCGCGCCGACGCGGCGATGTACCAGGCAAAGAGCCTCGGCGGCGCCCGGTCGCCCCGCCAACTGGTCGACAGCGCCTTCCTCGCGGAGCGCTGACCGCTCAGGTGGCCGGAGCGCCGAACCACCTGGGCAGGTGGCCGAGCAGGTCGGTCTGATCGTCGCCGACCCACGCCACGTGCCCGTCGGGCCGCAGCAGCACTGCCGGCACGTCCAACTCCTCACTGACGTCGACCACGTGGTCGACCCGTTCCGCCCAGCCGGCGACGGACAGCCGGCCGGTCTGGTCGAGCAGCAGGCCCCGGCCGCCGCGCATCAACTCGTAGAGACGGCCCCGCTTCAGCCGCACGTCGCGCAGGTGCCGCCCGAGCAGGTCGTGGCCCGCGCCCAGGTCGTAGCGGACCCCGATCGCGGTGATCTTCTCGATCAGGTACCTGTTGACGTCCTCGAAGTCCAACAGCTCCGACAACAGGTGGCGCACCGACCGGGGCCCCGGCTCGGGTGAGAGCAGCAGCATCTGCGCCCGGGTGTTGGTGAGCACGTCCGCGGCAACCGGATGCCGTTCGCTGTGATAGCTGTCCAGCAGCCCTTCCGGCGCCCATCCGTTGAGGTCGGCGGCCAGTTTCCAGCCGAGGTTGAACGCGTCCTGGATGCCGAGGTTGAGCCCCTGCCCACCGGTCGGCGGGTGGATGTGCGCCGCGTCACCGGCCAGCAGCACCCGGCCGACCCGATAACGCTCGGCCAGCCGGGTGGCGTCCCCGAAACGGGAGAGCCAGCGCGGTGAGTGGACACCGAAGTCGGTGCCCGCGTACGCCAGCAGTTGCTGTTTGAAGTCCTCGATGCTCGGCGGCACCGTGCGGTCCTCGACCACCCCCTCGGCCGGGACGAGGACGCGGTACACCCCGTCCCCGAGGGGCCCGAGACCGAATCGGAGATGGGTCCTGCGGACCTCGGCGACCACCTCGGCCACCGTCTCCGGCGGCACACCCACCTCCATCTCGCCGAGCAGGGTCTCGACACTGCTGGGCTCGCCGGGAAAGCCCACACCGAGCAGCCCGCGTACGGTGCTGCGACCGCCGTCGCACCCGACGAGGTAGCGGCCGCGCACCTGCGTGCCGTCGGCCAGCCGCACTGTCACCCCGTGGTCGTCCTGGCTCAGCCCGACCAGTTCGGCGCCGCGCCGGATCTCGACGCCCACCTCGGTGGCGTGCTCGCTCAGGAGACGGTCGGTGACGGTCTGCGGAATGCCGAGGACGTACGCGTGCGCGGTGTCCAGGCCGCCCGGCGACGGCTTGGGAATCGCGGCGAAGAAGCCTCCCACGGGGTGCTGCCGCCCGAGCGCCAGGAACCGTTCCAGCAGACCTCGCTGGTCCAGCACCTCGAGGCTCCGGGCGTGCAGGCCGAGGGCGCGGACGTAGCTGGTCGGTTCGGTGTCCTTCTCGAGCACGAGCGCGTGCAACCCGTGCAGCCGCAGCTCGCTGGCCAGCATCAAGCCGGTTGGTCCGCCGCCGGCAATGATCACATCGATCATGGAATCCCCCGATTTTCCCAGATTTGGGCGTCGGCTGGAGATTCTGCTGCACCACCCGGGTCTTGCCGCAAGGCCCCCGGTGCGATATATGTTGGAAGTGGCAGGGAGCGAGTCCGCTCTTTGCCCTGTTTTTTGCCCGCAGGACGACGTGGTCGCCGCTCAACACCGCCGGTCGAGGTCGCGCACCGCCGCGTCGGCGAGAGTGACAAGGCCCAGCGGTGACACCAGCCCCCGCACGATCCGCGCCGCCCGGGCCCGGTCGGCCGCCGCGGCCTCGACGTCCAACGCTTGTCGGGTCCAGTCGCTGAGGTCGTCGAGCGCGCGGACCGCGAGGAACCAGGCCAGGCGCACCGGGTCGACGTCGGTCCTGCCGTAGCCGGCGAACACGGCCCGCTGCTGCGCGGCGGTGATCGGCGCGAAGGCGAGCACCCCGCCGCGCACGAACATGAGGTCGCACTCGGGAGGGGCGAGCACCGCGTCGTCCCAGTCGATCAACCACACCTGCCCGTCCGCGCCGAGCAGCAGGTTGCCCAGGTGCGGATCGCCGTGACAGACGACGTGCGGGCCGGATCGGTCCCGCGTGTCGACGGCGCGGCGCTCGACCTCACCGGTCAGCACCCCGAGCCGGTCGGCCACCGCGGACCACACCCCCGCCAGATCCGCTACCAGCGGGTCCGCGAGGTCGGCCGGGTCGCGCATCCGCTCGGCCATCGCGCGGGTCGCCGTCACGATCGCGGGGTACGCGGCACCGCCCACCGGTAGCAGCCGGCTCAGCTCGTCGGTCACCGGCACCTCGTGCACGGCAGCCAGCACCTCGCCGTACGCGTGCCAGTGCGCCGGTGTCATCGGGCCGTCGAGCGCCCGTTGGTCGGAGATCCACGGCACCACGGTGAGCCGGCGGCCATCCTGGTCGATCGACAGGTGTCCGTCGTCGGTTCGCAGCGGCGCGACGATGCCCGGCACCCCCTGTTCGGCCAGGTACGCCGTCACGACCAGGCCGGCCGGGGTGCCGCCACCGCTCAGCTTCACCGCGTACCGAGCGCCGTCGGTGGCCTGGGCGCGCCACAGGCGGGCGTGCTCGTCAGCGCCGGAGGTGACCGGCTCCATAGTGGACAGCCGCAGGCCGAAGCCGGCTCGCACCCGGTCGGCCACCTGCCGTGCGACGTCCCGCACCATGCGGACACCATGCCGCAGTCGGCCCGAGCCACGGGTGAACCCGACCTACCCCGGGCGCGTCACGGTCGGGCTGCCGCACGGCAGCCCGGCGGAGTTCAGCGCCAGCCGTAGCCGGCGCGTAACGCCTGACCGACCCGGTCGAACCGCTGCCGATCCAACACGGCGCCCTCCCGGCGAATGCTGTCCTCGCGCATGGTGAGCACCCGGTCCAGCCGGACCCAGCTCGGCCGGTTGTCGCGGTCCCACTCACCAGGCCCGAGCGCGAACCAGTGCCGCTGACCGTCCCGCTCGCTCTGGCTGGACAACATCAACCCGAACAGGGTCCGGCTGTGCCGGCCGACGACCAGCACCGGCCGGTCCTTGCCCTGCCGGGGGTCGTCCTCGTAGGGCACCCACGTCCAGACGATCTCGCCCGGGTCGGCCTGACCGTCGCGCTCCGGAGCGTAGGTCAGCTCCCGACGCTGCAACGCGCTCACCTGGCGGCGGCGCGCCACCTGCGCGGGCGCCGGCCCGGTACGCCGGGACGACGGGATGACCGCACCGACCCGGGAGATACGCGCCGCGACATTCCTCAACAGACCAGCCACGGCGGGCAGCCTACCCGGCGTCGAAGCGGGCGGTGCGACAGACTGGCCCGATGAACGAGCTGCCCCGCGACCTGCCGATCCTGGAGCGACGCGCGGTGCGGGTGGTGGTCACCGACGACACCGACAGGGTGCTGCTGTTCCACACCCAGGACCCGGACCACCCCCGACTGGGCACCTGGTGGGAGCTACCGGGCGGCGGCATGGATCCCGGTGAGACCTACCGCGACACCGCGGTACGGGAGCTGCGCGAGGAGACCGGCATCGTGGTCACGGCCGACCAGGTGGGCGCGCCGGTGTGGCGGCGGCGGGCGAGCTTCCTGCACCGCCAGCTACGGCACCTCCAGGACGAGGTGGTCGTCGCGGTGCGACTGGCCGGCCCCGGCCCGGACGTGGACGAGGCGCACCGGCTCGACTACGAGCGGGAGGACTACTTCGGCTTCCGCTGGTGGCCGCTGCCCGAGGTGGTGGTCAGTCGGGAGCGGTTCTATCCCGGGCAGCTCCCCCGGCTGATCACCCCCTTTCTCGCCGGCACCGAGATCGATGAGCCGTTCGAGCTGTGGTCGTGAGCCGGGCCGGCGGGCAGAGTGGGGGCATGACGACCGATCTGCACGGGCCGCTCCACGCGTACGCCGCGCGACTGCACGCCACGGCCGGCGACCGGCACCACGTCGCCTCTCCGCTCGGAGCCTGGCTGCTGCTCGCTGTCGCCGCCAGCGCGGCGGCCGGGTCGACCGTCGCGGAGGAGGCCGCCACGGAGCTGACGCGTGCCCTGGGCACCGATCTGCCGAACGCGGCCGAGGTCGCCCGATCGCTGCTGGACGCGCCACACCCGCTGGTCGGGTCCGCCACCGCGCTCTGGCACCGGTCGGGGCACGGCGACGGTGGGTCGGCGGCGTGGCGGGCCACGCTGCCCCGCACGACCGAGGTCGGCGTGCTGCCCGATCAGGCCGGGTTGGACGCCTGGGCGCGCGAGCACACCCTCGGCCTGATCGACACGTTCCCCCTCCGAGTCAGTCCGGACGTGGTGCTGGCCCTGGCCAGCGCGTTGGCCACCCGGGTGTCCTGGGCGACCCCGTTCGACGTCACCGACGCACGCGCCTTCGGCGCCGGCAGCCAGTGGGCGGGTCAGCTACGGCGGGCGCTGCGCAGTCCGGGCCACGGCCACCGGTGCGCCATCGTCGCCAACGCGCAGGTCGGCGACGTGATCGTGCACGCCGCACCGGCCCAGACGACCGACGGCGCGGGGCTTGTGGTCCTCTCGGTGGCCGCCGCGCCGCAGGTGTCACCGGCCGAGGTGTTGGCTGTCGCGTACGAGTTCAGCTCCGCGGTGGCCGACGGCGCGCAACCGGCGGGTAGCCGCTCCCTGTTCGACCTGCCGCTCGGCGAGGCTCCGCTGTGGACGGTGAGCGAGGAGCGGGTACGCACCCGGGCGCGCGACGGCCGCGAGGAGCGGCATCACGCCGTCCTTCCCTGCTGGTCCGCCCAGAGCGAACACGGCCTGACCGCCCCGGCGCTGGGCTTCGGGGCGGCGGCGACAGTGCTGGCCACGGCGATGGGGCTGTCGGTGGACGGCTACGAGGCACGGCAGACGGCGGTGGCCCGGTTCGACAGGTACGGCTTCGAGGCCGCCGCGGTGACCGGCATGTTCGGGGTGACCAGCGTGCCACCGGAGGGCGTGGCCCGCACCGCCGAGCTGCGCTTCGGTCATCCGTACGCCGTGGTGGCGGTCGCCACCGACACCCGGGCCGCCGGCGTCACCGGGCCGTGGCACGGGCTGCCGGTCTTCTCCGCCTGGGTGGCCGAGCCCGAGGACGTGCCCGAGGGGTGAGCCGCCCGGGCTTCCCGGGTCTGAGCCGAGGCCCGGTCAGAACGCGCCGTCGCGCGGTAGTCGCGCCACCATCTCCGTGAACTCCCGCACCGTCATCGCCGTACGCAGGGTGGCGAAGACGGCGCCGGTTCCGGCGCGAGCGGTGGCCGGGTCCACCCCGGCACGCTGCTCCACTCGACGAAGGAACTCCGTCGGACCGGCGTCCATCGGGGTCGCGGCGCTGCCGCCGACCTCCAGGCCAACCCCCGTGGTCAACCCGTCACCGCCGGCATCCGGGCCGGCGGCAGGGGCCGGGCCAGGGCCGGAAACGCCTGCTGCGTCCGGCCCCGCGCCGGTGTCCGGTGTCGGGCCGGTCAGGTAGGTGTCGACCTCGTTCGGAAGGTGCCCGACGAGGTCGCCGGGCGGACCGGCGGTCACCCGCTCGGCCAACGTCTGGAGCACGGCGCGGGCCAGCACGGCGGCCTCCTCGGCCGGCAGGCCGGACCGTTGGGACACCGCGTCGATGAAGTACGGGAAACCGTCGCCGTCGGTCACGCTCGGGCGGTTACCCCTGGCCGGCTCCGACAAACTGCCAACTAGGTCAGCAGACCCTCGGCCAGCAGGTGGTCGAAGATGACCTGGTCGACGGGCGAGGTGCGGTGCCGGTCGGCGTACCCGAGCCAGGCCATCTCGGCGATCTCGCTAGCCGGCCGCAGTTGCCCCCGATAGCCGGCGTGGTAGCAGGTCATCCGCACTGTGGTGCCGGCCCCGTGACCGTGCGCCTGCGCGGTGAAGGTGCCCAGGTGCACGGCGCCGGGCACGTCGACCTCGACGCTCAACTCCTCGTCGATCTCCCGGCGCAGGGTCTCCAGGTCGGTCTCGCCCGGCTCGCGCTTTCCACCGGGTAGATACCAGACGTCCTTGCCGACCGACCGGGTGCTGAGCACCCGGCCGTCCTCGCTGAGGATCCAGGCCACCTTGTCGATCTCGCGCACGATGTTCCCTCCGCCTCCGGGATCGGGGACGTTACCACCGTCCAACACGCTCAGTCGGCCAGCAGGTCGAGCAGGAGCGCGGCCGTCCAGCTGAACGCCGGCGAGCCCAGCCCGACGCCGGTGTCCGGGTGGAAGTACTCGTGGCAGCCCGCGCCGGCGACCAGACCGATCATCGAGTGGCGCAGCCCGGCGGCCAGCTCAGGGTGGCCGTGCGTGCGCAGCCCACGCCGGAGCAGCCAACCGACGTTGAGCCAGCTCGGCCCCCGCCAGTAGCGCAGCGGCTCGAAGTCGGGTGCGGTGCGGTCGTAGGTGGGTAGCGGCCGGTCCATCCGCCGGGCCGCCCCGAAGCGCGCCGACCGCGCCTCGACGACAAGCGCGTCGGCCTGCCGGGTCGGCAGGTCGGGCAGGATCAGGGGGGTCAGCCCGAGCACGGTACGGGCGCTCACCAGGCGGTCGGTACGCAGGTCACGGGGCTGGAAGGTGCCGGTGTCCGGGTCGTGGAGCCGGCGGACGAGAGCCTCGGTGATCCGGGTCGCGCGGGCCCGGTGCGGCCCGGGGTCGTCGCCGACGAGCGTGGCGATCTCGGCGAGGGCGTGTTCGGCGGCGCCGAACGCCGCGTTGAACAACGGGCACTCCACCAGGAACGGGTGACCGGCGGCCAGGTCGCGGTCGGCGTAGCCGTGCGCGCGGTAGGCGGCGACGATCGCCAGGTAGCGCGCGTAGTCCAGGTTCGTGGGGCGGTGCGCGGCGTCGGCGTGCGTGGTGTCGTGCCGACGGTACGCGGACATGACCGCCGCCTCGGCCGGCACCGCGGCCATCGGCTCGTCCCACGCCGGGCTGTTGTCCAGGCCGGACTCCCACGGGTGCACGATGCAGACCAGCCCGTCGCCGGCCACGTCCCGCCGGTCGGCCAGGTAGCGCTGTTGGGCGACGAGCGCCGGATAGAGCCGGCCCAGCGCCGCCAGACCGGTGGGCCCGGGTGTCCGCCGGTACGCCAGCAGCGCGGCGAGTGCGTGCACCGGCGGCTGGACCAGGCCGGAGGTCGCCACCGCCGGTGCTCCCGGCACGTCGGCCGAGCCCCACATCTCCGGCCCCGGGAAGTACGCGCCGACCCGTAGCGCCGGGTTGAACACGATGTGCGGCACCCGTCCGTCGGCCCACTGCGCCCGGAACAGGCTCGTCAGTTCCCGCCAGGCGCGGTCGGGCCGGACCTGGGCCAGCCCGATCGCGATGAACGCGGAGTCCCAACTCCACTGGTGCGGGTAGAGCGTGCGCGACGGCACCGTGTGGTCGTGCTCCCAGTTGGCGTCGAGCGTGTCGACGGCGAGTCGACGCAGCCCACCCGCGTCGGCCGGGGCGGCGGCCTCGGCGCTCGTCGCCCGGGCGGCGGCGATGCTGTCGGCACCGACCGTCGCGTCGACGCTCGTCGGCCCGGCGTCGGCGGTCACGCGGCGGCCCGCCGGGGCATCGCGTGTCGCAGCACCGTTGCCGCCTGTTGCAGGGCCCGGACCGGGTCACCGCGGAGCCGGCACTCCAGGGCGAGCCAGCCCCGGTAGTCCACCTCCAGCAGGGTCCGCACCAGCTCCGGCCAGTCCAGGTGCCCGGCGCCGGGTTGACAGCGGTTGGAGTCGCTCACCTGCACGTGCCCGAGGTAGGGCGCGGCGGCGCGCAACGCCCGGTGCACATCGTCCTCCTCGATGTTCATGTGGAAGGTGTCGGCGACGACCCGGACCGACGGCAGGCCGAGCGCGGCGCAGAGCGCCACCGCCTCGTCGAGACGGTTGACCATGTGGTCCTCGTACCTGTTGAGGGGTTCCAGGAAGAGGGCGACCCCCTCGGCCCGGGCGTGCTCGCCCAGCTCGCCGAGGGCGTCGAGGAGAACCTGCCGGTCGCCGTCCGGCGGGCGGGGCGGCTCGAACGGCGGCAGGCGCCGGGAGAACATCCCCCAGGCGGCGGGGGTCATGACGCCGACGCCGCCCAGCTCGGCGATGACGGTGAGCTGGGAGCGCAGGTTGTGGACGGCGTCGGCGGTGCGGGCGGGGTCGAAGTCACCGATGAAGTGGTCCATCTCGACGCAGACGGTGGGCATCACCACGCCGGCGGCGCGGGCCCGGCGCAGCTCGGGCAGCCGGCGGGCGAACGCGAGGTCACCGCGACCGCGTAACTCGATGCCCTGGTAGCCGAGGGCGGTCGCGAGGGCGTACTTCTGGATCAGGTCGGTGCCCGGCAGGAGTTGTTCCTGGCAGGCGAGCGCGATGGTGGTCATGGGAACCTCAACACGACTTGGAGGACGTCACCGGCGCCGCGGTCGAGCAGCGCGAGGGCGTCGGCGACCGCACTGGCGTCGACGATGTGGCTGACCAGCGGCAGCGGGTCGACGCTGCGGTCGGCCACCAGGTCCATGAAGGTCTGCGCGACCCGGTCTCCGGTCCACCGGCCGGCCATGCTCGGCGCGGGGGTGGGCCCGGAGACCTGGGCGGCCACCAACTGGATGCGGTTGTGGTGGAACTCCTCGCCGAGGCCGAGCGCGTCGGCCTGGCCCTGGTAGAAGCCCGCGGCCACGACCCGGCCGGCGTGGGTGGTGGCGCGGATCGCCTCGTGCAACGCCGGGTACGCGCCGGACAACTCCAGGCAGACGTCGGCCCCCCGGCCGTCGGTGGCCTGACGCAGCACGGCCGCGGCGGACGCGGTGGTCGCGTCCACAGTTGACCGGGCACCGTATCGGGCGGCGTACGTCAGCCGGTCGGGTACCGGGTCGACGGCCACCACCCGGGCTCCGGAGAGCACGGCGAGCCGGGTGGCGAGCAGGCCGATGACGCCCTGCCCGAAGACGCCCACCCAGTCGCCGAGGTGCAGGTCACCGGCGAGCACCGCGGTGAGCGCGATGGCGCCGGGGCGGGCGAAGACCGCGGCGAGCGGATCCAGCCCGGCGGGGAGCGCGCGGACCGCGTCGGCGGCGAGCACTGCCTCGGCGCGGTGCCCCCAGATGCCCCAGACGAGCTGCCCCGGATGCCTGTCGGTGACCTCCGGCGCGACCTCGATCACCTCGCCGACCTCTTCGTAGCCGAAGCCGACGAGCGGGTAGGGCACCGGGGTCTGTCGAGGGACGAACATCCGGGCGGCGTCGTCCCAGTCCTTGCTGAGCCGGGGATTGCTGCCCCGGTAGAGGGTCAGCTCGGTGCCGGCGGAGATGCCCGAGTAGCAGGTGCGGACTCGGACCTGGCCGGGGCCGAGCGGATCCGGCGGGCAGGGCTCGAGGCTGATGCGTCGAGGCCCGGCGAGAGAGACCACCCAGTTGCCCATGTGTCACATCCCGGTAGCACTGGGCTCCAGGATAGCAAAAAATCACAATATGTCTTGCTATTGATCAATCGAAGGTGTTGGATCCGGCTTGTACTCTTCGAGAGGAGTGTCATCGATGTCAGCACCTCCGAGGCGGATACTCGCCACCACAGTGATCCTGGCACTGACCACGTCCACCCTCCTGGCCTGCGGCGACGACGGATCGGACAGCAACAGCAAGAAGATCACCGTCTGGAGCCTGGAGGACGTGGCCGACCGGGTCACCGCCACCAAGGCGATCATCGCCGACTTCACCGCCAAGACCGGGATCCAGGTCGATCTCGTGACCGTCAATGAAGACCAGTTCCCCTCGTTGATCGCCGCAAACGCCGCCGCCGGCGACCTGCCCGACGTGGTCGGGTCGGTCTCGCTCGCCGGCATCCGCACCCTCGCCGGAAACGAGCTGCTGCACGCCTCGGCGAACGCGGAGGTCGTCGACAAGCTGGGCAGGCAGACGTTCTCCCCCCGGGCGCTGGAACTCACCGCCGACGACGGCAGACAACTGTCCGTACCCAGCGACGGGTGGGGGCAACTGCTCGTCTACCGCAAGGACCTGTTCGCCGCCGCCGGCCTGCCCGCCCCCGACACGTACGAGCGGATCACCACCGCCGCGGCCCGGCTGAACACCGGCGGCGTCGCCGGGATCACCGCGGCGACCGCCCCCAGTGACGTGTTCACCCAGCAGACCTTCGAGCACCTGGCGTTGGCCAACGGCTGTCAGCTCACCGACGACTCGGGGAAGGTCACACTGGATTCACCCCAGTGCGTCGAGGCGTTCCGCTTCTACGGTGATCTGATCCGCACCAGCTCGGTGAAGGGCGCGCAGGACGTGGACACCACCCGGGCCACCTACTTCGCCGGCAAGGCCGCGATGGTGGTCTGGTCACCGTTCATCCTCGACGAGCTGGCCGGGCTGCGCAACGACGCGAAGCCGACCTGCCCCCAGTGCCAGGCGGACCCGGCGTTCCTCGCGAAGAACAGCGGGTTCGTCACCGCGATCAAGGGCCCGAACGGCACCGAGCCGGCCCAGTACGGCGAGATCAGTTCCTGGGCCGTGTTGGACGGTGCCGTTGCCGATCCGGCGAAGTCCTTCGTGGAGTACATGCTCAGCGACGGATACCCGCGTTGGTTCGGCATGTCCCCGGAGGGCCGCTTCCCGGTCCGCAAGGGCACACCCGCCGAGCCGGAGGCCTACCTGACCGCCTGGAACACCAGCCAGGCGGGCGTGGACGCGAAGAAGCCCCTCGCCGACGTGTACGGCGACGAGGTGCTGGCCACGCTGCGCCGCAGCCCGGACACCTTCGGGCGGTGGGGTCTCAGCCAGGGCCAGGGCAAGCTCGTCGGCGCCATGCTCGGTGAACTACCGGTGCCCAAGGTGCTGGGCGACCTCGTCTCCGGCAAGTCCGACGCGGCAGCCACCGCCACGCGTGCCGCCAAGGACGTCGACGCCATCAAGGCGGGCGTCAATTGACCACCACAGCGCCCGGCCCCGGCCGCTCCCCCACCCGGGAGCGGCCGGCGCCGCCCCGACGGCGACAGGTGACCCTGCGCCGCCGCGAATCCCGGGACGGGCTCGCGCTCGTCGCGCCGACACTGCTCGTCACCATCGCGGTCATCGGCATCCCGATCGTGTGGACGGTGGTGCTCGCCTTCCAGCGGGTCCGGCTCGCCACCCTGCGCAAGACCGGCCTGTTCGGCGAGTTCACCATGGACAACATCGACCGGGTGCTGCACACCCCCGGCTTCGCCGAGACGCTGTGGGTCACGCTCATCTACAGCATCGGTGGCACCGTCGGCTCGATAGTGCTCGGTCTGGTGGCCGCCCTGGTCGTCCGCCGGCCGTTCCGGGGCCGTACGCTGGTCCGGGCGTCCATGCTGCTGCCGTACGTGGCACCGGTGGTCGCTGTGACGTTCGTCTGGCAGGTGATGCTCGACCCGCAGCTCGGCATCGTCAACGCGTGGGGTCAACGCCTGCTCGGCTGGGACACCCCGGTGCCGTTCCTCACCCAGGAGTCGACAGCGCTGGCCACCGTGATCGCCTTCGAGGCGTGGCGGTACTTCCCGTTCGCGTTCCTGTTCCTGCTGGCCCGGCTCCAGGCGGTGCCCGGGGAGTTGGAGGAGGCGGCCCGCGTCGACGGGGCCACCCCCACCCAGCGGTTCCGGCACATCCTGCTGCCGCAACTGCTGCCGGTGATCGCCCTGCTGGGCGTGCTGCGCTTCATCATGACGTTCAACAAGTTCGACGACGTCTACCTGCTCACCGGCGGTGCGGCGGGCACCGAGGTGGTGAGCGTGCGGGTGTACGAGTTCCTCACCGCCCGTACCGACATCGGGGCCGCGGCCGCGCAGGCGGTAGTGCTGGCCGTGGTGCTCATCGTGTTCGTGCTGATCTATCTGCGCTTCTTCGGACGGAGGGTGGGCTGATGGACCGGGACGTGGTCGAGACGGTGAGTCTTCGTTGGCTGCGCCGCCTGGTGATCGCCGTGTTCCTGCTGATCACGGTCTTCCCCTTCTACTACATGCTGGTGCTCTCGGTGCGGCCCATCGAGCGGCTGCTGCTCGACCCCGGCGCGCTGGTGGTCGGCTTCGGTGAGTTGACTGTCGCCACGTACGCCGAGGTGCTCAAGTCGACCGACGACGGTGGTCAGGGTTTCCTCACCTTCATCCGCAACAGTGGGTTGGTCGCCGTCGCGGCGACAGTGCTCACCCTGCTCGTCGCGATCCCCGGCGCGTACGCGGTGGCCCGGTTGCGGTTCTTCGGCCGGCGGCAGGTGGACTTCCTGTTCCTGGCGGTCTACCTGTTCCCGTCGATCGTCATCGCGATCCCGCTGTTCGTGGTCTTCACCCGAGCCGGCCTACGCGGCTCGCTCTTCGGCCTGGTGCTCGTCTACATCTCGCAGACGTTGCCGGTGTCGGTGTACATGTTGAAGAACTACTTCGAGACCATCCCGGTCAGTCTGGAGGAGTCCGCCGCCATCGACGGCGCCGGTCGGCTCGGCATCATCCGGCGGGTGAGCCTGCCCCTGGCGATGCCGTCGATCATGGCCGTCGCGCTCTACGACTTCATGATCGCCTGGAACGAGTTCCTCTTCGCCCTGCTGTTCATGGTCGACAAACCCGACAGATGGACGGTGTCGCTCGGGTTGTCCCTCCTCGCCGACGGGGTGGAGGTACCCAAGACGGTGCTGATGGCCGGTTCGGTGGTGCTCACCTTGCCCATCGTTATCCTGTTCTTCGCCAGCGAACGGCTGCTCACCGAAGGGCTGACCAGCGGCGCCGAGAAGGGCTGACCGGACGGGTGTCACAGTCCGGAAACGCCGGGCTGTGATGTCCCCCACGATGTCCCTCATGTCCGTACCATCGGCACGTTCTTATCCGGCACAGCCAAGGGAGTCGGCGCATGAGTCAGGCAGGACGGCGTCAGCCGACCGAGACGGCGGGAGAGGACTACACCGACCGGCTGCAACGCCTCGGTGGCGCCCGTTGGAAGCGGATGCTCGACGTGCAGGCGCCGTACCGGTGGAATCTGCGCCGGCTCAATCTGGGCACCACCCTCGACGTCGGCTCCGGCCTGGGGCGCAACCTCGCCAACCTGGACGGCAACGGCGTCGGCGTCGACCACAACCCGACCTCGGTGGCGCACTCGCGGGCCGCCGGGTTCGAGGCGTACGAGGTGGAGGAGTTCAAGACCAGCCCGCACGCCCGGCCGGGGGCGTTCGACTCGCTGCTCGCCGCGCACCTGCTGGAGCACCTGCCGGCCGAGCAGGCGCTGGAGGTCATCTCGTCCTACCTGCCGTACGTGCGCTCGGGCGGGCAGGCCGTGTTCATCACCCCGCAGGAACGCGGGTACGCCAGCGACGCCTCGCACGTTCGCTTCGTCGGCTTCGCCGAGGCGGCGCAGGCCTGCGCGGACCTGGGCCTGACCGTCACCAAGCAGTACTCCTTCCCGTTCGCCCGGCCGCTCGGGCGCGTGTTCACCTACAACGAGTTCATCACTGTCGCCCGGCTCCCCTGACCCGGCTGTTCCGGGTCGACAGCCGTGCCGCCACCGTCCCGGTTACGGTGGCGGCATGGCCAACCCGACCCGCTGGGCGACCGACACCGGTCCCGAGCACTCACAGTGGTATATCGACCGGTTCCGCAAGCTCATGGCCGAGGGCGCGGACCTGGCCGGCGAGGCCCGGCTGGTGGACGCCCTCGTCGCCCCCGGCTCCCGGATCCTCGACGCCGGTAGCGGCACCGGCCGCGTCGGTGCCGCGCTAGCCGAGCGGGGGCACACGGTGGTCGGGGTGGACGCCGACCCCGCGCTGGTGGACGCCGCCCGCGCCGACTATCCCGGCCCGACGTGGCTGGTCGCCGACCTCGCCGAGCTGGATCTACCGGCGCTCGGCGAGGCGGAGCCCTTCGACGCGGCGGTGCTGGCCGGCAACGTGCTCGCCTTCGTCGCCGTCGGCACCGAACCGGAGGTGCTGCGCCGGGTGGCCGGGCACCTGCGACCCGATGGCGTGTTGACGGTGGGCTTCGGCACCGAGCGTGGTTACCCGCTCACCGCTTTCGACGCCGACGCGGTGGCGGCCGGGCTACGCGTGGAGCAACGCTTCGCCACCTGGGACCTTCGCCCGTGGCGCGACGACGCCCCGTTCGCGGTCAGCGTCCTGCGCCGCCCAGCCGACTAGCACCCGCCTGCCGCGCGTCGCCTGTCCCGTTGATCAAGAGGTCTGCGTCAGGCTCACGCCGAATTCTGACGCGAACCTCTTGATCACCGCCGTCGAGCCGGGGGGTGGGGCAGAGGTGGGGGTGGGTGGGGTTAGTCGGGGGCGGCTACGGCGCGGGCGGCGGCCGGGTCGAGGGTGGCGCCGGCGGGCACCAGGCTGACCAACCCGGCCGGCAACCGCACCGGCCGTACGTCGCGGTAGCCGAGCATCGGGAGCACCTCCCCGTCGGCAAGCACGTACCGTCGGCCCAGGTCGGTGACGACGGAGACCGCACCGCCGGTCGCGCCGGGCGCCGCGGCGGCCTCGACCACCGCGCCGCGACCCGGCTCCACCACCACGTGGTCGGCCAGCACCGCGCCACCAGTCGGCGCGGTGCGGGGCACGGCCGTCAGGTCCCGCAGCGGTACGCCCCACCGCACCTCACCGACACCGCCGTCGTCGCCGATGCGGGTGCAGAGCGCCCCGCCGTCGCCCGCCGCTAGCCGGGGCGGGGTCGGTGGCGGGGCGTTCGGGCCGGTCGGGGCGAGGTCGGTCACAGTGGGCAACGCGGCGAACCGGCCCAACGTCATCGGCACCGGCGCGACCTGCCCGGTGCGGGCCAGCAACAGCCCCGCCTGCAACTCGGTGATGCCGGCCAGGCCGGCGTCGAGCGCCACCGCGTACTGCCGGCCGCCGCCGGAGTTGCTCACCAGATAGACAGCGCCGATCGTGGCACCCGGCACCCGGGTGGCGGGCCGGCCCAGCGCGGGCAGGTCGAGGGGGGCGAGGTCGGTGCCGGCGGGCAGCGAGTTGAGCAGTGCGGGCGCCACCGCGACCGCCTGGGCCCGGGTGGTGGCGAGCGCCGCCAGGACCCGGCTGGGATCACGGACGAGGTGACGCCGCTGGTGCCACACCAGGTGCAGCCCTCCGTCGGGGTGGCGCAGCAGCAGCCCGTCGTCACCGAGCGGTCGGCCACCGTCGGGCTCGGTGCCGATCAGCACCGCGGAACGGGGCGCCTCGACGCCCGCGCCGGCCGGGACCGTCGAGCAGACCGTCCACGCCGTGGCCGACAACCGGCCGGGGGCGGGTAGCGAGTCGGGTGCGTCGGCGATGCCCAACGGCAGCCCGCGCGGCACCCCGTCGATGGTGCGCCGGGACACCAGCACTGTCTTCGACCGGTCCGCGCCGACGATGAGCAGCGCCGAGGCGTAGTTGAGCACCGGGTGCAGCTTCTGCTCGCGATAGACGAACCGGGCGCCGGACTCCTTCTCGACGATCACCGCGCCCGGGTCGCGCCACCCCTTGCCGCCCCCGGCGAACAGGCCGTAGAGGGCGAAACCACCAAGCCCGATCGCCGCCACCAGGACGCTGGCCAGGCCGGCGCCGGCCAGCCGTCGAAACGGCGACTGCGCGGGGTCAGTCTCCCGCATGACCAGGGCGGCGACCGCCCGTTGGACGCTGAACTGGTAGGAGTGCAGCTGGTCCTGCCGCGACGGCATGAGTCCCCTCCGGTGGATCGGCCGGCCACAGGATATGCGCTGCGTCGATCTCCTGCGGACCCTGCGTGGCCGCCCGTCGCGGGGCAACCGCTACCATCCGTGGACGAATCCGGCGGCGAGAGGGCACCCGTGGGCGCGCGTTTCGAAGAGCTGGCCTGGCGGGAGACCCCGATCGGCGCGATCAGTCTGCGCCGACGCCGGGATCCGGCGCTCCAGGTCGAGGTGTACGAGGTCAAGCTCGACGACGACTATCTGATGTCCAGCCTCTTCCCGGTCGCGGAGATCGAGCTGGCCCGGCTGGGTCTCGCGGAGGTGGCCGGTGACTCCCTCGACGTGGTGGTGGGCGGCCTCGGGCTGGGCTACACCGCCTGCGCCGCGCTCGGCGACCCCCGGGTGCGCTCGCTGCTCGTGGTGGAGGCGATCGAAGACGTGATCGACTGGCACCGGCGGGGGCTGCTGCCGTTCGCGGCAGGGCTCGCCGAGGATCCCCGAACCCGCTTCGTGCAGGCCGACTTCTTCGCGGCGGTGGCCGGTGACACCGGTTTCGACAGCGACGAGCCCGGTCGGCGGTTCGACGCCGTTCTGCTCGACGTCGACCACTCCCCCCGCAACGTCCTGCACCCGAGCCACGCGGCGTTCTACCCGCCGGCCGGGTTGCGCCGGCTGGCCGCGCTGCTGCGCCCCGAGGGCGTCTTCGCGCTCTGGTCGGACGACCCGCCGGACGTCGAGTTCACCGGGGCGCTCGCCGAGGTGTTCACGAGCGTCCGCGCGCACGTCGTGCCGTTCGCCAATCCGCTGACCGGCGGGGAGTCGGCCAACACCGTCTACGTGGCGCGTACCGGCCCCTGATCGACTCCGGTGGGCCGGGCGCGCATGGTTTCGGCCGGACGGGGAACGAGAAGTCGGGCCGGCCGCACCAGGCGCGGCCGGTTACGGAGGTCGACATGCGCGCACTGCTCTGGGTCGTCGGCGTGGTCGCCGGTGTGCTGATCCTGCTCGGGTTGATCCTCGAGGCGGTCCGCTGGCTGATCATCATCGGCGTGATCGCCCTGGTGATCGTGATCGTCTGGGGCGTCGTCAAGGGGCGGCAGGCGGTGCAGCACCAGAACCGTCGGCGCTGACCGGTCAGAACCAGTCCGGACGCATGTCGAGGGTCGTCCGGTCCCGGCTGTCCAGCAGGTCGAACTGCGGGCCGGTCCGGGGCAGCTCGACCATGAAGAAGTAGCGGGCGGCCTGCCGCTTGCCGGCGTGGAACGCGTCGCCGGCACCCTCTGGCGGCAGCGCCAGCACCTGCTCCAGCCACATCCACGCGATCACCACGTGCCCGACGGCCTCCAGGTAGGCGCTGGCGTTGGCCAGTGCGAGCACCGGGTCACCGTCGGCCCACAGTCGACGGGTGACAGCGGTGACCCGCTCCACAGCGGCGGCCAGCCGGTCCGCCCACTCGACCGCCTCTCCCCCGGCTTTCCGGGCCCGCTCGACGGTGTCCCCGATCGTCGCGGTGAGCAGGGCCAGACCAGCGCCGCCCTGCATGGTCATCTTGCGCCCCAGCAGGTCCAGTGCCTGGATGCCGTGGGTGCCCTCGTGGATCGGGTTGAGCCGGTTGTCCCGGTAGTGCTGCTCCACGTCGTGGTCGCGGGTGTAGCCGGCCCCTCCGAGCACCTGAATCGCCAGGTCATTGGCGGTGAGGCACCACTGCGACGGCCAACTCTTGGTGATCGGGGTGAGCACGTCCAGCAACAGGTGGGCGCGCTCGCGGTCGGCCTCGGCCGGGGCGGTCCTCTGCTCGTCGAGCAGCCGGGCGCAGTAGAGCACGAGCGCCAGCGCCCCCTCCACGTAACTCTTCTGGGCCAGCAGCATCCGTCGTACGTCAGGGTGGTCGATGATCGGCACCTGCGCGGTGGCCGGGTCCTTCGCGCCGACCGGCCGGCCCTGCGGGCGCTCCTTGGCGTACGCCAGGCTCTTGAGGTAGCCGGTGTAGCCCAGCGCGGTGGCGCCGGCACCCACTCCGATCCGGGCCTCGTTCATCATGTGGAACATCTGCGCCAGACCCTGGTGCGGGGCACCGACCAGGTGACCGACGGCTCCGGCGCGGCCGGCCGGGGTGTGCGCGCCGTCGCCGAAACTGAGCAGGGTGTTTGTCGTGCCCCGGAACCCCATCTTGTGGTTGAGCCCGGCCAACACCACGTCGTTGCGCTCGCCGAGCGACCCGTCCGGGCCGACCAGCACCTTGGGCACGATGAACAGCGAGATGCCCTTGACGCCGGGCGGCGCACCGGGGATGCGGGCCAGCACCAGGTGGACGATGTTCTCGGACAACTCGTGGTCGCCCCCGGAGATCCACATCTTGGTGCCGAAGAGCCGGTACGTGCCGTCCGCCTCGGGCTCGGCGCGGGTGGTGATGTCGGCGAGTGAGCTGCCCGCGTGCGGCTCGGACAGGCACATGGTGCCGAAGAACCGGCCGTCCAGCATCGGCCGGACGTAGGTGTCCACCTGCTCGGGGCTGCCGTGCGCCAGCAGCAGGTTGGCGTTGCCCAGGGTGAGGAACGGGTACGCCGAGGTGGCCACGTTGGCGGCCTGGAACCAGGTGAAGCAGGCCGCCGCGACGGCGTGCGGCAGTTGCAGGCCGCCGACAGTGGCGTCCAGCCCGGCGGTGAGCAGGCCCGTCTCGGCGAAGCTGTCCAACGCCGTACGGATCTGCGGGATCAGCCGCACCTGCTGCCCGTCGAAGGTCGGTTCGGCCAGGTCGGCGGCGCGGTTGTGCGGTGCGAACTGCTCGGTGGCCACCCGCTCGGCGAGATCCAGGGCGTCGTCGAAGGTCTCCCGGGAGTGCTCGGCGTACCGCTCACGCTCGACGAGGTCGGACACCCGCAGCCACTCGTGCAGCAGGAAATCGAGGTCACGGCGGGAGAGCAGGGTGGACGGCACGGCACTCCTCAGCGGGCACGGGGGCGGTCGAGCCGAGGCGACGGCCCACTGTCGCCCCGCTCATCCTGGCCGATTGGCCGGGCTCGCACCACCGGGCCGGCGGGGGTTCGGCGAGCGGAACATGTCACATCCACCGGCTAGCGTCGTTGGCCGTGACCGCACCCGGAGATGTCCCGCCCGAGATTCTCGACCGGCTGCGGCCGATCTGCCTCGGGTTGCCGGAGACCTACGAGGAGCCCGCCTGGGTGGGCACCCGCTGGCGCATCCGCAAGCGGACCTTCGCCCACGTGCTCACCGTCGACCCCGCCCGCCAGCCGGTCCACGCACGGGCCGCCGCACTGGACAAGCCGGCCTGCCTGCTGAGTTTCCGGTCGCCACTCGACGAGATCGCCGGGCTCCTCGGCGGTGGGCACCCCTTCTACAAACCGGACTGGGCTCCGAACGTGCTGGGCATGGTCCTTGATGCGGACACCGACTGGGAGGAGGTGGGTGAGTTGCTGACCGAGAGCTACTGCGTGATGGCCCCGAAGCGGCTCGCCGCCCAGGTCGGCCCTCCGGCGACGCCGTCCGGCTGAACGCCGGCGGTGTCCCTGACACCTGCGGTTTCGTCCGGCAGGCTCCGGGGATACCGCGCCGGATGGCCGTAGCCGTCGGTCACCAGCTGGAGCCGAGGACGCCGCCGGGCGGGTCAGGAGCGGGTCGATGTCGTCGCTGCCCACCGAGGAGGACCCCCGGTTGGTGCCGGTGCTGCACGAGGACCGGGTGTGCACGGGCGTGACCACGCTGCGGGGACGGGTGTTCCTGAGCTACCCGTCGGCGGACCGGCCCGGTGTGCAGGTTGTCGAGGTGCTGTCGGACGGCAGACGTGTGCCGTACCCCGATGCCGCGTGGAACCGTGCCGACCAGCCGCCGGACGGGGCGTTCGTGCACGTCAACGGGTTGCGCGCCGGGCCGGACGGCCGGTTGTGGATCGTCGACTCAGGGTCGCCGGGGATCGGTGGCACGCAGGTGCCGGGCGGCGCCCGCCTCATCGCTGTCGACCCGGACGGCGACCGCGTGGAGCGCGTCTACCACCTCGACGAGGCCGTGCGTCCGGACAGTTACGTCGACGACGTCCGGTTCAACGGCCGGGTGGCGTACCTCAGCGACGCCGGAGCGGCCAGCCTGATCGTGCTGGACCTCGACTCGGGTCGTCCGAGGCGGGTGCTGGACGGGCACCCGAGCACGGCGGGCGGCCCGGTCGTCGCCGACGGTCGCGTGCTGCGTGACCCGGACGGCGCCGAGGTGCACCTGCACGTCGACCAGCTGGAGGTGTCGCCGGACGGTCGATGGCTCTACTACCAACCGGCCTCCGGCGGGATGTCCCGCATCGCCACCCGGTTGCTGGACGACCCGTCGGTGTCCGCCGACGACCTGGCCCGGCAGGTCGAACGGTGGTGCGACACACCAAGCACCGGCGGTACGGCGACCGACGCCACCGGCAGCATCTATCTCAGCGACCTGGAACGGCGGCGTGTCCTCGTCGTCGCACCCGATCGCCGCGTGCGGACACTCGTCGCCGACCCCCGGCTGGCCTGGGTGGACGCGATGTGGCTCGACGCGGACGGCCAGCTCTGGATGCCCGCGGCCCAACTGCACCGGACCGCCGGGCTCAACAGCGGGAACGCGACGGTCGACTACCCGGTCCGGATCTACCGGATGCCGGTCGACGCCGGGCCGCCCGCGCTGGACCACGCCTGAATGTTCACTCCTGGCCACTATCCACCGCCGACGAAGACAGCGGACCGCCTCGACGCCGGAAGGTGACGCTTCGCGGTCGACGGCCCTCGGGTACCACGCGCACCGAGCAGCACGTCGAGGTCCTCGATATCCTGCCGTGCATGCATCGGAGCCGCGTGTACGCACTGATCATCGACGCTCCCGAGGCGGAGGCCGCCCGGGCGGCGGAGTTCTGGTCGGCGGCGCTCGGGGTCGACACCCGGTCCGTTCCGGCCGAGCCGCAGTTCGTCGGGCTGCATGAGGCGCTGCCGGGGCTGGTCACCGCGGTCCAGGCGGTCGACGACGCACCGCGCTTCCACCTGGACATCGAGACCGACGACGTGCCGGCCGAGACCGCGCGGTTGATCGGTCTGGGTGCCACCGAGGTGTCGACGTGGCTGGAGTGCCGGATCCTGCGGGCGCCCGGCGGTCATCTGCTCTGCGTGTTGCCGGTGGCGAGCGCGCCGGAACTCTTCGCCGCCGAGGCCCGCACCTGGTCCTGACGCGTCGGGGTTGTCGGACGGTGCCGCTAGGGTCCCGCCCATGGCTGATTTCGTGTTGGTGGCAGGAGCGTGGCTGGGATCGTCGGCATGGGACGAGGTGGTGGGGCCACTTCGGGTGGCGGGCCACGGCACCCACGCGGTGACCCTCTCCGGTCTCGCCGAGAAGCGGGGCGTGCCCGCCGGGCAGCAGACCCACGTGCAGGACGTCGTCGACGAGGTCGAGCGCCACGACCTGCGCGACGTGGTGCTTGTCGGGCACAGTTACTCGGGCATTCCGGTGGGTCAGGCCGCCGAGCGGATCGGCGACCGGTTGCGCCGGGTGGTCTTCGTGGACTCCGAGGTGCCCGTCGACGGTGGGTCGTTCGCGTCCGGGTGGTGGCAGGGCCAGGCGGCCTTCGAGGCGCAGCTCGCGGACAACGGTGGCGACTGGGCTCCGCTCACGGTGACCGACTTCGACGGTCAGGGGCTCACCGACGAGCAGGTCGCTCGGCTGACCGAGGGTTCCACGCCGCACCCGGGGGCCACGCTCACCGAGCCGGCCGTGCTGCGCCGGCCGTTGGGTGAGCTGCCGGCGACATACGTCAAGTGCCTGCTCGACGGGCCTGAGCCCAACGACACGGTGGCCAAGCTGCTGACCAGCGACAGGTGGCGACTGGTCACGATGGACACGGGCCACTGGCCGATGTTCTCCCAGCCCGCCGAGTTGGCCCGGGTGCTGCTGGCGGAGGCCGCCTGACCTGCGCCGGGCCGATGGTTGTCGGGGTGTCACACCGGGGAGATCAGGCCGTCTGGTCGTCCAGGGTCCTGATGTGGCGCACCGGTGAGGCGAGCAACCACAGCACGGCGAGCACACCACCCAGGCCGGCGATGGCCAGCGTGGGTCGCAGCCCGATGGTAGTGCCCAACGCCCCACCGACGAGCGCGCCGAGCGGTCGGATGCCGTAGTTGACGGCACTGTAGGCGCCGGCTCGGCGCCCCCGCGCGTCGTCGGGTGTCACGGCGGTGAGCAGCGCGTTGAGGTTCACGTCCATCAGCATCACGCCGACGCTGGAGACCAGCTCGATGGCCGCCAGCATGGCCACCTTCGTCCAGGTGGGGCCGGTCACCAGCGCGGTGAGCGCCAGCGGTGCGGGAAACAGCACCACGCCGATCATGGCGGTACGGCCCAGACCAATGGCGCGGGAGACCCGGGGGGCGAGAGCCGCGCCAGCGAATCCGCCGAGCGCACCGACCCCGAGGGCGATGCCGATCGCGCCGGCCGACAGGTCGAGTTCGCGGCTGGCGTACAGCACCAGCAGGGCGCCGGCGATGAAGGTGAAGAAGTTGACAGTGCTGGTGCAGCCGAGGGCGGCCCGGAGCACCGGGTGGCGCAGCACCAGCACGAACCCTTCGCGGACCAGGCCGAGAGTGGACGTCTGACGGGGCGGCGGGGGCGTCTCGGTCACCGGAATGCGGCTGAGCAGCAGCGCGGAGCCGAGGAACGACACCGCGTCGACGAGGATCGCGACCGGCGCGCTGAGCGCCTGAACCAGCCCACCGCCGACGGCGGGGCCGGCGATGAAGGACAGTGACCGGCTCATGCTCAGCTTGCTGTTCGCGTCCACGTACGCCGATCGGGGTACGAGAGCGACGAAGAAGGCCTGACGCGCCATGGCGAAGAGCACCGCTCCGAGGCCGGTGAGCAGTGCCACCAGGTAGAGCTGGGTGAGGGTGATCGCGTCGAACAGGTAGGCCACCGGCAGGCTGAGCAGCACCGCGGCGCGGACCAGGTCCGCGATGATCAGGAGCCGCCGCTTGTGGGTGCGCTGGTCCACCCACGCGCCGAGGAACAGTCCCAGCAGGTTGGGCAGCCAGATCAACGCGGTGAGGACGCTCACCTGTACGGGTGTGACGGTGAGCATGGTGACGGCGATCAGTGGCAGCGCCAGTTCGCTGATCCGGTCACCGAACTGGGAGATCGTCTCGCCGGCCCAGAAGGTGCGGAACCGCCGGTCGCGGTGCAGGGCCGGCGGAGGCACGGCTCCGCTGGCGCTGAGGGTGTCGGCGGCGGTCACGACGTTGCCACGTCGTCGTCGCCGGGCCCCGCCGGGGCTTCGTCTCCCGGCTCGGGCAGGAGGTAGCGCAGCATCCGGACGATCCGCGCGCCGTCCGGTGCGGACGCCTCCTTGCGCCGTACGTAGGGAGCGATCAGCTCCTCAATCGACTCCTCCAACTGACGCAGCTCGTCGGCGGTGGCAACGAACCGGGTGTCGGCGACGCCGGCCAGCGCGCGCCACTCGGGATCCAGCCGCGGTTCCTCACGCAGCAGCCACTGCTGGGGCGCGTCGGCGGCGCGGGCGAACATCTCGCCGCGCAACTGCTGGGCGGCGGACTGCCCCTCGGCGCCCTCGGGCGGTGTGAAACGGAAGCCCCGGGCGACTGCCTGCCACCAGCGTTCCCGTTTGCTCGTGGCCCCGTCCCAGTCGTGGACCAGACCGAATGTCGCGAGGTGCCGCAGGTGCCAGCTGACCACCGACGGGGTGGCGCCGACGTGCGGTGAGAGCCCGGTGGCGGTGGCTGGGCCGTGCCGCTGGAGGTGTTCGAGGATCGCCAGCCGGACCGGGTGGGCGAGCGCCCGCAGCGCCTGCGGCTCGGTGATCTCGAAATCTCCGTACGGATTCTTGAGAGACATGTTTCGAGAGTAGTCTCTCAGATTGCGGCGGGGCAACCCCCGAGACACCGGGGCACCGCGTCGATCAGCCGATGCCCAGGCGGGCCAGCGGCTCCACCAGCTCCCGCTCCTCGTAGCTGAGGTGCGACAGGAGGGCGTCGGTCAGCAGGTCCACCGCGGCCCGCAGCTCGGCGATGCCGTCGGGAGACCCGACGTACGCGACCAGGGCCCGGTCGACACCCTCCAGCACGTCGTGGATGACGTGATGCTCCTGTTCCAGCCGGTCGACCACCGGCCGGAGGCGAGGGTCCCGCGCCCGCAACCGGGGGAAGAGCGACTGGTCCTCGATCGTGTGGTGGGTGGTGACGATGCGGCAGTACGACTCGCAGTAGACGCCGAGCGTCCACCGGTTCTGCCGCATCGTCATCGTGTTGATGTGGGACCGGGCCGCGCCGGCGTCGATCTCACCGGCCGCCACCTGCTCGATCAGGTCGTGGATCTGGGTCAGCTCGGCGCGCAGGCCGTCGTGGATCTGCACGAGGTGCGCGCCGGTGGCCTGCTCCTGCGGGGTGTACGTGCGCTCCGGGTCGGGCGCCGGCCCGGTCGGTCGGATCGACTCGTCCCACACCTGCTGCGTGCTTCGCCGTACGCCGTCGTCAGGGGTCGGCACCACGGCGAACGCGCCGCCGCTCGTGGTGGCGCGGCTCGGCGACAGAACAGCCTGCTCCGGCTTTGCCTGCGGACGCTCCGGAGCCGCGCCCCGGTCACGTTCGGCGGCGACCAGCTCGCGGACGGCCGGGGCCACCTCGCCGGCGAAGCGTCGCAGGTCGTCGGGGTCGTCACTGCCGAGGATGAAGGTCCCGACCCCCTCCTCCAGGGCCAGCTCGGCCAACTCCTCGGCCCACTGTTCGGCCGGCCCGTGCAGGGGGCCACTGCCGACGGCCGAGAACTCTCCGGCGATGTTGAGCAGCCGGCGCACGTCCTGCGGGGACCGGCCGGCCTGCTGCGCGGCGTCGTCGATGATCGCGTTGCCCCTGCCCAGGTCACCGGGCTGGAGGTAGCCCAGCGAGGGCAACCAGCCGTCGGCCCGGCGCCCGGTGAGCTGGAGCATCCGGGGCTTGTACGCGCCCAGCCAGATCGGCACCGAATGGGCCGGAGCGGGTCCGCGCTTGGCGCCGACGACCCGGTAGAACTCGCCGTCGACCCGCACCCCGCCGCGCGTCTCGGCGTCCCAGAGCTGACGGACGATCTCGATGGCCTCCCCCAGCGCTCGCACTCCCTGGCCGGGGGTCAGCCGCCGGCCACCCATCGCCTCGATGGCGTCCCAGAACGCCCCCGCCCCGAGGCCGAGGCTGATCCGGCCACCGCTGAGCAGATCCAGGCTGGCCACGCTGCGGGCGAGCACCGCGGGCGGGCGCAGCGGCAGGTTCGTCACGTTCGCCGCGAGCTGCACCCGGCTGGTGCGGGCCGCCACGAAGCTCAGCAGCGTCCAGGTGTCGAGGAACGCCGGCTGGTACGGGTGATCCTGGAAGGTGACGAGGTCCAGCCCGACCTGCTCGGCCAGGACGGCGACGCCCACCGTGCGGTCCGGAGTGCCGGCGCTGGGCGTGACGAAGGATCCGAAGACCAGGTCGTGGCCGTAGTCGCTCATCTGCGAGCCTCCCGATTCACCCGACGCCTCGGACGATGCGCCGTGACCTCAACCTTATGTCACGCAGAACATCTTCTGCCAACAAGGTCTTAATCACTGCGGTATTGTCGGAGGATGACGGGTGCCACTCGCCGGCCGGACCGGCCCGATCCGCTCGACGACGACCTCGGGTGGATGCTCGGGATCGTCTTCCGCGGCTACGTCCGGGCGGCCGAGCACGCGCTCACCGACTTTCCCGGTGGCCCCCGCGGCTACCAACTGCTCACCGCCGCCAGCAACGGGCCGGCGCGCAACCAGGGCGCCCTCGCCGAGGAGATCGGCATCGACCGCACCGTCCTGACGTACCTGATCGACGACCTGGAACGGCCCGGGTTCGTCACCCGGCGCGCGGACCCGGCCGACCGGCGCAACCGGCTGATCGAGGTCACCGACGCCGGTCGGGATGCCTGGGAGCAGCGGCGGTTGGCACTGCGGCAGGTCGAGTCGCATCTGCTGGGGGCACTCACGCCGACCGAGTCGGCGACGCTGCGCGCACTGCTGCAGAAGGTGGCCTGCTCGGCCCAGGCGGTGGACCCGCTGCGCGACCTCTGCGAGGTGGTCACACAGGTGCAGGCCGACCCGGCGCCCGCGGCACCGCAGGCCGGGCGCGGCGGGCGAACCACCACCCCCCGGGCCCGCCGCCGCAGCCCGGACTGACCGGGTACGACCGGGCGGGCCCGCCCCACTCCACCCGACATCGTCCGTCGGGCGGTGCCGGACAGGCCCGCGATGTCGCTGTGGCGCTCGGTCAGCGCACGTGCACGAAGACCGGGTTCGAGTAGAACCACAGGTCCTCCCACGGGCTCTCCAGCCCGTCGGCGAGCGGCTCGGCCTCGTCGGTGCTGGTGCCCCGCACCCGCGCGTAGGTGTCCGCCTCGACATTACGCAGGGTGTGCCGGATGACGTAGCTGTCGCCGTGCCGACGCCAGTCGCGCGGCCCGAACCGGGCCGCCACGGTGGTGGTGGGGTTGGTGTCGGCGTCCAGGCTGGCGCTCGGGCCGGTGATCTGACCGACGATCAGGTCGACCCGGCGGACCTCCGGGCGGTCCCCGTTCGCGTTCACCCCACCGAGCGGGCGGAACGTGATCTCGATCTCGACATCGGTGCGGCTACGACGGCTCACCGTGATCGTCTCGCCCACCTCGGCGGTTTTGCCCTGGGAGGTGGCGGTAACGTCGAGGCTGCGGATCAGGTCCCCTGTGGTGACCCAGATGCGGCCGTTGCGCAGGCCGTCCATGATGTCGCCGTAGTCCTGGCGGGCGTGCACGTACGTCTTGCTGTACTCACCCGGCCAGAAGTCCGAGCCACCGCGCGTCCAGTGCACGTGCGAGTCCGAGGTAGCGGTGATCCACCAGCGCCGGCCCTCGCCGAGCAGTGAGTCCCACAGGCCGCCGACCCGAGCGGTCATCTGGTCGAAGCCGCCGTAGGTGGGGTGGTTGCCGTACCCGCCCCGCTTGCCACCGTTGAGCGGGCCAGCCTGGTGGCCGGGCGCGCCCTCGAAGCCGATGTAGACGTCCGGCGCGGCGTTGTTGCCGTTGCGGAACTCGCGCGGGGTGTCCTGGCCGTAGACGCCGAGACCGGGCGCCGAACGCGAGGCGTGGTGGGCGATCACCAGCGGCTTGTGCGGCATGCCCCGGGCGACCTTGAGGAACTCCACCATCTTGGCCTCGGTGTCACGGGCCGGGTCGGTGGGGAACGCGTCGTACTTGGCGAACCGGCTCTCCAGCTCGAAGAGCTGCTTCGCCTCGTCGTCGTGGCGCGGGATCATCAGCGTGTGGTGGTCCAGCGAGGGCGCGTCGAACTCCATGCCCCAGAACTGGAGCACCTCGGGGACCAGCTTGCGGGAACGCAGCAGGTCGGGGTACGCCTGCTCGATGTTCACCTTCGAGTGGGTGGGTCCACCGTGGTCGGTGCACATCGCCCAGGTCAGGCCGAAGTTCTTCGCCATGATGGCGTTGGTGACGATCGGGTAGACCGCGTCCGCGCCCTTGTGGAAGACGATCGGGGACTTCGTGGTGTCGAACTCGCCGCTGTACTCGGAGTGGATGTGGTGATCGCCCGCACGCCACGTCCGGTTCCTGGAGTTGCCCCGGTCGGTCTTGTCGTCGTCACCCGGCCGGCGGTCCTCGTCGGCCCACGCCGCGCCGGCGCCGACCAACGGGCTGGCCGCGGCCAGCGTCGCGCCGACGCCCGCGTACTTGACCAGCTTGCGTCGGGTCAGCTGCGCGTGCTGCTCGGTCTCTTCGGGATGCTTGTCTCTCACCTGAGAGCCTCTCCTCGATCAAGCGAATGCTCTTTCGATCAAGGAGCCTCGGAGAAGGGGGTGAACACCCGCCGTACGCGGCTGGTGCGTGGGATGAACACCCTGCCCCGACCTGCGTCGGAGTGCTCGACGGGCAGCAGATGGTGACCTGATGACCGCGCCGGGTGGCCAGCGGACCCGCTGTTCGCACCTACGGGCTACCGCAGTCACGCGCCGGATCGCCGCCGACCCTCTCAGATCCGGGCCCGGGGCAGCCAGCCCAGGAATCGGAGCCGGACCCGTGGCAGTGGCACCGTGGGCAGGTCCTGGGCGGCCGCGACGAGGCAGGAGCCGAGATAGACCGCGAGGGAGGCGCGCGCTCCCCCGAACTCGGCGAGCAACTGGCTCTGCTTCGTGGCGCAGGGCCACTCGCGACCACATCCGGTGCAGGTCCAGCTCGGCGGGTTCGGCAGGTGCTCCGGCAGCTTGGCGTGGCGGTACCGGCCGACGACGCTGTTGTCCGAGCGCACGTCACGTCGCCGTGACGCGGGGCCCTCGTTGCGGTGGGGTAGGGGACGGGCACCGGGCAGGTAGCGCCCCACGGTGCCGAGGAGCACCCCGACCCGGATCAGCGCGTCCGGTCCCACGTGCTGCGTCAGCAACGCGGTCATCAGGTAGTGCCCCAGCAGGTCGAAGGCGTCCCGGTGCAGACCCAGGTCACGGCACAGGTCGACGAAGTCCGGCGTGGTCAGTGGCACCCGGTCGTCGAGTGCCCGGCGGAGCACCGCGCGCAGCCCTCGCCCGAGCCGCTCCAGCGCGTCTCCCTCACCCAGGCCCAGGCTGTCCTCGTCCGCCACCCGGGCCAGCGCCTCGGCGACGGCCAGCCGAACAGCGAGGTCAGGATCAGTACCGTCCAACGCTTCCCCCCTCCGCGGGTCGGCCCTCCGGCGGCGACCCGGTCGCCCTCTGACGAATCATGAACAAGATTTCGCTGTCGGTCATGAGGGTGGCTAGGACTGCGGGCGCAGAGCCATTGGACGCGTTAGCCGGAAAACGAAGTCGAGCTTCCGGCCCATCACAGTGATTCACCGGACGGCGCATGGGCAATTGTCGTATGGTGACATTCCCATCTACAGATATTGCGCACCACGTTCACTGATAGATGAGACCCGATCCGACACCCGCACTCGGTCGCTGCCGTCCCGCTCGCGACGTTCCACCCCAATACACCGCCGGCCAGCCACGTGCCGGGTCGCCGCCGAGCACCCGAGCACGTGCCGAACCTGCCGTCGGCACCCGTTCCAGCACCCGGCGGCACCTCGACCGGACGGAGACAGCGGATGACGTCATCGCCAGTGCAGACCCGCCAGTTCGACAGTGACGACCCGGCGGCCGTTCAGGAATTCCTGTCCGCCACCTACGACCCGAAGCTCCGCATTCAGGGCAGGAACAGATATCGGCTCAGCCACCACCGCGTCGACACCGGTTCGTTCGCCATCGCGACCACCCGGCAGACGGGGCACCTCGACATCGATGCCAGCACCCTCGGCGGGCTGGTAATCGGTCGCACCCGCACCGCGCGCGTCAGTCGCACCTGCGCCGGATCCGCCCACCGCTTCGGCCCCGGCGACGTCTTCCTCGTCACCAGGCCGGAGGAGCCGTGCACCGTCCAATGGCAGCCCGGCGAGGTGGAACTCTGCGTCTTGGACCTGTCGGTGCTGGCTCAGGTGGCCACCACGGCGCCGGCCCGCCGGCCCGGGCGGATCGAGTTCACCGAGCTGGGCGCCACCAGCGCGGCCCTCGCCCGGCAGTGGCTCAACACCACGAGCTTCGTCCGCGACGTCGTGTTGAACAGCCCGGCCGCGGGAGCGCAGTCGCTGGTCATCGGCAACGCCGCCCGGATGCTGGCCGCGGCGGCCCTCGCGGTCTTCCCCAACACCGCGTTCACCGAACCGACAGCCGTGGACCGGAACGACGCGACCACCGCCACGCTGCGACGGGCGATCACGTTCCTTGAGGAGCACGCCGACCGGGACATCAGCGCGGCCGACATCGCCGGCGCCGCGGGCGTCTCCCTGCGGGCGGTGCAACTCGCCTTCCGCCGTCATCTCGGCACCACCCCGATGGCCTACCTGCGTCGGGTCCGGCTCGTCCGGGCACACCACGACCTGGTACGCGCCGACCCCCGCCAGGAGACGGTCTCGGCGATCGCCAGTCGGTGGGGATTCGCCAGCCACAGCAGGTTCACCGCCCGGTACCACGCCAGTTTCGGTGTGCCGCCGCGCGAGACGCTCAACGCCTGAGACAGGGTCGCGGTCCGCGCCTTGTGGGGTGACCACGACCCGACGACAATCGACGAGGTGAAGCTCATGGTGACGCTGGTGGCACTGCTCAGCCTCGCGGCCTGCGGCACCTCGTCCGGGCCGGCCGGCCACTCACCGAGCGGCGCGGTGCCGGCAGCTTCGGGCGTCTCCTCCCCCGCCTTCTTCGACAAGGCGTTGCACGACGAGTTGATCGCGATGCTGGCGCGCGACCAGGCCGACCGCGGGGGCACGCCGCAAAGCGAGTCCGACCAGGCCCGCACCTCCCGACTGAAGGAGATCATCCGTACCCACGGCTGGCCGACCTTCGCCCTGGTGGGCGAGGACGGCGGCAATGCCGCCTGGGCGATCGCCCAGCACTCGGACCAGGATCCGACCTTTCAACAGGAGGCACTGGACCTGCTACGGGCCGCGGTGACCGCCCGCCAGGCATCGCCGGGCAACCTCGCCTACCTGGAAGACCGGGTCGCTGCGGGCAGGGGCGAGCCCCAGGGGTACGGGACACAGATCCGCTGCGGACCGGACGGTCCTGTCCCGACGACTCCGATCAGGGACGAGTCGGAGGTCGAGCGACGCCGGGCCGAGGCCGGCCTGCCCACGCTGGCCGGCTACCTGGCCGAGATGACCACGATCTGCGCGCAGGACCCCGAATAGCGCGGCTGCTGCCAGTGCGCCGACCGGGACCAACACAGTGCGCTATCCACCGGCGATGCTGCTGGCCTGGGCCGGCCGGGCACGCACAACGGCGATAGCCTCACCCAGCCCCTTCACCCGCTGGTCCGTCCGCACAACGCTCGCCTGCACGAATGCGCTGTCACGCGTTCGGGTCCCAGTCGGCGAGCTGCTCCATCGGCTCGGTGTCGCCGGTGGTCTTCAGGCTCTCGAGCGGGACGCGGTCGTAGAGGTAGAGGACCAGGTCGCTCGCCGCGCCCCGCACCACCAGGTCGCCGGGCTCGGCATCGGCGGCGAGGTCGTCGCAACGGACACCGTCGGCGTCGAGGGTCAGGCGCCAGGAACGGCCCTCGTACGCGTGCAGGTCGATCGTCGCCGGCGCAAACGGCCAGGGGACTGTCGTCGCCGCGACGGTCGTCAGGAACTCGTCGACGCCCTCGACCGCGACGTCCGTCGGCAGCGGCTGAGCGGCCCCCTGGCTGAACTGGACGTCGTAGGTGTGGACGGCCAACTCCTGGACCTGGTGCCTTGCGACGGCACCGCTGGTCTCCGGGGCCTGCGAGCGACCCCACCAGGTCCAGCAACCGCGGTCCGGGCCGGCCGCACGCATCGCGTCGAGCATGAGCGCTATCGACTCGGCGAGCCAGGCGTCCAGGGCTTCGCGGTCGCGTGGCGCGGTCGGGGCGCCCTTCGGGTCCGTCCTCGCCGGGGGCGCAGCGCCCGGGCCCGCCGCGATGATGGCGGCCTGGCGGCGGCGGCCGTCGCCGAGGTGCTGCGCCAGGTCGCGCAGCGTCCAGTCCGGGCAGGTCGGGACCTGAGCGTCAAGATCGGCGACGGACGCGACAGCGGCGCGGAACGCGGCCGAGCGGTCTTCGATCAGCCGCAGAACCTCAGGGAACTCCACAGTGGTGTGCACATCGGTTGTGTAGCACTGTGCCGCGGCCGGCGGATAGCGAATTTGGCTGCCGGCTCTCACCGGTCGCGGTCGCGGCTGTCGCGGGCGGTCTGCAGCTCGGGCACCGAGGCTTCCAGCAGGTCGGCGAGGCCACGTAGCTGCTCGGCGACCCGGGTGCCGAGGGGGGTCAGCGAGTATTCGACCCGTGGTGGGATCGCGGTGAGCACCTCGCGGGTGAGCATTCCGTCGCGTTCGAGGGTTTGCAGGGTCTGGGAGAGCATCCGCTCGCTGACCCCGTCGATGCGACGACGGAGCGCGTTGAACCGGTAGCGCCCCTCGCCGAGCGCCAACAGGGCCAGCGAGGCCCACTTCGAGGTGACGTCCTCGAAGGCCGCCCGGGAGGTGCACCCCCGGGCGAAGACATCGCTGACGAATTCCTGGGTAGGCCCCGCCGGGTCCTGGGCCGGCATATCGCTCACCTCACCAGCCTAACCCACGCCACACACGGGTTAGTGCTGTAGATTCGTAAGTGCTTGCCGATTCGTCACTACCCCTCGGAGGTTCCCATGCCCACCTACGCCGTCACCGGGGCCACCGGCCGACTGGGCCGTCTGGTGATCGAGCAGTTGCTCGACAGCGGCGTACCCGCCGCCGAGATCGCGGCCATCGTCCGCAGCCCGGAGAAGGCCGCCGACCTGGCCGCGCACGGAGTCGAGATCCGCACCGCGAACTACGACGACCCGTCGACCCTGCCCGGTGCCGTGGCCGGCGTACGCCGTCTGCTGCTCGTCTCCGGCGACACCCCCGGTCAGCGCGTCGCGCAGCACACCGCGGTCATCGACGCCGCGAAGCTCGCCGGGGTCGAGCGTCTCGTCTACACCAGCATCCTGAAGGCCGACACCACAGCGAACCCGCTCGCGCCGGAGCACAAGGCCACCGAGGAGGTCCTCGCCGCTTCCGGTCTGGCCTACACCGTGCTGCGCAACAGCTGGTACACCGAGAACTACACCGACCAACTGCCGCAGTACCTCGGGTCCGGCACGATCCTCGGCGCCACCGGCGGCAGCAAGATCTCGGCCGCGACCCGGGCCGACTACGCCGGGGCGGCAGTCGCGGCGCTGACCAGCCGGGAGGACGGCAACGCCGTCCACGAACTGGGCGGCACCGCGTTCACCTTCGACGAGCTGGCCGAGGCCGTCAGCGAGGTGACCGGCACCACAGTGGTCCACCAGGACATGTCCGCCACCGAGCTGGCCTCGGCCCTGGAGAGCGTCGGCCTGGACGCGGGCACCGCCGGATTCGTCGCCGCGCTCGACACCTCGATCGCGAACGGTGAGCTGGCGACCGACAGCGACGACCTCAGCCGGCTCCTCGGGCGGCCGAGCACCCCGTTGCGGGACGCCATCCGGGCCGCGCGGGCCTGACGGTTCGCTGCCGAAGCGGGCGGCGGCGGAGGGCCGCCGTCGTCCGCCCCCCGGTGTGCACACGGCCAACTATCCTTCGGGGCATGGGGCGGCACGTCGACGACCAGCACGTCCGAGACAGCGCGGGGGCGTCCGCACCGGACAGCCGGGCGTCGGCCCGGTGAGCGGCGGCGACGTCGTCGTCCGCGCCGCCACACCGCAGGACGACCCCGAGCAGGTCTTCGACGTGCTGCGGCACCTCGCGCCCGACGCCGTGCGGCCCGGCGCCGACCTCCTCGCCACCGCGTGGCGCGACCTGCACGCGCAGCGCGGCCGCCGCCTCCTGCTGGCCGTCGCCGGGGACACCCTCGTCGGCACCCTGGACACCCTCGTCGCCCCGAACCTCACGCACGGCGCGCGACCGTACATGGTGGTGGAGAACGTGGTGGTCGCGCCCGAGTGGCGCCGTCGCGGGGTCGCCCGGGCGCTCCTGCTGACGGCGCTCGACGACGCGACAGCGGCCGGCTGCTACAAGGTCCAACTGGTGTCGCACGCCGCGCGCACCGACGCCCACCGGTTCTACGCGTCACTCGGCTTCGCGCGGTCCGCCGTCGGTTACCGCCGATACCTCACCACGCAGCCGTGACAGCGATGCGGCACTTTCGTGTCCCGGCCGACTACTCCGTCTCGTCCTGCTCGTCGCTGAGCTCGGCCAGCGCCTCGGCCGCGTCCCGGTTCCCGCCGTCGGCGAGTCGGCGAAGCTCGCCGACGTCCGCCCGCTCGGTGGCCAACTCGACGAGCTGGTCGGCGGCGTCCAGGTCGCCCCGGTCGGCGAGACGCCGCAGCTCGTTGAGGTCGCCGAGTTCGGTGGCAAGCTCGACCAACTGTGCCGCCGCGTCCGCGTTGCCGTCCTCGGCCAGCTGACGCAGCTCGGCCAGGTCACCCCGCTCCCCCGCGAGCTCGACGAGTTGGTCGACAGCGTCCCGGTCACCGTCCGTGGCCCGCTGTCGCAGCTCAACAAGATCAGGGTCGGACATCGCGTACCCCTTCGTCGCCGGAGCGGGGTCGCCTGGCCCCCGCGCACCACCGCGAACCTAGACCAGCGGACGTCGTGGTGCGGGTGAGAACGGCGGACTTCACCTGTCCGCCGAGGCGGTCACCCCACCTCGGTCGGCTCCGCGAGCAGCAGACCGGTCAGCAGACTGCGCAGGGTCCGCCCGACGAGGTCCGCCCGGGGCGCCGGCGCGGAGGCCTGACCGAACGCCGCGATCAGATGGGGGTACGCGGCTACGTCCACTCCGGCGAAGCTGAACGTCCCGGCGGCGGACTCGCGGCGGGCGAAGAGGCTCGCCACGCCCGTCATCATCGCGATGGCCTCGAACTTGTCGGTCACCGGACAGCGCACTGTCTCCAGGACCCGGAGACAGTTGTCGAACCAGGCCAGGCTCTCCGGGCCGACGGCGGAGGGCCGGTGGATCACGTCGAGCAGCCACGGGTGGGCCCCGAACAGCGCCAACTGACGCCGCCCCAGCAGCACCATCGCCTCCAACCAGTCGCCCTCCGCCTCCGGGTACGGGCGCAGCTCCCCCACGACCCGATCGGTCATCAGGTCCAGCAGGTCGTCGCGAGACGACAGGTAACGGTAGAGGGATCCAGCGCCGGTGCCGAGCGCGGCGGCCACGGCGCGCATCGACACCGCGGCCAGCCCTTCGGTGTCGGCCAGGGCGATGGCGGCCGCAACGATGGCGTCCCGACTGTGTGCCGGGGCGGGGCCGCGGCTGCCGCGTTCGGGTCTGCTCCAGATCGACTGCCGCTCGGGGCCGCCGTCGCCGGTACTCGCGGGTGCGTCACTCACTGACCTACTGTAAACTGCGAACGTCGTTTGCAGTTGTTTGTCGGTGGGAGAAGGGTGGACCAGACATGGAGCAGATCAGGGCACGGGACGGCGCGACGATCGTGCTGCACTCAACCGGGACAGGGCCGGGGATCGTCGTGGTGCACGGCGGCGGCGTGACGATCGACGTCTACCGGCGGCTGGCCACGGCATTCGCCGACAGGTTCAGCGTCCACCTCTACAACCGACGGGGACGGGCCGACGCGCCACCGAGGTCGATGCCCTACACCGCAGATCAGGAGGTCGACGACCTCGCCGCCGTGCTGGAGCACACCGGGTCCGGCAACGTCATCGGCCACAGCGCCGGCGGTTTCCTGGCGCTCGAAGCCGCGCTCCGACTGCCGATCGACCGGCTCGCTCTCTACGATGCCGCCGTCTCGATCGACGGCAGCTTCCCGTCGGGCTGGCTCGCGCCGGCCCAGGCGGCGGCACGGGCCGGCGACACCGCCCGCGGCCTCGCCATCACGACCGCCGGAATCAACTCACAGGTGGCGGCGGCGAAACTCCCACTCGGCATTCGGACCGCGATCATCCGCGCGTTCCTGCGTACGCCGATCGGCCGGACCATGGGCGAACTGCTGCCGACGACGTTGGACGAGGCGGCGCTGATCCTGGCGCACGACGGCCCGGCCACCCGGTGGGCCGGGGTGCGCGCCGAGGTGCTGCTGGCCTGCGGGGCCGACGGCCCGCCCTACTACGTGCACCAGAACGCGGCGCTGGCCCGCGCGCTGCCGCACGCCCGGACCCTGACCATCCCGCGCAGTGGTCACGACGCCATCAACCGGGCGCACCCGAGAACCGTCGAACCACTCGCCGCCTTCTTCGCCGCCCCCGTGCGGACGGAACGGACGCCCCACTCCTGAGCGGTCGCGCGGCCTCCACTGTCTTGATCTTGGCTAGGCTGGTGGGCATGCCCGCACACCATTCGCACCGTCGCATGATCGAGCCGGCCGACTGGTGAGTCACGCACCCGTGCCCGCCCCCCGGAATGGGCCGTCCACACCGGGCCCGCGCTCGGGATGGGCCGACCGGTGCGACCGGCTCGCCCGGTCGCGCCCCTTCGAGATCGCCATCGTCGTGGTCATCCTCGCCAACGGCATCGTTCTCGGCCTGGAGACGTACGACGACCTGAGCCCGGCAGACACCGCGCTGCATGGACTGGAACTGTTCTTCCGAGCCGTCTTCGTCGTCGAGATCGCCATCCGGCTGGCCGCCTACGGCAGACGCCCACAGGACTTCTTCCGGCACGGCTGGAACGTCTTCGACTTCGTGGTGATCGCGGCAATCTTCATCCCGGGCCTGCACGGCGACCCGGCGCTGCTGCGGGTCGTGCGCGTCGCCCGCATGGTCCGCCTGGTGCGGTTCTCGCCGGGTCTGCGGACCATCGTCTCCGCGCTCTGGCGCAGCCTGCCGGGCGTCACCGGGTTCCTCGCCCTGGCCGTGGTGACGCTCTACGTGTACGGCATGGCCGGCTGGCTGATCTTCGGCAACAGGTATCCGGAGGAGTACGGCGACATCGGCCGATCGCTGCTGACGTTGTTCGTGCTGTTGTCGCTGGAGACGCTGCCCGACCTCATCGAGCAGGGCATGGCGATCTCGCCGTGGACGCTGCTCTACTACGTCAGCTACGTGATCATCACCGTCAACCTGCTGCTCAACATCCTCATCGCCGTCATCGTCAACTCCATGGAGGAGGCCCGCCGGTTGGAGATGACCGAGCGACTGGCCCCCGGGTACGACGAGGACGGCGACGGGGTGCCGGACGAGGTGGACCGCATCGCGCTCACCCAACGGCTGGACGACCTGCGGGCGGTCATCGCCGAGTTGGAGCGCGAGTTGCGGATCGACCGGGAGGACGGGCACGGCCGACCCCACCGGGACAACGCCCGCGCCAGACGGATCCCTGGCGATACCGTGGGACGTTCATGAACAGAGACCCCCGCGAAGAGTTGTTGCGGCTGCGCGAGCAGACCGAGGCGCAGGCCGCCGCCCTGGACGGCGACCTGCGGAGCCTCTTCGAGGCGTCCCGGTCGTCGAACGCCGATGACGAACACGACCCCGAGGGCAGCACCATCGCCTTCGAACGCGCGCAGCTCACCGCCGTCCTGGACGCCACCAGCCGGCGGCTGGCCGAGCTGGACGTCGCGCTGCGACGGGTGGACGATGGCAGCTACGGGGTGTGCGAGGGCTGTGCCCGCCCGATCCCCGCCGAACGGCTCGCCGCCCGCCCGTCGGCGCGTACCTGTGTGGCCTGCGCCAGCCGCCGGTGACGGTGCCCGCCTGACGAGGCGGTGGCCCGCCCGTCGCACGGGCCGTGGATCGTCAGGTGACGGTGGGGCTGCGACGTTCCAGCAGGACGACGTCACGCCAACGGTCGTGGTGGCGACCGACCCGCTCGCGTACGCCGATGACCCGGAAGCCGGTCCGCTGGTGGAGGGTGAGGCTGGCCGCGTTCTCCGGGAAGACTCCGGACTGGATGGTCCAGATGCCGGCGGCCTCGGTGGAGGCGATGAGCGCGGCCATCAGCAGTCGGGCAATGCCACGGCCCTGGGCGGCCGGATCGACGTAGACGGAGTGTTCGACCACCCCGGCGTAGACCGCGCGGGTCGAGGTCGGTGAGACGGCGACCCAGCCGAGGACCATCCCGTCGTTGTCGACGGCCACGAAGCGGTGCGCGCTCAGGCGCGCGGCATCGAACGCCGCCCACGTCGGGGCGGTGATCTCGAAGCTGGCGTTGCCGGCGTCCAGACCAGCCTGGTAGATCGCCAGCACCCGGCCGGCGTCGGCCTCGGTCATGGGCCGCACTGTGATGTCGACCATCAGCGGTTCCTTTCCGGCCAGGCGACGACGCCCGTCTCGACTGCTGTCGAAGCAGAGACTCGCACATGCCGAAACCGGGGAGAATCGGCGTCCGCGACCTGACCCCCGCGTTCGACCTGACCGGCCCGACCATCTCGCGCCACTTCAGGACGCCGCGCGAGGTGGGCGTCGACGCCGAGCGAGCGGCCTTCGATGATCAGGTGATGAGAAGTAGCTGTCGGGGTCACCTTCGAGCTACTTCTCATCACCTGATCATGTGCGTCGCGGAGGGCCGCCTAAAAGTCGTCGTCGAAGGCGACGCTGCCGGTCACCCCGACCTGGTATGCCGACACCCGCCGCTCGAAGAAGTTGGACAGCTCCTGCACGTCCTGCAACTCCATGAAGCCGAACGGGTTGCTCGACCCGTAGTGCGGCGCGATGCCGAGCTGGACGAGGCGGCGGTCGGCGACGTGCTGGAGGTACTCCCGCATGTCGGCCAACGTCAGGCCGGGCACGCCCAGGCCCACCAGGTCCTCGGCGAACTGCACCTCACACTCGACCGCCTCGGTGAGCATCCTGCGGACCTGGTCGGCGAGGTCGTCGTCGAACAGGTCCGGTTCCTCGGCGCGGACGGTGTCGACCACGTCGAACGCGAACGCCATGTGCATGGACTCGTCGCGGAACACCCAGTTCGTGCCGGAGGCGAGGCCGTGCAGCAGACCGCGGGAGCGCAGGAAGTAGACGTACGCGAACGCGCCGTAGAAGAACAATCCCTCGATGCAGGCGGCGAAGCAGATCAGGTTGAGCAGGAACGTCCGCCGGTCCTCGCGGGACCGCAGCTCCCGCAGGTCGCCCAGGGAGTCGATCCAGCGGAAGCAGAACTCGGCCTTGCGACGGATCGAGGGGATGTTCTCGATGGCGGCGAAGGCCCCGAAGCGCTCGGTCTCGTCGGGCACGTACGTGTCGAGCAGGTTGAGATAGAACTGGACGTGCACGGCCTCCTCGAACAGCTGCCGGGACAGGTAGAGGCGACCCTCGGGGCTGTTGACGTGCTGGTAGAGGTTGAGCACCAGGTTGTTGGCGACGATCGTGTCACCGGTGGCGAAGAACGCCACCAGACGGCTGACCAGGTGCCGTTCCGCCGGTGACAGCTTGTCCAGGTCGGCGAGGTCGGCGTGCAGGTCGACCTCCTCGACCGTCCAGGTGTTGCGGATGGCGTCGCGGAACCTGTCGAAGAAGTGCGGGTAGCGCATCGGGCGGAGAGTGAGGTCCATCCCGGGGTCGAGCAGCATGTGCGTGGTCCTCGTGTCGGTGGTGCTCAGTTCGGTGGTGGTGTCGGGGGCCATCACTGGCAGGCCTCGCACGACTCGGGGTTTTCCAGCGAGCAGGCCAGCGCTCCCGCGTCGAGGGCGACGACGGGTCCGCGGGCACTGGCGGGTCCGACGGCGCTGAGAGGTGCGACGGCGCTGACGGTGGCCTGCTGGATCCGGGTCGCGGGGCGCGAGCGCAGGTAGTAGGTGGTCTTCAGCCCGGCCTTCCAGGCGTACAGGTACATCGAGGAGAGCTTGCCGATCGTCGGTGCGGCGAGGAACAGGTTCAGCGACTGGGACTGGTCGATGAACGGGGCGCGGGCCGCGGCCAGGTCGATGAGCGCCCGCTGCGGCAGCTCCCACGCGGTGCGGAACAACTCCCGTACGCCGGCCGGCAGCTCGGCGATGTCCTGCACCGACCCCTCCGCCCGCTTGATCGCCGACCGGATCCGTTCGGTCCACAGACCGCGGGCCTTCAGCTCGCGTACCAGCGCGGTGTTGACCTGGAGGAACTCCCCGGACAGGGTCTCGCGCTTGAACAGGTTGGACACCTGCGGCTCGATGCACTCGTAGCACCCGGCGATCGAGGCGATGGTCGCCGTCGGCGCGACAGCCACCAGCAACGAGTTGCGCAGCCCGTGCGCCGCGACCCGCTCGCGCAGGGCGTCCCACCGTGCGGTCTGCGTACCCTCGACACCCCACAGGTCGGGCTGGAGCTGGCCCCGCGCGGCCCGGGTCTGCCCGTACGCCGGATGGGCGCCGAAGTCGCGGGCCAGGTCGGCGGAGGTCTCCAGCGCGGTCAGGTACAGCTCCTCGCTGATCCGGGTGGACAGCTCCTTCGCGGCCGGCGAGTCGAACGGCAGCCGCAGCGCGAAGAAGACGTCCTGCAGGCCCATCAGCCCGAGCCCGACCGGCCGCCAGCGGGGGTTGCTCGCCGCCGCCTGTGCGGTCGGGTAGTAGTTGATGTCGATGACCCGGTCGAGGAACGTCACCGCGGTCCGCACCGTGGCGCGCAGCCGCTCCCAGTCCATGCCGCCGTCGGCGAGGTGGGCGGCGAGGTTCACCGAGCCGAGGTTGCACACGGCGGTCTCGGTGTCACTGGACACCTCGACGATCTCGGTGCAGAGGTTCGACAGGTGCACCACGTTGCCCGGCTCGGCGGTCTGGTTGCAGAGTCGGTTGGCGGCGTCCTTGAAGGTCATCCACCCGTTGCCGGTCTGGGCGAGCGTACGCATCATCTTCCCGTACAGCTCCCGCGCGGGGACCTGCCGCACGTAGCGACCCTGCGCCTCGGCCTGCCGGTACGCGGCGTCGAACCGCTCCCCCCACAGGTCGGGCAGTTCGGGGACCTCGTGCGGGTCGAACAGCGACCACACCTCGTCGGCCTCGACCCGGCGCATGAACTCGTCCGGCACCCAGTTGGCCAGGTTCAGGTTGTGGGTGCGCCGGGCGTCCTCGCCGGTGTTGTCCCGCAGTTGCAGGAACTCCTCGATGTCCGGGTGCCACGGCTCCAGGTAGACGCAGGCAGCGCCCTTGCGTCGGCCGCCCTGGTTGACCGCGGCGACGCTCGCGTCGAGGGTACGCAGCCACGGCACGATCCCGTTGGACTGCCCGTTGGTGCCGCGGATCAGGGCGCCCCGGGAGCGGACCCGGGAGTACGCGATGCCGATGCCGCCGGCGAACTTGGACAGGTTGGCGACCTGGGCGTACCGCGCGTAGATCGAGTCCAGCTCGTCGAGCGGGGAGTCGACCAGGTAGCAGGAGGACATCTGGGTGTGCCGGGTGCCGGAGTTGAACAGGGTCGGCGAGCTGGGCAGGTAGGCCAGGCTGGACATCAGCCGGTAGAAGTCGACGGCTTCGTCGGCGGTCCGGGACAGGCCGCAGGCCACCCGAAGCAGCCAGTACTGCGGGGTCTCCAGCACCAGTCGGCTGGTGGGGTGGCGCAGCAGGTAGCGGTCGTACACGGTGCGCAGTCCGAAGTACTCGAACCGGCGGTCGCCGTCCGGGTCGACGGCGTGGTCGAGGGTCGTGGCGTGGGCGGCGACGAACGCGGCGGTGTCGTCGCCGATCAGGCCCTCGGCGTGGCCGACCCGGATCGCCGCGCTGAACGAGGTGATGCCCTGTCGACGCACCTCCTTGTCGACGTAGCCGGCCAGCAGCCGCGCGGCGAGACGCGAGTACTGCGGCTCCTCACCGATCATCTCGGCGGCGGTCTGGATGGACAGCCGGTCCAACTCGGCTGTCGTCGCACCGTCGTAGAGACCGCTGATGGTGCGGGTGGCCACCCGCATCGGGTCGGTGTCGGTCAGGTCGTCGGCCCACCGCTCGACCGCCCGGACGATCTTGTTCACGTCCACCGGTTCGGTGGCGCCGTCGCGCTTGCGGACCTGCATCGGCGTGCGCCGCACTGTCGCGTCGCCGCCGGCCGGGACTACCTCGGTGACTGTCACCACTCGCTCCTCGGAGTTCGAGACCTGGTGGCCCGGACGCGAGGAGACAGACACCGACGGACGCCACGCCGTCCGGCGTGGGTCAGGTGGCGTCAGCCGTCCCACGCGGCCTCGGACCGCCGCCCACCCGGGTGCGGGTACGCGGCGCGCTGGCAGGTCTTCGGACTCGCGGGCGCGACCGGGCACGCCGGTCTCCTACTGGCCGTCGCTTCCCAGGCCGATTGGTGGCCCAGTGCTGATGACGGCTGTCGTTCCCACTCACCGCTGCGGGACAGTCCCGGATTTCCACCGGGTTCCCTGTTGCCTCGACCGTGCCGGATGCACTGCCGAACCAGCTGCGCTCGACACCATATATAGGGACACAGTCGTTGTCACACCCCACATGTCGTTTCCGGGCGTGTCGGCGGCCGTTCGGTGACCACTGTCACCAACCCCGCCGACCGCTCCTCGTCGGCCGACGCCGGGGCACCCGAGACGGGGGCCCATGCGCTCGCGTCGACAGTCGACAAAGATTTGATGTATCAAGGCAGGGGTTCCGCAGGTCAAACCCATATGTCGACATCAATGCCTGCGATCTGGTGCCCCGTGTCGGGTCTCCGGATCGTTGGTGCGTCGCTCCCGGGCTCATCACACGGTGCGCCGTGCGGCGCGGGGAATCGACGAACCGGGCGCAAACATCATACGTATGCGGGGTCGGCAGTGATCGACATCGTTGACGTGCTGGAGCCGCCCTCCGTATACTCCCAGTGATCATCCGATCTTTAGCCTAGCCGGGCGAGGAGCGCATGCCGCAGATCACTGCCGTCACCGTCGAGGACGTCCGCTTCCCCACCTCCCTGACCGCCGACGGCTCAGACGCCATGAACAAGGACGGCGACTATTCGGCGGCCTACGTCGTCCTGCACACCGACGGCGTCGACGGCGTGGGGGCGCCGCTCGCGGGTCACGGCCTGACCTTCACCATCGGCCGAGGCAACGACATCGTCGCGGCGGCAGCGGTCCACCAGGCGCAGCGCCTCGTGGGCCTGGACGTGGCGACGATGGCGGCGGACATGGGCGCGGTCTACCGCCTCCTCACCTCCGACTCGCAACTGCGGTGGCTCGGTCCGGAGAAGGGCGTCGTCCACCTGTCCCTCGCCGCCGTGTTGAACGCGTCGTGGGACCTGGTCGCCCGGCTCGCCGACAAGCCGCTGTGGCGGCTGCTCGTCGACATGACCCCCGAGCAGCTCGTCGACATCGCTGACCTGCGTTACCTGTCGGACGCGCTGACTCGGGACGAGGCGCTGGCCATCCTCCGGGCCAAGGAGAGCACGAAGGCTGGCCGCCTCGCCGAGCTGGACCGGACCGGCTACCCCGCCTACACCACCTCGGCCGGCTGGCTCGGCTACGGCGACGACAAGCTGCGCCGGCTGTGCCAGGAGGCGGTGGACACCGGCTACGGCTACGTCAAGCTCAAGGTGGGCGCCAACCTCGACGACGACATCCGCCGATGCGCCATCGCGCGGGAGATCCTCGGGCCGGACCGCAACCTGATGATCGACGCCAACCAGGTCTGGGACGTCGGCCAGGCCATCGAGTGGGTCAAGGCCCTCGCCCAGTTCACGCCACTGTGGATCGAGGAGCCGACCAGCCCCGACGACATCCTCGGCCACGCGGCCGTCCGCCGTGCCGTCGCGCCGATCGGCGTCGCGACCGGCGAACACTGCCACAACCGGGTGATGTTCAAGCAGCTGTTCCAGGCCGAGGCCATCGACTTCTGCCAACTGGACACCGGCCGGTTGGCCAGCATCAACGAGATCGTCGCCGTGCTGCTGCTCGCCGCGAAGTTCGACGTCCCGGTGTGCCCCCACGCCGGCGGTGTCGGGCTGTGCGAGATGGTCCAACACGTGTCGGTGCTCGACTACGTCGCGATCTCGGGAGACCTCACCGACCGGGTCACCGAGTTCGTCGACCACCTGCACGAGCACTTCACCGACCCGTGCGTCATCCGCGACACCGGCTCCGGCAGCGGATACGTCCTGCCCAGCCAACCCGGCTACTCCACCCGGATGCGTCCGGAGTCGGTGGCGCTCTACCGGTATCCCGACGGCCACTACTGGGGCGCGACAGACCCGACTACCGTGTCTTCTCCGGAGGCGGCATACGTGATCGCGGGTGGGAAGGCCACCCCCGCCGGCCGCTAGGGGGATCATGTCTCGTACCGACGAAGTGGTCAACGGCATCAAGCGGATGATCCTCGAAGGGCAGTTCAGGCCCGGGGACCGGTTGCCCATCGAGAAGGACCTCGCCGAGCAGCTCGGCGTCTCGCGGGGTTCACTGCGGGAGGGGATGTCGGCGCTGTCGATCCTCGGCATCGTCAACATCCGTCAGGGCGACGGCACGTACGTCACCAACCTCGACGCGCCGCAACTGCTGGCCCCGATGGGTTTCGTGGTGGACTTCCAGGGCCAGGGCGACCCCCGGCACATCCACACCGTCCGGCGACTGTTGGAGTGCGAGGCCGCCTGCCTGGCGGCGACCAGGATCACCGACGAGGCCCTCGCCCAGGCGGGAGATCTCCTCGCCGAGGCGGCCCGGCTGATCGGCCAGTCACCGCCGGACCACGAGCGGATCATGGAGATCGACATCGCCTTCCACCGGATCATCGCGGTGCACGCCGAGAATCCGGTGCTCGTCGGCCTGATCGAAGCCTTCGCCGGGCGAACGATCCGCGGCCGGCTCTGGCGGAGCCTGCACGAGGAGGGAGCGGACCTGCGGACCCACGACGAACACGTGGCGATCCTGAAGGCCCTCGTGGCACGCGACCCGGAACGGGCGCGCACGCGGATGGCCAACCACCTGGTCGGCGTGGAGGAGTCGTTGCACGGGTTGCCCGACGACGCCGACACGAGCACCGACACCGCCCGGTCCTGACCGACGGCCCGGCCCTCACCGCCGGCCCTCACGGCTGCACGTCGAGCAGCCCCTCGTCGTACAACGCCGCCCAGAGCTGATCCGGGACGGCCACGTCGGACCTACGCAGGGTCTCCATCACCTGGGCCGCGTCCCGCATGCCGACCACCGTCGAGACCACGGCCGGGTGACGACGGACGAACGCCAACGCCGCCTCGGGCAGCGTGACGCCGTACGTCTGACAGACCCGCGCTATCCGGCGGGCCTGGTCGATCACCTCGGCCGGCGCCTGCCGGTAGTCGTAGACGGCGTCGGCCGCCGGCACGTCCCGCGCCAGCAGCCCGGAGTTGTACACCCCGGCGACCACCACACCGACGTGGCGGGCCTGCGCGGCGGGCAGCAGATCGGTCAAGGCGCCCTGCTCCAGCAGGGTGTACCGGCCGGCGCACATCACCACGTCCACGTCGGTCTCCGCCACGAACCGGGCCAGCATCGCCGACTGGTTCATCCCCGCCCCGACGGCGCCGATCACGCCCTGCTCCCGCAACTCCACCAACGCCGGGACCGCCTCGCGCGCGGCCTGCTGCCAGTGCTCGTCCGGGTCGTGCAGATACACCACGTCGATCCGGTCCAGGCCGGTACGCTGGAGGCTCGCCTCCAACGATCGGCGCACGCCGTCGCGGCTGAAGTCCCAGACCCGCCGATGATCGGCGGGAACGTCGAACCCCTCCGGATCCCGCCGGTGTGCCGTCTCCGGCGACGGCAGGAGCAGCCGACCGACAGTCGTCGACACCACGTACTCGCCGCGTGGGCGGGAGCGGAGGGCCGCGCCCAGCCGCCGCTCGGACAGGCCCAACCCGTAGTGCGGCGCCGTGTCGAAGTATCTGATTCCACCCGCCCACGCGGTGTCCACCGCGGCGGCGAACTGCTCGTCGGACGTCGCCCGGTAGAGATTGCCGCCCTGCGACGCACCGAAGCCCAGTGGGCCCAGCCGCAACGGCGACCGGGCGCCCTCCGGGGTCGCCCGACGGGCGCGATCACACGCGCCGCGCTGGACGACCGACGTCACCGCTCGTCCCGGTCCGTGCTGCCGCTGCCGGTCATCGCCGCGACCAGGTCGTCGGTGGTGACCTCGGAGGCGCGGAGCTGGGCCGCTCGCCGACCGAGCCGCAGCACCTCCACCCGGTCGGCGATCTCGAGCACCTGCGGCATGTTGTGGCTCACCAGCACCACCGACATGCCGGCATCGCGGGCACGTCGCACGACGTCGAGCACCCGCCCGGTCTGGACCACGCCAAGCGCGGCGGTGGGCTCGTCGAGGATGACCACGTTCGTCGCCCAGATGATGGCGCGGGCCACCGCGACGCACTGCCGCTGCCCGCCGGAGAGCATCGCGATCGGGGTGGTGACCCGGGGGATGCGTACGCCCAGTTCGTCCAGAGCGGCGGCGGCACCGTGCCGCATGGCCCGCTTGTCCAACAGCCCGAGTCGGCCCAGTGGTCCGGAGCGCAGGATCTCCCGGCCGAGATACAGGTTGGCGGCCACGCTGAGGTCGTCGGCGACGGCGAGATCCTGGTAGACGGTCTCCACCCCGGCCCGTCGGGCATCGACCGGAGTGGAGAACTGGACCGGACGGCCGCCGACCCGGATCTCGCCCTCGTCCGGCGGATGCACACCGGACAGGGTCTTGATCAGGGTGCTCTTGCCCGCGCCGTTGTCACCGATCAGCGCGACCACCTCACCCCGGCGGACCGTGAAGTCGGCACCACGCAACGCCTCGACGTGCCCGAACCGCTTGACGACGCCTCGGGCTTCGAGGACCGGTGGTTCCGTCCCGGTGGGTTGCTGATCGCTGTCGGCGGTGGCCGTTGGCGTGCCGCCCATCACTGCACCGGGGGGTTGGCGCAGCTGGGCTCGAGCACCGCCTTGATCTCCGCCGAGTCGATGTTCTTCTTGGTGACGAACGTGACACCGGTGTCGGCCGATGCCAGCGGCGCCTTGTCCCGGAGGTGCTTGACCATCTTGTCGACGCCGAAGTAGCCCATCTTGAACGGGTTCTGCACGACCAGGGCCGAGATCTGGCCGCTGCGCACCCCGGCGATCTCGTCCGGGGCGGCGTCCCAGCCGATGATGACCACCTTGCCGGACTTGCCGGCCGCCTGGATGGCCTGCGCCGCGCCGAGCACGCTCGGCTCGTTGGCAGCGAAGACACCCTTCAGGTTCGGGTTGGCGGTGAGGATGTTCTCGGTGACCCGGCGGGCCTCGTTGACGTCGCTCTTGCTCGGCTGCTGGCCGACCAGCTTCAGGTTGGGGTACTGGGCGAGGCCGGCCTTGAAGCCGTCGACCCGCTCGGTGTTCGTCTGCGATCCGGGCTGGAACTCGACGAGCGCCACCTCGTGGTTGCCGGGGCCCAACTCGGTGGCGAGCAGCTTCGCCGCCTCGGTCGCCGACGCGCGGTTGTCGGTGGCGAAGAGAGGCACCTCCGCCGGCTGCGGGCTGGTGCCAGAGTCGATCATGGCGACCGGGATGTTGGCGCCGAGCGCCTTGTCGGTCGCCGGTGCCAACGCGCTGGAGTCGGTCGCCGCGTACACGATGCCGTCGACCTTCTTGGTGACGAAGTTCTGGATCAGGTTCACCTGACCCTCCACGTCGGTCTCCGCTGTCACCCCGTCCCACTGGACGGTGACGTCCCCCGCGCGCTGTGCGGCGCACTCCGCGCCCGCCTTGACCGTGTTCCAGTAGTCGGCCCCGACCGCCTTCGGTACGACGGCGAGCTTCAACGGGCCGCTCGCGTCCTTCGTCGCGCCGTCGCCGCCGTCCCGCACCTCGACCCCGCCGCAGGCGCTGAGCAGAGCGGTAGCCGCGGCCGCGGCCAGGATCGCCTGCGCGCGCAGGAGTCGTCCTCGCGTCCGCCGGCTGGTGGTGGTGTGTGCCATGGTGTGTGTCCTTCCTCGTTCGGACTCTCGGAATGGCATGTCAACCCCGTGATTCCAGCCGCCGGCGGCGGTACTGGTCGAAGTAGACGGCGGCCCAGATGATCACGCCGACGATCACCTGCTGGTAGTGGATGCTGATGTCGAGCAGGACGGCGCCGTTTCGGACCAGGGCGATGAGGAACGCGCCGATGATGGTCCCGACGATCCGGCCCTGGCCGCCGAACAGGCTGGCGCCGCCGATGACCGCGGCGGCGATGACGTCGAGCTCCAGCGAGATCCCGTAGTTGGGTTGGCCGGAGTTGACCCGGGACGCCGCGATCATGCCACCCAGCCCGACCAGGACCCCGGCCAGCACGTACACCCCGGTCAGGTGCCGCCCCACCCGGATGCCGGAGCGGCGGGCGGCCTCCAGGTTGGAGCCCATCGCGTAGGTGTACTGACCGAATCGGGTCTGGGAGAGCAGGAAGGCGACCCCGACGGCGACCAGGACGGTGATCAGCACGGCGAACGGGATGCCGAGGATCTGCCCATTGCCGAGCAGTTGAAAGGATCGGGGCAGGCCGTATACGCCGACCGCGCCGGTGATGATGAAGACGAGACCGCGGCCGACGGACATCGTCCCCAACGTCGCGATGAACGGCGGAATCCGGGCCACCGTCACGAGCAGCCCGTTCAACAGCCCGGCCAACGCGCCGACACCGATCGCGACCGCCGTCGCCGCCCAGACCGAGAAGCCGAGGTCGCGCACGACCATCGCGCCCAAGACGCCGGCGAGCGCGGCGACCGACCCCACTGACAGGTCGATGCCCTTCGTGATGATGACCATCGTCTGGGCCGTGGCGATGATGGCGATCACCGCCGTCTGGGCCCCGATGTTGAAGAGGTTGTCCGCCGTCAGGAAGTAGGGACTCGCGATGGTCAGGGCGATGAACAGGACCACCAACGCGGTCGCGGCGGTGAACTCGGAGACGGCGTGGGAGACCCGTTCCCGGAACCAGTCGCTGAGTTCGCCGCGCTGTGTGCCGGCGGTTGCCTCGGCGCTACTCATCGTCGGACCTGACCTCCCCAAGCACGGCGCCAGCGTCCGACGGGGACCCGCCGACGAGCCGTACGCCTGTGAGCGACCGACCTCACCAGGGGCAGTGCGGGCAGGCGCCCACACCACCCACGACGATAGATCGGATGTTTCCCGCGATCAGGCGTTACCTTGCCACGCGTTCACGTATGTTGCCAAGGTCTTGCCGGCATGTTTTGCCATCGTTACCTGTGCTGCCGAACGCATTCGTCCGACCAAACGACATCGACCACCTTCGGCAGCATGTTATCGATAACATGCTATGTCCCCAGTTCGGAATCCGCCGCCAGGTCAGGACGGGGCGAGCCGGTACACGCGGCCGGCGGTCCGGCACCAGATCGCGGTCCGCTCGGGCTCGGACAGCGAACCCAGCAGGTCGTCCAGAACGGAGACCCAGCGGGCGTACGAGGTGGCGAGCAGGCAGACCGGCCAGTCCGAGCCGAACATCAGCCGGTCCGGCCCGAACACGTCGAGGGCGTGCTCGACGGCGGGCCGCAGGTCGGCCGGAATCCAGGACGCGGCGTCCACCTCGGTCACCAGGCCGGAGAGCTTCGCCGTCGCGTTGGGCTCGGCGGCGAGCGCCCGCAGATCGCGGCGCCAGTCACCGGGATCGGCGCGCCCGAGCGGGGGCTTGCCGAGGTGGTCGAGGACGAACCGCACCTCGGGCAGGGCACGGACGAGCCGGGTCGCCGCGGGAAGCTGACGATGGCGCACCAGGAGGTCGAAGGCGAGGCCAGCCGCACCGACCTCGGCGATGCCCCGCCGCACGTCCGGGCGGTCCAGATAGGTCGGGTCGGGCTCGGACTCGACAAGGTGGCGGATCCCGACCAGCCGTTCGCCGCCGCGCACCCTCCGTAGTCGGTAGAGGCGCTGACCGACATCGGCGGCGGTGAGGTCGACCCAGCCGACGACCCCGGTGACGAGTGGGTCGTCGGCGGCGATGCCGAGCAGCTCGGGCGTCTCGGACCGGGCGGCCACCGACTGCACGACAACGGTCCCGGCGACCCCGGCGGCCCGGGCCACCGGAGCCAGCTCGACCGGCGTGAAGTCGGCGGCGGCCATGGTGTGCGGGTCGATCCAGGGCTGTGGGTGCCGCGCCCGGACCCGGAGATGATGGTGCGCGTCGACGATGCCCGGTCGGCGCGTGACCTCTCCGGTCGTCACCGGAACCACCCCGGCGTGTACTCGTCCACCCCGCACCCCGCCCCGCCGCTGATCGAGCCCTCCGGGTCGACCCGGAGCACACAGCCGATCTGGCAGATTGACCATGTTAGCGGTGACAGAGAGTCCCGAACCGCCGGAACGCGCCCCGTGACGTGCTTCCGGCACTGTCGCCTTTTGGTCTGACGAATCCGCCTACATCCTGCGGTCGGCCCGGTTCATTCACCGAGCGGTGGGCGCCGTGTTCCGGGCGCGGGGTCCGGGTTGACCGCCTGAGGCGGCACCGATACCGTCGAGCCACTATCTGCGGCGACGCGAGGGAAGCCGGTGTGATTCCGGCGCGGTCGCGCCACTGTGAGCGGGTCCCCACAACCGGGGGCCGCGAGCCAGGACGCTCGGTCGTCCGCAGCCTTGCGATGGGGACGCGTCATCCCTGGAGAGGTTCGTGTATTCATGTCTAGCTCCGCTTCCAGCCAGCCGGTGGTGCACCCCGCCGGCACCGCCCGTCTTCTGTGGACGGCCCTGGCGACCGTTGCCGTGCTCACCCTGCTGACATACCTCGTCGCCTTCGACCAGGGGGCCGTGTCGCGCAGTGGGATGTACCTGCACGAGCTGATGCACGACGGCCGGCACCTGCTGGGCGTCCCGTGCCACTGAACACCACCGCCGCTCCCCCCTTCCTTGCCGTCCTCGTCCGCGGCCTGCTCGCCGGCCTGATCGCCGGCCTGCTCGCCGGGGCGTTCGCGTACGTCGCCGGCGAACCACACGTCGAGGCGGCCATCGCCATCGAGGAGGCGGCGACCCACGCCGAGCCTGCCGCTGGTGCGCACGATCACGAGGACGCCCTGGTCAGCCGGACAGGTCAGCGCGGCGGCCTGTTCCTGGCCACCGGCCTGTTCGGGGCCGCGATGGGCGGTCTGCTGGCTACGGCGTACGTCCTGCTGTCCCGTCGGCGGCGCGGTGACGACGACGGGCGGTCGGGCCTGTTGCTGGCTGGCGCGGCGCTGCTCGGCGCGGTGATCGTGCCGTTCCTCAAGTATCCGGCGAACCCGCCGGCGGTCGGCGACCCGGCCACCATCAACCAACGGACCGTCACCTATCTGCTGATGGTGGTGCTCGGGTTGGTGGCCGTGTGGGCCGGCTCGCTCGGCTACCGGTCAGTCGGCGCCCAGGCACCGCCGTGGCTGCGCGCCGCCGCGGCAGTGGGTGGGTTCCTCCTGGTCACGGCCGTGTCGTACGTGGTGATGCCGTCCTTCCAGGAGGTTCCGGCGGACTTCCCCGCCACCCTGCTGTGGAGCTTCCGACTGGCGTCGCTCGGCACCCAGGTGGTGCTCTGGACCGGCATCGGCCTGCTGTTCGCCGCCCTGATGCACCACGAGCGGCGCCGCCGGGCCGCCACCGCGCTAGCCGGCACGTGACAGCCACCAGCCTCCGGCTGGTCGCCCACGGTCACACCGCATCTCTGCGCCGGGCCCACTTCGGTGGGGCCGACGACGGCCTGGACGAGGGTGGCCTGCGTGTCGCCCTCGCCCAGGCCCACGCGGATCCGGGCGGGCGCGGGCACCTCGGCGTGCACGACATCTGCCTGTCCAGTCCGGCGGCGGCGGCCCGACAGACCGCCGACGCCTTCGGCCTGCTGCCGACGATCGAGACGGCGTTGGCCGACTGCGACTACGGCGACTGGTCCGGGCTGTCGCTCGAGGAGGTCGCCGGCGCGGACCCGCGGGCGGTGCACGACTGGTTGTCCACGCCGGACACCGCGCCACCCGGCGGCGAGTCCGTCACGACAGTGCGGGACCGGGTCGGTAGTTGGCTGGACGGGCACTGCGGTGCCGGTCGGCGCATCGTCGCAATCACCCACCCACTGGTGATCCGGGTCGCTGTCGTGCACGCCCTCGGCCTGCCGACGGCGGTGTACCGGCAGGTGGACGTGGAGCCGTTGGCGATCGTCCGGCTCACCGGTCAGGGCACGCGCTGGCACCTCCGACTGGGCGCGCCACGCGCGGGTTGAGCTCACGCGGACGGCGCGGGCCGCGCCCACCAGTGGTGGACACGGCCCGCGCGGTCAGGTGACTCTCGGCCGGCTGGTCAGTGCTGCCGGTGCGGCACGTGCAGTTCGACCGGCTCGGGCGGAAGGTCGTCGACACCGGCGGCGACGGCCTGTTCGTGACGGCGACGCGCCGAGGGCAGGGCGAGCGCCGCGAAGACGGCCAGGACCGCGACGCCCCCGCAGACCCAGAAGCCGGCGGTGAACGCCGCGTCGGTGGGCAGCCCCTGGGGGGTGCTGTTCGACGTGATGACGGCCGCCACGACCGCCGCGCCGATGCTGCTGCCGATGGTCCGCGCGATGGTGTTGACGCCGCTCGCCTCGCCGGTCTGTCCGGCCGGGACACTCTCGATGATGGCGTTGGACATCGCCGCGAACGCCAGGCCGATGCCGGCGCCGGTGAGCACCCCGGAGAGCAGCACCTGCCAGGCCGCGCCGTGCGCGAGTGCCGGCAGCACGAACGCGACGACGACCGCGACAGTGCCGAGGAACATCGGAACCTTGGGACCGAAGCGACGGTCCAGCAGGCCCGCGAGGGGACCGAAGACCACCATCATCAGGACGGTGGGCAGCAGGAACAGGCCCGCCTGGGACACCGTCTTGCCGAACCCGTAGCCGGTGGCGGCGGGGAGTTGGAGCAGGGTCGGCACGAGCACGAACGTCCCGAACATCGCGAAGCCGAGGATCAGGGCAACCAGGTCGGTGGCCCAGACGCCCCGAATCCGCATCAGGCGCATGTCGATGAGCGGCTCGCGTACCCGAAGCTCGACCCGGACGAACACGATCATCGCGACCACGCCGAGCAGGAACAGGCCGAGGGTCTTCGGCTCGGTCCAGCCCCAGCCCTGCCCCTTGCTCACGGCCAGCAGCAGCGAGACCAGCGACACCGACAGGATCGTCGCGCCGAGCATGTCGAGCCGCCCGGGCGTACGGACCCGCGACTCGGGCATCCCGAAGATGGCGCCGAGCAGCGCGACGACGACGAGGACCAGCGGCAGCCAGAACAGCCAGTGCCACGACAGGTGCTCCACGATCGGGCCGGCGGCGACGATTCCGACGCCGGCACCGACTCCGAAGATCGCCGACAGCAGGCCGACTGTCACGCCGACCTTCTCCCGGGGCAGTTGGTCGCGGACGATACCGATCGACAGCGGCAGGATCGCTCCGGCGGCTCCCTGGAGCGCCCGCGCGACGATGAGCACGGCCAGGTTGGGTGCCAGTGCGGCGAGCAGGGTGCCCGCGGCGAGGGCCGCGAGGACGCCGATGAGGACCCGACGCTTGCCGACCATGTCGCCGAGACGTCCGAGGATGGGCGTCAGCACCGAGGCTGCCAACAGGTACGCGGTGAGCACCCAACTGATGTCGCCGGTCGAGACGCCCAGGTCCCTTCCGATCGTCGAGAGCGCGGGTGCCACCAGCGACTGGAGCACAGCGAACGCCAGGCCGCCCAGCGACAGGTACAGCACCAGGAGGCCGCTGTTGGCGCGCGGGGCCGCGCTGGACGCGGAGCCGAGGTGGGTCGGCTCCTCGATGGTGTGGGTCATGACATCCTGACCTAGATGTAAACGTTTGCTGACTTAGCCAGTATGCGCTGCCGCCCGGCCATGTCAACAGTCGTTTACGTCACCTGTGGCTACCTCGGCGCTTGCGGTGGGCAAGAAGTCAACATATGTTTACTTACTACCCGCACCGACGAGAGGACGCGTCGTGACAGCAGCAGAACCGCCTGTCCCCGCGACCAGCGACACCGCAGGCGACCCGCCCCAACGTCGCCGACGGGACGCGGCGGAGACCCGGCAACTCCTGCTCGACGCCGCCCGCCACCGCTTCGCCCGGGACGGCTACGCGGCCACCACGGTCCGGGACATCGCCGACGACGCGGGCGTCAACGTGGCACTCATCAGCCGCTACTTCACGTCGAAGGAGGGCCTGTTCGAGGCGTGCCTGCGAGCCGCGGGCGACGAACTGCGCCGAACCACCGGCCAGACGCCGGCCGACCGGGTGCCCGAGGCCATCGCCCGGCACATCGCCGACCTCGGCGCGGCAGGCCTGTCGAGCCAACTCTCCCTGCTGCTGCGGTCGTCCGGGGACGCGGGGGCCGACGAGATCCGGCGCGGTGTGCTGGTCCGTTCCAGCGAACAACTGGCGGCGGCTCGCGGGTGGCGCCCCGGCGAACCGGGCAGCGAACAGCTCCTGCTCCGCGCCCAGATCGCCCTGGCCGCCGGCATCGGGGTCGCGGTGCTGCGGTCGTCGATCCAGCTGGAACCGCTGAGTTCCGCCAGCGAACAGGACCTGGTCGGGCCGCTGCGCGACCTGGTCGACGCGCTGCTGCCACCCACCTGAGAGCCGAACCTTCCGGTACGACGTGGGGCGGGCCGTGATCACGGCCCGCCCCACGTGCGTTGTCCCCGCCGGGTACTAGCCGGTGACGGTGAACGGTCGGGACACCGGTGTCGCCGACGTGGCACCGTTCAACGTGACGCTCGTCGCGCCCGCCTTCGCCGCGCCCGGAACGCTCACCGTCGCACCGGAGATGACGCCGTCACCGTTCGCGCGCACCTTGCTCACCCCGAGGCCGCTTCCGAAGGCGATGGTGACCGCCTCGTTCGGCGCGAACCCGGAACCGTCCAACATGATCGACGTGCCGCGCGGCCCCGAGGTGGTCAGCAACGCCACCCGCGGCTGGTAGGTCAGCGCCTCCGACTCCCCGGTCACCTGAACGGTGGCCGTGGCGGGCGTCCGCGAGGACGCGCCAGTCGCCGTCACGGCGTACCGGCCGGGTTGCGCGTCGCCGGAGGTCGGCACCGCGGCGCGGACCGTTCCCGTCGCGGAGGCCGCGACCCTCACGGTCCGACCCGGGTCGGTGCCGACGCTGACTGTCACCTGCTCGCCGGCGACGAAGCCGCTGCCGTCGACGGTGATCGCGCCACCGGTGACGACGGTGCCGGACGCGGACAGCGCGATCGCCGGCCGCGATCCGCCCCGGGCCACCGTCACAGTGAACGACAGGGTCCTGCTCGACAGCTTGTCCCACGCGGTGACGCGCACCGTGTAGCTGCCATCCCGCAGGTAGGTGTGCTGGCCGCTCATCGCGCCGGACGCACCGATCGTCACGTCGTCCGGAACGGTGCCGTCACCCCACTGGACCCGGGCACGGTAGCCCGTCGTACCGGGAACACCGCCGGTCACCGCACCGAGGTTCGCCGCGAGGGCCTGCCCGGCGGTGGCCGTCTGGTCCTTCGGGGCGACGGTCGCCAGCGTCGGGGCGGGCGTGCCGTCGTCGGCCACGGCGAACACGTGGATCCGACCCGCCGAGCGAGGATCGCCGGTCTGCGTCGGCAGGGTCACCGACACGAGCGTCTTGCCCTCCGGGATCTGGTACGGGGCGGTGGCGAAGAGGAACGGCTGGGCGCCGTCGCGGCTCGTGCCCTGCAACCGGTACGCCGTCCGGGCGACGATGATGTTCCCGTAGGACGGGGTGCCGTTGGCGTTGCCGCCGAGCGTCCAGTCACTCAACTGGATCGGAACGCTTGCCGTGCTGCCGTCGCTGAACGTCGCCGTGCCGGTGGTGTTCTGGTTGCCCTGCGTTCCGGCGCCGACGAACGAGATGCTCTTCGCGTCCGGCGGAAGGTCGAGCACGACTGTCGACCCGTTGCCTGTCGCGTTGTCCGGCTGCCCGGCCGGGATCACCGGCAGGGTGAACCGCAGCGCCGTCGTGGGAACCTGCTGCGGCTGGCCCTGGGTGGCACCACCCGCCGCCAGGGCGGCCCGCGAGTACGCCCACGACTTGGCGTCGCAGTCCGCCGCCAGGACCCCTTCGTCGCCGACGCAGACGGTGTCGAACGCGGCGGTGAGACCGGAGGCCGGGGCGTACGCCACCTCGACGCCGACAGTCGCGGAGCTCTGACTCTCGCCGTCGGTCACCGTGACGTTCGCCTGGTGGTAGCCGGGTGTGGCGTACGTGTGCGACCCACCGATGCGGTAGACGGCCCGCGAACTCAACGTCACGGTGCCCGTGGTGACCGGCGTGCCGTCACCCCAGTCGATGGTGGCCTGGTAGCCGCTGGCGTCGCCGCCGGTGACGGTGCCCAGCGGCACCGAGACGGGTACGCCGGTGGTGGCGTGCACGCCGTCCGCTGCGGTGACGGTGATGTCGCCGCCCCCGAGGTCCAGGTCACCTCCGGCGAGCAGCTCGACCTCGGCGAGGGTGGTCTGCGCGGCGCCGACGGTCTTCGTGACGGCGAGGCGGAACTGCTGGAACCGCCCCGGCCGGTCGATCGAGTACGGGCGGGTCTGGTTGCGCCACGGGAACACCTGGCCGGCACGCGAGTCCACTGTGGTCCAGGTGAGGCCGTCGTTGGAGCCCTGGAGGCGCCAGTCGGCCGGATCGCCGGCACCCGCCCCGGACGTGACCGTGTAGTACTTCGGCTTCTGCTTGCCACCGCGGAAGGCCCAGGTGATCTGCGGGGTCCCCGAGGTGAAGGTCAGCTGCGTGGTCGACGTGTCGTCGAACAGCTTCGACGCGTCCTGACCACCGGTCGCGGTAGCGGTGCCGAGACCGGGGCCGGTGACGTCCTGCAACGGCTTCGGCACCTCGTCACCCTTGGTCAGCGACGGTGGGGCGTCGTTCCTGCCGCTGCCCCACGACGACGGCTTGGGGCCCATCTGGAAGTCGATGGTGCCGCCCTTGGCGAGCGCCGCGACGTCCAGTGACAGGCCGCGCTGCTTCTTGCCGTTGACCTTCACGCCCTGCACGTAGACGTTCGCCGTGCTGTTGTCCGGCGCGTTGACGACGATGTCGCCGCTGCTGCGGTGCACGGTCATCCGGGTGAACTGCGGCGAGCCGATCGCCCACTCGGACGAGCCGGCCTGCAACGGGTAGATGCCCAGCGAGCTGAGGATGTACCAGGACGACATCTCGCCGTTGTCCTCGTCGCCCAGGTAGCCCTGGCCGATCTCGCTGCCCACGTAGAGACGACGAAGGATCTCCCGCACGGTCTCCTGGGTCTTCGCCGGTGCGCCGGCGACGTTGTACATGTACGGGATGTGGTGCGACGGCTGGTTGCTCATGCCGAGCTGACCCATCCGCACCGCGCGGGCCTCGAGCATCTCGTGGATGACGCCGCCGTATCCGCCGGGGCGGTCGGCGTTCTCCGGGGTGGTGAAGAACGCGTCGAGCTTGTCCCGCAGCGCCTTCTGCCCGCCGTACAGGTTGACCAGGCCCTGGCCGTCCTGCTGGGCGGTGAACGCGAAGTTCCACCCGTTGGTCTCGGTGTAGACGCCACCCCAGTCGAGCGGGTCACCGGCGAGGAAGGTGCCGGCGGCGTCGCGACCCTGGAAGAGCTTCGTCTTCGGGTCGAAGAGGTGGACGTAGTTGCGGGCCCGCTCCAGGAAGTACCGCGACTCCTCGGTGAGCCGGGCACGCTCCGACTTGGGCGTGGCCGGGTCCTTGGCGAGCGCCGCACCCATGTTGCCGATGCCGAAGTCGTTGATGTAGCCCTCCAGCGCCCAGGACACCGACTCCCCCGTGGACGTCGGCGTGTAGCCGAGGAACAGGGAACTCTCGATGCCCTTGCGCCCGACCGCGCTGCGCCCGGACGCGACTGTCGCGTCCTTGACGGCAGCGTCGTAGGCCGCGAGCGGGTCGGGGAGCTTCACCCCGGTGAGGTACGCCTGGGCCAGCGCCACGTTCGCGCTGGTGCCGGTCATCAGGTCGGCGTAGCCCGGCGACGACCAGCGGGCGATCCAGCCGCCGTCGCGGTAGTGCTGGACGAACCCGTCGGAGATCCGGGCGGCGACGTCCGGGTACAGCAGCGCGTAGGCGGGCCACACGGTGCGGTAGGTGTCCCAGAAGCCGTTGTTGACGTAGATCTGCCCGTCGACGACCTTCGCGCCGGTCCGGGTGGGGCTCGACGCACCGGTCGGCGCCGACACCGGGCTCGCGTACTGCCAGCGCGGCGCGGCGGCGGTGCCGGTGTTCTCCGACTGCGAGTTCGGGTAGAGGTTCAGCCGGTACAGGTTCGAGTACATGGTGACGAGCTGCGCCTCGGTGGCGCCCCGCACCTCGACCCGGCCGAGCCGGTCCTTCCAGGCTGCCGTGGCGGCGGCATGGATCTGGTCGAAGCTCCTGCCGGTGACCTCGAGGTCGAGGTTGCGGCGCGCCTGGTCGACGGAGAGGAACGACGTCGCGAGACGCATCGTCACCTCCCGCGACGTGGAGATGTCGAAGGTGGCCGAGGTCGCCGCGGACGCCGTCGGCGCGCGGTCGAAGGCGCCGGAGACGAACATCCGGCTACGCCCCGCCGACAGGCCGCTTCCGTTGTCGACCCAACCCGTGAACGTGCCGTCCGTGCCGATCGTGAACGTGCCGTTGTGGAAGACGAGGCTTCCGGTCGCCTGCCCGGTGGGGAAGGTGAACCGCATGATCCCGGCGTGGTCGGTGGGCGACATCTCCGCGACCAGGCCGTTCTGCAGCGCCACCCGGTAGAGGTCCGGCTGCGCCGTCTCGTCGTCGTGGCTGAAGGCGAGCGCCCGGCCCGCGGGCTGACCGGTGAGCGGCCCGCCACCGACGACCGGCATCACGGACATCTGGTTGCGGTCACCCATCCAGGGGCTCGGCTCGTGGGAGATCGCGAGGCCCTGGAGCATGGGCAGGTTGGCCTCGTTGTTAATCCGGTGGTACTCGTACTCCCACGAGTCGGAGGTCGCGTCGGTCACCGGGGTGAAGAAGTTGAACCCGTTCGGCACGGCGGTGATCGGCAGGTTGTTGCCGCGCGAGAAACCACTCGTCGAGTTGGTGCCCCGTCGGGTGTCGACGTAGTTGGTCAGCGTCGAGCCGTCGATCGACGTCGGCGTGCCGGTCAGCTCGATGTCGTCGAGCCAACCCTGGAACCGGGTCTCCCCGGTGGCCTGCGGATTGTCGTACGCGAGCAGGATGCGGTCGATCGTCTTGCCGCGCGCGACGGTGCCGAGGTCGGCCCGCACCAGGTTCCACTGGTCGGCGAAGAGCACCTTCGAGGCACCCTGACCGGCGGCGGTGAGCGGGTTGCCGTGCTGGTCGGTGGGCGTACGGGAACTCAGGTAGCTGCCGTCGGTGAAGTGCAGGTCGACGGCCGCGTAGGTGGACGGGTACCGGCCGTCCCCACCGGTGAACTCAGGGAAGATCTTGTAGGACAGTCGCGTCTTCGGCCCGACCGGGATGGTGACGTCGAAGAGCCTGTTCGTCGCGTACGCCCGGCCGTTGCCCTCGGCGCCGCCGGAGTAGCGCAGCGCGGCAAGTCCGGTGAACCCGACGTCCGGCTTCGTGGTGTAGCCGCCGTTCGGGCCGGCGGTGGCCACGCTGACCATGGGGGTGGCCGGCGGGCGGACGTCCGAGCCGTCGCTGATGTTCCAGTCGGCGAGCTGCACGAGTGAGTCACCGGAGTTCGCTGTGACGTTGAGCCGGTAGAAGCCGTAGGCGTTCGGGTTGGCGAAGGTGTACGTCCTGGTGGCGAAGCGCCCGCTGAACGTCTCGCCGGCACGCTTGTCGAGGTCGGTCCAGGTGCTGCCGTCGTTCGACCCCTGGATGACGAAGTCCTTCGGGTCTCGGGTCGGTGCGTCGTCGGCTGCGGTCAGCGAGTAACGCACCACCGTCGCCGGCTTGGCGAGCTGGTAGGTCACCCAACCGGTGGTCGCGAACACGAGCCACTTGGTCGACGGATCGTCGTCAGCGAGGTTCGCGGCGACCTCCCGCGGCGGGTTCTCGTCGCTCGCGGTCACGGCGCTGACCTGGCCGAGCAGGCTGCCCGGCAGGGTGGCGACAGTGCCGCTCAGGTTGGCCTGGATGGGCTTTCCGTTCGCGCCGACCTCCACGGTGCTGGTGGCGGGCTGCGGGTCGGCGGCCTCGAACGAGGAGCTGAAGGTGCCGGGGTTCGCGGGGGTGGGGGCGGCGTTCGCCAGCGGCGCGGCGACGAGCAGGCCCAGCGGTAGCAGGGCGGCTGTCGTCGCCGCTGTCAGGCGGCGCGACCGGGGACGCGCAAGGGGGATGTGCGACATGGGGGACGGAGCCTTTCGACTCGAACCGGGTCGAGTACGTCGAACGTCTGGGCAGAGTGGAGCGGGTGGCGGGTCGGAGCCCTGACATCGTTGTCATACGAGGTGGTGAGCAACGAGGATCGAGGCGGTGGACTGCCGCTGATAGTTCCGGGCGCAGCACTGCCGTGTCAACGTGTTGATCGCGCCGAAGCGGCCGCGGCCACCACCGGGCCCCGGCCGTCGGCCTGCCGGGCCTCGACTCCGTCCGGCGACGTACGCCGAGGCCCGGCCCCTGATCAGCAGTAGAGATTGGCCCCGGCCGAGACGCCGAGGATGCCGACGAACTGCTGGTATCTGGTGACGCGGCTCTGCACCTGGGCGGGGTTACCGCCGTTGCACTCGATCGAGCCGTTGATGCTGCGGATCGTCTGACCGAACCCGGCACCGTTGACCATCGCGTTGTGGGCGGTCATGGTGCCCGGCCCGTTCTGGGTCATCCAGTACCAGATACCGGTCTTCCAGGCCACCGAGGCGTCGGTCTGCACCAGCCACGGGTTGGTCAACAGCGGCAGGTTGAGGGCGATGCCCGCGGCGTTGTAGTTGAAGTTCCAACTGAGCTGGATCGGCCCCCGCCCGTAGTAGGCGGCCTGCCCGGCGGGGCAGCCGTACGGCTGGCCGTAGTCGCAGTAGTGCGGGTAGTTCGCGGTGTTCTGCTCGACCACGTACACGAGCCCGCCGGTCTCGTGGTAGACGTTCGCCAGGAAGGCAGCGGCCTCCTGCCGCTGGACCGTGGTGCTGCCGGTGCGCGCGAACGCCGGGTAGGCGCTCAGCGCGGCGACGAGCCCGGAGTACGTGTAGAAGGAGTTGCGGCCCGGGAACATCTGGTTGAACTGGGCCTCGGTGACCACGAAGCCGCCCGGGTTGGTGGGAGGCGGGCTGGTCGGTGGCTGACCGCCACAGGTGTACGGCTCCCAGTACCAGGTGCTGACGACGGGGTCGTACCCCGGGTTGTCGTGCTCGGCGATGTAGTAGGAACCGTTCGTGTACCGCACGATCGCACCGGTGGCGTACCAGGTGCCGGCGGTCCAGTTCGGGTAGCTGCAGGTCCCTCCGGTGGGCGGCGTGGTGCCGCCGCCGCACGCGCCGAGATCCTCCCAGACGCCTGTGGTGCCGGGCGGCGCCTCGTTCTGGGTCCACCACTTCGCCCGGTAGTTGCGGCCGTTGTGGGAGACCTGCGCGTCTCCCCAGTAGACGGCCGAGGCCTGCCACGATGCTGAACAGGCCGCCGCCGAGGCGGCGGTGGCCGGTATGACCGCCACCAGCCCGCCGGCGACGACGAGTGCCGCCAGCGCGACAAGTGCGCGCAGTCTCGTCATGTGATCGCTCCTTCCGAGGGTTGACTGGCCGAGACCCGGGTCGGATATCGACCGAGATGACTCTAACATCTTCTGTTCACAATCTTTACTAATCCGGCTCGCCCGGCGTCGGCGACCCGGAATCCGGTGGCCGGTACTTCCGGTTGTTTTCCGGATCATGTCGAGCCGTGGAGCGGCAACGGACCGGACAGGAGCTCACTGTGATCCGACAACGAGACAGTCCGGACTGGTCAACGCGGATCTCCACTCCGGACGTCGCAATGCCTTGTTCCGGAGTGGTTCCGGAACTTGTTGACGTGTTCGAATTCTCGCTGTAATACTCCGATCCATTGAGGTCTATGCGCTGGCACGCCGCGACCTACCACCACCACACCTGTCCGGACTGCGCTGTCCGCCGTCCGGGTCCGCGAGAAGGGGCACCAGATGAGCAGGCTCTTCCCCCGCACGGCTCTGTGGTCGAGGCGGTTGCGCGCGGCGCTCGCCGTCCTCGCCACCGCCGTGGCCATGTGCGGCGTCGTCCTGGCCGCCACCTCGACCCCGTCGAGCGCCGCCACCTGCAACGGCTACGTCGGGCTCACCTTCGACGACGGTCCGACCGGCAGCACCAGCGCTCTGCTCAACGTGCTGCGCACCAACGGCGTACGGGCCACGATGTTCAACGTCGGGCAGAACGTCCAGAACAACAGGTCGGCAGCGCAGGCCCAGGTGGCAGCAGGCATGTGGGTCGCCAACCACAGCTGGAACCACTCCCACATGACCTCGATGAGCCAGTCGCAGATGCAGTCGGACCTGTCCCAGACCAGCTCGGCGATCCAGTCGGCGACCGGCAGCCGGCCGGTGCTGTTCCGGCCGCCCTACGGCGAGACCAACTCCACCCTGCAGTCCGTGGCGTCGTCACTCGGCATGCGTCAGGTGATCTGGGACGTCGACTCGCAGGACTGGAACGGCGCCAGCGTCAGCCAGATCGTGTCCAACGCGAGCCGGCTCCAGGCCGGTCAGGTCATCCTGATGCACGATGGCATCCAGAACACCCGCGATGCCATCCCCCTGATCATGGCCAACCTGACCAGCCGCAACCTGTGCCCCGGCATGATCTCGCCGTCCACCGGCCGCGCGGTCGCGCCCGACGGCACCACCCCGCCGACCAGCACACCGCCGACCACCCCGCCGCCCTCGGGTGGCACCTGCACCGCGACCGCCACGACCCCCAACATCTGGGGCGACAGGTACAACACGTCGGTGACGGTCAGTGGCGCCAACACGTGGACCGTCGTCGTGGCCATCACCTCGCCGCAGCGCGTCTCCACCGTCTGGAACGGCACCGCCACCTGGGACAGCAGCGGCACCGTCATGACCGTGCGGTCCAACGGCAGCGGCAACACCTTCGGCTTCACCACGATGAACAACGGCAACAGCAGCGCCCGCCCACAGATCCGCTCCTGCACCTCGGGTTGACATCGCCCAGGTTGAGTCGTGCGCGGTGGGTGCGCCCGGCACCCACCGCGCACCTGGCGACCCGACGCGCTGACCACCTGCCACTAGCCTGCACTGATGCGGCACACCCTCACCCCGGGGCAGAACACCCTGCACGGCCACTTCTCCCCCGACCTCCCGCCCGTGCTCACCATCGACCCCGGTGACTCCGTTACCTACCGCACCCTGGACTGCTGGTGGTCCGCCGGCCCGTACCCCGGGGGGCCGAACCGGGAGCGGCCCCGCGTCGCGCAGCACCGGCCCGACCACGGACACGCCCTGATCGGTCCGGTCGCCGTCCGCGGTGCGCGCGCTGGTCAGACCCTCGAGGTACGCATCGACACCGTCGTCCCGGGCAGCTGGGGAACGACAGTGGCCGGCGGATGGCCGAGCGAATTCAACAAGCACTACGGGGTGCAGGATCACCAGGTGGTGCACGCCTGGACGCTGGACCCGGCGGCCATGACCGGCAGCAACCAGCTCGGCCACACTGTTCCGCTGCGGCCCTTCATGGGAGTGCTCGGTATGCCACCCGCGGAGCCGGGGCTGCACTCGACTACCCCACCGCGCCCGTGGGGCGGCAATCTGGACTGCCGGGACCTCACCGCCGGCAGCATCCTCCTGCTGCCGATCCCGGTGGACGACGCGCTGTTCTCCGTCGGGGACGGGCACGCCGCACAGGGTGACGGCGAGGTCGGCGGCACCGCTATCGAGTGTCCGATGGACGAGGTGACACTGACCTTCGACGTACGCGACGACTTCCCGGTCACCGGCCCGGTGGCCCGCACCCCCGACGCGTGGCTGACCCTCGGCGTCGGCGCCTCCCTCGACGACGCCACGTTCACCGCCCTGGACGCGATGCTGACCCTGATGCAGCGGCTGCACGACCTCAGCCGCGCAGACGCGGCGGCGCTGGCCAGCATCGCTGTCGACGTGCGGGTGACGCAGATCGTGAACCAGAGCGTCGGCGCGCACGCAGTGCTCCGCGACGACGCGCTGCGCTGGCCGGACGCCGGTTCTGTCGGAGGTCGCCGTTAACGTGTGGTCACTGTCGCCGCGCTGGCCGGACCGCGCCGCCCCGCTGACCCTCGGAGGCTCCCCATGTCCCAGGAGACGACCTACCTCGAACTGTCCGAAGTGGACGGTGCGCACAAGTTCTACGAGGTCCTCGTCGACAACGCCACACTGACGGTGCGCTACGGCCGGATCGGCGACCAGGGGCAGGTCAAGGCAACCGCCTATCCGGACAACGCCCGGGCCCGGGCCGCCGCGGCGAAGAAGATCGGGGAGAAGGTCCGCAAGGGCTACGCGCCGGCGGTGGCCGGCGTCCGTCAGAAGCGCACAGTGTCGCGGCGGCAGATCGTCAGCACCCACTCCACCGCCCGCACCGCCCCGGTGCTCTGGCGCTACGACTCCGGCGCCCCCGCCTTCGGCATCTTCGTCGACGGGCAGCACTGCATGGTCGGCAACGAGCACGGCATCATCACCACGCTCGGCCACGACGCGCAGGTGCTCAGCCAGGTCCGCCTCCCCGACGGGGTCAAGTGCATCGTGGCCGACGACGCCTGGGTCTACGCCGGCTGCGACGACGGCAACGTCTACGACCTGTCCGGCAAGGTGCCCCGGGTGGCGTACGCGATCGCCCCGGAGATCGACATCTACTGGCTGGACATCCACGACGGCGTGCTCGGCGTCTCCGACGCCGACGGCGGGATCACCGCCATCGACCACGAGGACGAGTTCCTGTGGCGGCGCCCCGGGCGCGGGCGTTCGGCCTGGATGGTGCGGTGCGACGACGACGCCATCTACCACGGCCACTCGCAGGGCGTGACCTGCTACGAGTGGCGTACCGGCGGGGAACTGTGGCACACCCGGACCGGCTCAGTGCTCTTCGGCTGGCAGGAGCACGACAGTGTGTTCGCCGGGACCGGCACCCGCGAGGTGGTGCGGTTGTCCAAGTCTGGTCGACTCGCCGGCACCTACCGCTGCGACGCCCCGGTCTTCTCCTGCGCCACCGCGGAGGGCGGCCGGTACGTCTTCGCCGGTGACAGCCAGTCCTCGATCTACTGCTTCGACGCGGCGGGCACCCGGCTGTGGAAGCTCGGCACCGGCTGCGGCTCGGCGTACTCCATGCAGTACCACGACGACCGGCTCTACGTCGTCACCACCGGCGGTCACCTCGCCTGCGTCGACGCGAGCGAGCCCGCGATCCGCGCGGCGCAGGCCGGCGACGTGCCGGAGGTACGCGACATCAAGGCCCCACGCCAGGCACCCCAGCCGGTGCAACCGACGATCGTCGAGGTGACGAGCGACGCGGGTGCCGGCGTGGTCGTCCAGTGTCTGGACGACCGGGGGCGGTTGCGGGTCCAGGTGCTGTCCGACGGCTTCCGGCGCGACTGGTCGGTGCAGTTCCCCAAGGGGATTCGCGAGCCGGGCGCCCGCTACCTGGTGACCGAGGTGCGCGAGTCGAGCCGCGGCGGTTACTACCGCGCCTACGGTGACATCCGCCGGCTGCGCTGAGCAGCGGCGGCGGCACCGTCGTCGCCACCGAGGGGTCCCGGTCGTGCCGGCCCGTGCCGTAGGGTGCCGCCATGGCGCACCCCGTCCGGGCCGACGGCGACGCCAACGGAGCCTGGTGGGCGGCCCCGCCCACGCGACGAGTGAGTCACCTGCCGGGCGTCGACCCGGAGCTGTTGCGGGTGGCGTTCGACCCGTTGCCGCCGGCGGCGCCCGCGATCGTCCACTACCGGCCCACTGTGACCGGCGCCCTCGGCGACCTCGTGGGCACCCTGCTCGATCAACTGGACGTCGCGGCCCGCACGATGTTCCCCCGCTGGCTGACCGGGGCCGACCGTTTCGACAGCGAGGGCACGCTCGGCGTGGCGGCGGTTCGCGCCCTCGCGGCCCGTACCGCCGCCCAGTCCCGGCACTTCGGCCCATTCCTCGCCGACCTCGCCGAGCGCGGGCTGCGCGGCCCGCGTCACCCCGCCGGCCAGTCCCGCTTCGCCCCGGGGGTACGCGCCGCCGGGCTCGCCCGGGTGATCGCCGAGGCGTACGAGAGGGACAGCTGCGTCCTCGTCGTGGCCCTGCCCGACCTGGCAGCGGACGCCGAGCGGACGCTCGTGGCCGCCGCCGAGTGGCTCGTACGGCACGGCGGCTTCACGGTGTGGTTGGTAGGAAAGCCGCTGCGCCACGCCGACCGGGTGCGGTCGGTGCCGATCGAGGTGCCGGCGCGATACGCCGGGCTGGCCGGCACTGTCGAACCGACTCCGGCCACTGCCGCCGAACGGGAGCCGACAGTGTTGGCCTGGCCGCCGATCGCGGGCGTGCCCCGCGGTGACAGCGCCGCCGAGCAGGCGTTGGAACGCGCGCTCGCGCCACACGACTGGGCGCGCGGCAGGCGGTGGAACCAGACCTACGAGTGGCACGTCCTGGCCACCGCGTACCGACTGGATCTGTTTTGGCCCACGGAGGGTCTTGCGGTCGAGGTGGACGGCCCGGAGCATCGTGGGCGAATCGCTTTCGCCAACGATCGGCGGAGAGACGTGCAGCTGCAACTCCTCGGGCTGGACGTGCTCCGCTTCACCAACGAACAGGTGCTCACCGACGCGCCGGCGGTGGTCGACGGGATTCGTCGGCTGCTGGCCCGGCGACGCGCGGGCGGCACGTACCCCCACGGAGATGAGACATCATGACGAGCCCGGCGGACGTCCCGCACCTGACACCGAACCAGATCAACGCCCTCGTGGTGCTGATGGTCGAGGCGCGCCGACTCACAAACGTCGAGCTGAGAGAGCTGGCCGGTTTCACGCTGACCGGCACTGACAACAGGAAGCTCGTCGACCTGGGCCTGGTGGACACCGATCGGAAGCACCGGCCGTTCGCCCACGAGCTGACCGACGAGGGTTGGCGGGTGGCCCGTCGGCTGCACATCTCCGCACCGCCGAAGCAGGGCGGCTCGACGACCCGGTCGTTGTTCGTCGTGTTGTCCAACCTGCACCGTTCGCTGGACCGGCTCCGGGTCAGCCACGGTGACTTCTTCAAGCAGACCGAGGCGACGGCAGCGCAGGGCGGCGAGCCTCGGCACGACGCACCGGCATCCACCGCACCGGCACCCACTGCGGCGGGCCCTGAGTCCGCGGCGGAGGTGGAGGCGCTGGTGCGTTCCGCGTACCAGGAGTTGGCCACCGCGCCGGGCGCCTGGGTCGGCCTCGCCGACGTCCGGGACCGGCTCGCCGACACCGACCAGGCCGCCCTCGACGCGGCGTTGCGCGCGATGGTCGGCCGTGCGGACGTCCGTATCATCCCGGTGGCGAACTCCAAGTCGCTCACCGAACGGGACCGGGCGGCGGCCGTCCGCATCGGGAACGAGGACAACCACGCCCTGGCGATCGGCCCGGCATGATCTCGCAGGACCAGCGGACCGCGCTGGAATCGGTGAGCCTCAACCCGGCGGTCACCCCCGACGACGTCTGGCGACCCAGCCCGCACAACGTTCCGGAGCTGCACGAGAAGGTGGCCGCGGAGATCCTGCGCGGAGTGGCGCGGGCCCGCACCGACGACACGAGCATGCCGCTCGGCGTGGCCATGCAGGGCCGCGCGGGCGCCGGCAAGACGCACCTTCTCGGGGCGGTCCGCGAGCAGATCCAGCGCGACGGCGGCTACTTCTTCCTTGTCGACATGGTCAGTGGCAAGACCTTCTGGGAGAGCGTGGCCCTGGCCCTGGTGGAGGGAATGGGCCGCGCCCACGTCGGCTGGGGCACCCAGCTGAAGACGTTCCTGCGCCGACTCACCACCCAGCTCGGCCTGCCGCTGGAGGTCCGCGACGCGGTCGCCGGTGCCCGACCGGTGACCCGGGCGCAACTGGACACCTTCGTCTGGGCGCTGCGCGAGCGCGACCGGGAGGTCGGGCGGGACGCCCAGGACACCGCTCGGGCGCTCGTCCTGCACGGCGCCGTCGACTTCGAGGCGCAGGACGTCGGTTACGCCCATCTGATCTCCGAACCCGGTGACCCGGCCGCGCGGGCGGAGTGGGGGTTGAGCGCCGCGATCCGCACCCCGCAGCAGGTCGTGCAGGACATCTCCCGACTGATGGCCCTGGCCCTGGACCCCACTGTCATCGCCGTGGACCAGCTCGACACGCTGTTCGCCCAGACCAGCACTTCACTGCTCAACCAGCATCAGGGGCTGGAGGACGCCCAGGCCAAGGTGCTCGGCCCGATCGCCGACGGTCTGCTCAAGCTCCGCGACATCACCCGCCGCACGCTTGTCGTGGTCTCGTGCCTGCCGGACACCTGGGTGCTGATGACCCGCACCGCGCCCACCCCGGTCGCCGACCGTTTCCGTACGTCCACCCTGCCGGACCGGATCCCCACCCCGGAGATCGGGCAGGCGATAGTGGCGAAGCGCCTCGCCGCCGCGTTCGCTGGCATGTACTTCGGGCCACCGCACCCCACCTGGCCGATCGCGCCCGCCGCCTTCGTCGACGCGCCCACCCTCACGCCACGCGCCCTGCTCCGCCGGGTGGACCGCCACATCGCCTGGTGCCGGGACCGCGACGAGGTGGTCGAACTCGACCGGCTCATCGACGGCGCCGAGTCGACGCCCCCTGACAGCGCCGTCCGTGGCTCGTCCGCCGACCCGGCGACGGACGAGCGCCGCCTGCACGAACTGGACGCGCGCTTCGCCGACCTGGTCGAGGCAGCGGACGTGTCGGCCGCGGTGAGCCCGACGGGCGAGGACGAGCACATGCCGCGGCTGCTCGCCGCCGGCCTGGCCGCCTGGATCGCCGAGCATGCACCCACCGGCGCCACCTACAAGTACGACCCGCCACCCGGGCGCAAGCCCGCGTTGCACGGGCGGCTGATCGAGGTGCTCGACGAGGCCACCGAGAACGAGGCGCACTGGTGCTTCCGAGCCGTCGCGCACCCCAATGCCGTCGCCGTCACCGCGCGGGTCAAGGCCGCGTGCACACTCGCCGGGTTGGACCGGGACCTGCCACAACGGCGGCTGATCCTGCTGCGCAACGGTCCGTGGCCGACCGGAAAGCGGACGACCGAGGTGTTGACCGGCTTCGACGCGGCCGGCGGTCTGCGGCGCGCAGTGTCCGAGTCGGACCTGCGGGTCTTCGCCGCGCTTCGGGTGATGGCGGCGGAGCCCTCCACCGCCCTCCAGGAGTGGCTGGTGGCCCGCCGTCCGGCCAGCGGAACCGAACTGTTCCGCGCGGTCCTGCCCGGTCCGGACGGGACGCGCGGTTGCACGCCTCCCCCGACGCCTGACGACGCCGGGCCACCGCCGGGCGGCCCCCATCTCGAACCGACGACCGGGCCGACTGGCGTGTCGACGGGCACGGCGGCCGGCTCCGTACCCGCCGAGCCGGTCGACCTTCCGCCCGGCGAGGGCGGCCGGGCCGTCGGGCTGGGACGGACCGTCGACGGCGGGCACCCGTTCACTGTTCCCCTGGAGTCGTTGCGCCGCCACGCCGTGGTGTTCGCCGGGTCCGGCTCGGGCAAGACCGTGCTCATCCGCCGGCTGGTCGAGGAGTGCGCCCGCGAGGGGGTCTCCGCGATCGTGCTCGACCCCAACAACGACCTCGCCCGGCTCGGCGACGCGTGGCCCGACCCACCGAGTGGTTGGGGCCCCGGCGACGCCGACCGCGCCACCGACTACCTCGCGCACACCGAGGTGGTGGTGTGGACGCCCCGGGTCACCGCCGGTCGGCCGTTGAGCTTCCAGCCGCTACCCGACTTCACCTCCCTGCGGGACTGGCCGGACGAGTTCGACCAGGCTGTCCGCTCCGCCGTGGAGTCGCTCGCGCCCCGGGCCGGGGTGGACCGCGCGGGCCGGCTCGCCCAGCAGGGCAAGGCCGTCCTCACCGAGGCCCTCCAGGCGTACGCGCGCAGCGGGATGGTGGGCCTGCCCGGCTTCACCGAGTTCCTCACCGACCTGCCCGAGGGGGTCAGTCGGCTGGCCCGGGCCGGGAAGCTCGCCGAGGAGTTGGCCGAGGCACTCAAGGCGGCGATGGTCACCGACCCGCTCTTCGGTGGGGTGGGCGCTCCCGCCGACCCGGGGCTGCTGCTGACTCCGTCGCCGGGGCGGCGGGCCCGGGTGTCGGTGGTCAGCTTCGTCGGCCTCACCTCCGACCAGGAGCGGCAGAGCTTCGTCAACCAGTTGCAGATGGCGCTCTTCGCGTGGATCAAACGGCACCCCGCCGGTGACCGACCGCTGGGCGGGCTGTTCGTGATGGACGAGGCGCAGACACTCGCGCCGTCGAGCGGCACCACTGCCTGCACCGCCAGTTCGATCGCGCTGGCCTCACAGGCCCGCAAGTACGGTCTCGGGCTGGTCTTCGCCACCCAGGCGCCCAAGGGTCTGCACAACCAGATCTCCGGCAACGCGACGACGCAGTTCTTCGGGCTGCTCAACGCGCCGGCGCAGATCGACGCGGCCCGGCACCTCGCCGAGGCCAAGGGCGGCCGGCTGCCGGACATCGGCCTGCTCAACAGCGGCGAGTTCTACGCCGCCGGGGAGGGATTCTCGTTCGTCAAGGTCCGCACCCCGCTGTGCCTGACGCACCACCCGAAGGCGCCGTTGACACCCGAGGAGGTCGTCGCCCGCGCCCGCCCGGCTGGGTAGCCTGGTGCCATGATCTTCATTATCGCCAAGTTCCGGGTCCGGGCCGAGCACGCCGACCGGTGGCCGCAGATCGCCGCCGAGTTCACCGAGGCGACCCGGGCGGAGCCGGGCTGCCTGTGGTTCGACTGGTCCCGCAGCCTTGACGATCCCACCGAGTACGTGCTGGTGGAGGCGTTCCGTGACGACCAGGCCGGCGCGGCCCACGTCCAGTCCGCCCACTTCCGGGCGGCCCAGGAGAGCCTGCCGCCGCACCTGGCCGAGACCCCACGCATCGTGAACGCCACGGTGCCGCAGGAGGACTGGTCGCTGCTCGGCGAGATGGCAGTTCCCGAGGGCAGCTGACGACCACCGGCCCGCGACAGTCGTCAGCGCAGCAGTTGCGCGGCCCCGCCCGCCGTCAGCGGAGCCGGCGGGCGGTGAAGCGGGTCGGCGGGTCGGCGATGACGTCCTGTGCCGCGATCAGTTGGATCTCCCGGGTGCCCGCCGCGAGAGTCGCCTCGAGGACGGCGTAGACGGAGGCGATGGTGCGTTCCAGGGCGGCGGCGGGTGAGCCGGTCGTCCACAGGTGCGCGAGGTACAGCGCCGCTGTGACGTCGCCCCCACCGTTCGGGTTGATCGGCAGCAGCGGCGTGGTCACCGCCCAGGCGCCCTCGTCGGAGACCGCCACCACCTCCAGCGAGTCCGGCGGCAGGTCACCGTGCAGCACGCTCGTCACCAGGACGTGCCGTGGCCCGGTCGCGCGCACCACGTCGACCGCGTCGAGCACCTCGGCCAGCGAGTTCGTCGTACGGCCGGCGAGGAAGTCCAACTCGAAGTGGTTCGGGGTGATGATGTCCGCTCGGGGCACCACGGTGTCCCGCAGGTACTCCGGAATGCCCGGCCGGACGAACATGCCCCGGCCGGCGTCGCCCATCACCGGGTCGCAGCAGTACACGGCGGCGGGGTTGGCCGCCTTCACCGTCGCGACCGCGTCCAGGATCACCGCGCCCACGGCCGGGTCGCCCTGGTAGCCGGAGAGCACCGCGTCGGCGCTGCCGAGGACGCCCCGGTCCTCGATGCCCGCGATCACCTCCGCCACGTCCGACGCCGGGAGCAGCGGGCCGCGCCACGCCCCGTACCCGGTGTGGTTGGAGAAGTGCACGGTCAGGACCGGCCAGACCTCGTGCCCGAGGCGTTGCAGCGGAAAGGCCGCCGCCGAGTTGCCGACGTGGCCGTAGGCGACAGACGACTGAATGGACAGGATCTTCACCGGCCCATCATCGCCGCTGCGGACGACGGCGCACTGACGGCCCGCCGAATCTGTCGGGTGGCCCACTCGCCGCCGGGCGGGCGGACGGCACGAACGGGCGGCCCGGACCGTGTCGTCCGGGCCGCCCGAGCGGTCGTACGGTCAGCCGCCGAGGCTCGCCGCCGCCGATGCGATCGTCGAGGCGAAGTAGCTCACCTGGGTGTAGACACCCGGGTAGTTGGGCCGGGCGCACCCGTTGCCCCAACTGACGATGCCGACCTGGATCCAGGCGTTGCTGGCGTCGCGGCGGAACATCGGGCCACCCGAGTCACCCTGGCAGGTGTCAGTGCCGCCGCTGGCGTAGCCGGCGCAGATCTCCTGGGCCGGGATGAGGTCCCCGCCGTAGTTGGCGTTGCAGGTGGAGTCGCTGACGAACGGCACGCTCGCCTTGAGCAGGTACCGCTGCTGGCCGCCGCCCTCGCGGGCGGCGCCCCAACCGGCGACGGTGAAGGTGCCGCCGTCGTACGCGGTGGTGCTGGCGATCGGCAGCGTGCTCAGCCCGGTGACGGGGCTGGCCAACCGGATCAGCGCCCAGTCCCGGCCGGAGCCGTTGTAGCCGGGAGCGCGGTAGACGTAGTTGGACCGGACGGTGATCCGGCTGGACGACTGGAGGTCGACAGTCCCGAGCGTCGCGGTGATGCTGGTGTTGGTGCCCGTCGCACCCACGCAGTGCGCGGCGGTGAGCACCAGCCGGGGGCTGTACAGCGCCCCTCCGCAGCCCATCGAGAGGCGCACCATGAACGGGAACTCGCCCTGGGCGGCGCGGGTGCCGCCGACGACGTTCGGCGTGATGGGGCTGTCGGCCGCGGCCGGCGCGGTGAGGGTGAGGCTGGCCGCGGTCACCGCGGCCAACGCGGTGGCCAGCAGGCCAGTGAGGGTACGCCAGCGAACCATGCATTCCTCCGCATCAGGATGGCACGCCTCGTGAGCGCACCCCGTTCGAGATTGCGGTCATCATATTGAGGCTGATGGATCTAGCGGGTCATCCTCTCTGGGTCGTACCACCGGCGTTATGGATCTCGTGCCGCATCGTGGGCTGGTGGGCGACCGGCGGTCAGGGGACCGCCGTGCCGGTGCTCTGCCGGCGCAGGAGCCGGAACGGCGTCTGCACGGTCAGCGGACCCGCGACCTGTTCGCCCTCGATGCGCGCGACGAGGCGGCGTACCGCGAGCCGGCCGATCTCCCTCTTGTCCGGGGCGATCGTGGTGAGGGTCGGCGCGGTGAACCGCCCCTCCTCGATGTCGTCGATCCCGACCACCGCGACGTCAGCGGGCACCCGGTGACCGGCCTCGGCAAGCGCCCGCAGCGCGCCGATCGCGACCAGGTCGTTGTAACCGAAGACCGCGTCCGGCCGGTCACCGAGGGCGAGCAGGTCCCGCATGGCCCGCATGCCGTCGAGCCGACCGAACGCGTCGGTCCGGGCGACGAGACGGGGTCGGTACGGCAGGCCGGTGGCCGCCAGAGCCTCCCGGTATCCCCGGACCCGCAGGTGGGCCGACTGCCGGTCCCCGCCCGGGGTGGCGCCGATGAACGCTATCCGGCGGCGACCGATCGCCACGAGGTGGCGGATGGCGGCGTGGCTGGCGGCCACGTTGTCGATGGCGATGTGGTCGTACGGCACGTCGTAGACGCCCTCGCCGATCAGGACGAGTGGACCACCGGCGGTCCGGGCCAGCACCTCCTCCCGGCCGACGCGCACCGGGCTGAGGATCAGGCCGTCGATGATCCGCTGCCGTGAGCCGTCGAGGAGCGCCAGCTCCGCCTCCCGGTCCGCGGCGGTGTTCTCCATGACGAGCGTGTAGCCGAGCGCCGCGGCCTCGGCGATGGCGATCTCGGCGAGTTCGGCGAAGTAGGGGTTGGTCAGCTCCGGGACGGCCAGGGCGATCAGGCCGGTACGGCCCCGGCGGAGGTGCCGGGCGCCGAGGTTGGGGCTGTAGCCGAGTTCGTCGATCGCCTGCTGCACCCGTTGTCGGGTCCGCTCCCCCACCGGCCGGTACCCGTTCACCACGTTCGACACAGTGGCCAGCGAGACACCGGCGCGCCTGGCGATGTCCTTCAGGTTGACGCCCATCCTCCAACCCTTCGCGAATGCGGCCAGCCGGCCGGGCGGGCATTGACGAACAAGCATTGACGAGACGCCCGACGCGGCTCTATAACGTTAAACAGGTGATGATGGATGTCAATATGCAGGCCGCCGTTGGCGGGTGGAGATCCCACCGACATCCGTCGCTGACGCCCGTCCCCCGTCAATGACCACCCGATGCCCACCACCCGCGCGCTTCGGGCCCGGCTGCACCCGCCCGCGGCGACTCGTCCCCCGGAGACGGCATGAAACGTCACGTCCCCATCCGCCCCGCCCTGCCACTGCTGCTCGTCATCGCCCTGGTCACCGGCTTCCTCGCCGTCCCGGCGTACGCCGCACCGGCCAAGACCCCACCCCTGACCACCCCCTGGACCAGCCAGGCCCTGAACGGCACACCACTGCCCGAATACCCCCGGCCCCAGATGACGCGGCCGGACTGGCTCAACCTCAACGGCGAGTGGCAACTACGCCAGTCGACGACCGACGACGCCCCACAGTTCGGCACCAACCTGCCCGAGCGGGTCAACGTGCCCTTCCCCGTGGAGAGCGCCCTGTCCGGTATCCAACGGGCCGCCAACGACAACCGCAACTACCTGTTCTACCGGCGCACCGTCACCATCCCCGCGAACTGGTCGGGTCGTCGCACCCTGCTGCACTTCGGCGCCGTCGACTGGCAGAGCACCGTCTGGGTCAACGGTGTCCGGGTCGGCGCGCACACCGGCGGTTACGACGCCTTCAGCTTCGACGTGACACCGCAGCTCACCGCCGGAACGAACGAGATCGTCGTCAAGGTCTGGGATCCCACCGACAGCCGGCAGAACGGCAGCCTGCCCGCGATCGGCAAGCAGACCAAGACGCCCAGCGGGATCTTCTACACCCCCAGCTCCGGTATCTGGCAGACGGTGTGGTTGGAGCCGGTGCCCACCGCCTCGATCAGCAGCGTGGACGTCTACCCGAACCTGAGCAACAACACAGTGCGGGTCCGGGTCTTCACGAGGGGCGACGTGAGCGGCCACAGCGTGCTCGCCGAGGCGCTCAACGGCGCCACAGTGGTCGGCTCCGCGACCGGCGGCTTCACCGACTTCAGCGTGCCGGTGCCGAACGCCCGCCGGTGGTCACCCGACGACCCGTTCCTCTACAACCTCCGGGTCACCCTGCGCAGCGCCACGGGTGCCACAGTGGACCGGACCACGCACTACTTCGGCATGCGAGAGATCACCACCGGCCTGGTCAACGGGGTGCTGCGCCCCAAGCTCAACGGCCAGTTCGTGTTCCAGGTCGGCACCCTCGACCAGGGCTTCTGGCCGGACGGGCTCTACACCGCGCCGACCGACGCCGCCCTCGCCTTCGACCTGCAGAAACACAAGGACCTGGGCTTCAACATGGTACGCAAACACATCAAGGTCGAGCCGCAACGCTGGTTCTACCACGCGGACCGGCTCGGCCTGCTCGTCTGGCAGGACATCCCGTCGCTCACCGCGCAGAACGTCGACCCCACCGACGCCCAGCAGGCGCAGTTCGAGGCCGAGGCGCGCGAGATCGTCGACGAACACCGCAGCTCACCCGCGGTGATCGCGTACACGCCCTACAACGAGGGCTGGGGCGAGCGGTCCCTCGCCGACACCCGGCGGGTCGCGCAGAACATCAAGAACCAGGACCCGACCCGTCTGGTCAACCCGCACAGCGGTCACAACTGCTGCCAGTCCCTCGGCGACCCCGGCAACGGCGACATCGACGACTGGCACGTCTACCTCGGACCGGATTCCCCCGTACCGTCGAGCAGCCGGATCGCCGTGCTCGGTGAGTTCGGCGGGCTGGGCCTGCACACGCCGGGCCACGAGTACAGCCCGAACGGCAGCTTCTTCGCGTACGAGTGGCAGTCGAGTGCGAACGCCCTCACCGACAGGTACGTGGGGCTGGTGCAGGGCACCCAGAACCTGATGGTCGGCAAGGGGCTCAGTGCCTCCATCTACACCGAGATCACCGACCTGGAAGGTGAGCTGAACGGTTTCCTGACCTACGACCGGCAAGTGGTCAAGATGGACCAGACGCGGGTGCGCGCCGCGAACACCGCTCTGATCAACGCCTCGAAGACCGTCGGCGGTTCGACACCCGTCGCCCTGCCGCTCAACACCCGGCGGTCGTTGCAGGTGACCACGCCGGGCTTCACCAACCGCTATCTCCGCCACCAGGACGGCCTGGCCTACACGGAGGTGGTCGACGCCGCCAGCTCCAGCCTGCTCAAGGCCGACGCCACGTACACCATCCGGCCCGGTCTGGCCGGGTCCGGTTGCTACTCGTTCGAGTCGGTCAACTTTCCCGGGCAGTACCTGCGCCACCAGAACTCCCGGGTCCGCAACTCGCCGGACGACGGCTCCGCGCTGCTGCGCGCCGATGCCACCTGGTGCGCCCGCACCGGGCTGACCGGCACCGGTGTGTCGCTGGAGTCGTACAACTTCCGCGGCAAGTACCTGCGGCACTACAACGCTGAGGTCTGGCTCAGCAACGGCACCGGCGGCGACGCGTACAACACGCCGACCATGTGGGCCGCCGACAGCACCTGGAACGTCGCGGCCCCGTGGGCGCCCTGACCAGGTGCACTGACCCGGCCGCCCCGACACGGTGAGGCGCGGGGGTTCCGGCGTCGCACCCGCGGGTGCAGAGCAAAGGCTGCCCTGAGCCGGAACCCCCGCGACGCCTGAACGGGCGTCGCGGGGCCGGCTCCGCCCGCCGGGGCTGACCGCTCCCGTCAGCGCGGGCTCGTCCCGAAGCGTTTCGCCCACCCCGTCCGCGCGGGTTCCCGCGCCGCGGTCGGCGACCGGGCTCCGGCGTCACTCGTCGTCTCGGGGGTCGTTTCCCCGGTCATGAGGCGAAGCGGCGAGTCGAATCCACAGTCGGGCTGGGTCGACCGCACGGCAAGGACCGGGCCGCAACTTGCATCCGACCAGGTTCGCTCGACTGTTGCAACACGCAATCAAACCGAAAATAAATAGACGGCAACCAATCTTGACATGTGCGTCCGGTCAGCGCACCGTGAAGAGCAAAAGGCGGATGCGCGCCATTATCGGCCCGGCTGGAGTGGATCGCCAAATGGAGGCGCTGCCGGTTTCGCGCCGCGTGCATCAGGAGGCTTTCCATGCGGTTCAATCCGTTCGCCGGGCTCTATCTCACCGATCCGGCAAGCATGTGGCGGCGCATTCTCGACGATCCCGACGGCGTGCACTACGCCGAGGATCTGGGCCTGTGGTTGATCAGCGGGCACGCGGACGTCCGGCGGGCCCTCGCCGACACCACGACATTCGCCAACGCCCTCACCCTCGCTCCGGTCTACGAGGTGTCTCCCGCGGCCCTGAACGTGATCATGCAGATCGACGCGCCGCCCACGACGGCCGCCGCGGATCCGCCGGCGCACCCGCGCACCCGCCGGGCGCTGCGGGCGACCTTCGCGAACACCTCCGAGCGGGTCGAAGCCGAGTACGGGGAGATCGTCCGTCGCCGGGTCGACCAGTTGGTGGGCCGACTCGCCGCCCGCCAGGGTGACGAGGTCGACCTGATCCCGGAGTTCGCCGCCGAGCTTCCCCTGCTCGTCATCCTGGACATCCTCGGGGTGCCCGACGCCGACATCGGCCGGATCCGGAGCTGGGCGGACGGTCAGATCGCCCTCATCTGGGGGCAGCCGGACCCAGCCGAGCAGACCCGCCTGGCACAGGACCTGCTGGAGTTCTGGCACTACTGCGAAGGCCTGGTCCGTCAACGGGTGGACAGCGGACATCGCGGCGACGACTTCATCGGCCGGGCCCTCACCTACCGGGACGACGACGACAGCGTGCTGACCGTGCCCGAGGTGGCGAGCCTGGCCTTCAACCTCCTGGTCGCTGGCCACGAGACCACCGCCGGGTTGCTCGCGCACGCCCTGGACCAGGCCCTGTCCGTACCCCAGCGCTGGTCGGCGATCACCGCGGACCCGGGGCTCGTCCCCGCCTTCGTGAGCGAGACGCTCCGGTTCGCGCCCGCCATCGACGGCTGGCTGCGAGTGACCACCCGGGATGTCACAGTGGGCGCGGTGACCATCCCCGCCGGGGCGCGTTGCCTGCTGTTGATCGGCGCGGCGAACCGCGACCCCGCAGCGTTCCACGACCCGGACCGGTTCGACCCCCACCGCGCCGATGTGGGCAATCACCTGTCGTTCGGCCACGGTCCACATTTCTGCATCGGGGCGGGACTGGCGCGACTCGAGGCCGGAATCGCTCTCGGTCGACTCGCCGAAGCCATTCCGGGGCTACGACTCTCCGCCGAGCAACATCGCTCGTACAAGCCCAATGTCGCGTTCCGCGCGCACCGCACACTGCTCGCGATAATCGACACTTCGGCGCCCGTCGACGTGCCGGCGGCACAGAACGGGGTGACCGTCGACGTGCACGCCGCCTGAGAGAGCGCGAGCGCCAACGGTGCTGACCTGCGGACGGATCGAGGGTGGAGTCAGGGCGTTGCGGGCCGACTCCACGCGGCGCACCTGGGCGGCGGCACCGAGGCCGGCGGGCACCTTTCCCGCCTTTCCCGACGATCCATGCCGGTGAACGTCTTCACACCCATCATGTCCTGGGTTAAGAATTGCCCTCTGTGAATGTTCGCTTCATCGGTCAATCTCGATTTGGCGTCTGACGCTGAATGTCCGTTCCACGAAGGTGAGCGCATGGAGCACACGTCCCCGTCGAGCTCGGCTCACTCTGCGGCCAGTCAACGGTTCCGATGGGAGTTGCGCAACTGCCGCGTCCAACGGGGCCTGACCCAACGAGCCCTGGCGGATCTGGTGCGGTTCAGTCGGGAGACGGTCGCGGCGGTCGAGTCGGGTCGCCGGTTCGGCAGTCACGAGTTCGCGCTGCGCTGCGACGACGTCCTCGGCACCGGTGGGCAGCTGGCCGCACTGTGGCCGCAGGTCGCGGCCGAGCAGATGGCTGCCGACGGCCGACGGGGCCCCCGCGCACCGGAACCGACCCGACTGGATCGGCAGGTGCCACGTCAACGCGGTCAGCGTGACGTGCGCGACCCGGGTGCGGTGGTGGACGCGATCGACGAACTGCGGGAGCTCATCGGCCAGGTGCTCAACAGCCCGCCCGAGCCGGACGGTCAGGAGCGGCGGCACCCACCGACCGGACCCCTCGACCACCAGCGCTGACTCGGCAAGTGCGATGCGACCTCGCGGCGTCACCGGTCGCTGACGTTGGGTACAGATGCTGGTACGGGCAGTTTGTACCACGGCCAGGTCTGGTCTACGAGCGCGGCTTCCGGCCGAATGGGACTTGCATTCGGCAACGTGCGCATAGACCGTCATCGACGAGTCGTGGGAGTCAATCTTGGCGTCGAGCACCCGGTCCCACGCGGCCAGACCCTACCCGACCCGTCGACGCGGTTGGAAGATCGCCGGCCGGATGCGCCTCATCGTCGCGGCCCCGCTCGTCGCCGTGATCGGCTTCGCCGGTCTCGCGCTGACCGAGAGCGCACGCCAGACGGCCCGGGCCAGCGACCTGCGGGTCCTGGCGCAGGTCGGCGCCGAGGCCGGCGACCTGGCCTACCGGCTGCAACGCGAACGCATCGCCGCCGCCGACCTGCTCACCTACGCCCGCCCGGAGCAGCAGGACACCTTCGGCGCGGAGGTGGCCGCCACCGACGACGCCGTCGCCCGCTATCGCGGGCAGCGCGACCGGCTCTCCACCGGAAACGACACCAACACAGCGCTGCTGCGGCGCATCGACGCGGCGCTGGACGGCCTCGCCCCGCTGCGCACCCAGGTACGCACCGCCACGCACGCCTCCGTGTCAGCGATGACCTTCAGCTACCGCATCGCGATAGCCGACCTCATCAACTTCCGGGAGAACGTCTCACACGGCGTGGTGGACGCCCAACTCGCCGACGGCATCCGCGCCTCCGCGGCCCTGTCGAAGACGGCCGAGGCCATCGGTCAACAGCAGGTCGCCGTGCTGCGCGCCGTCGCGGGAGGCGAGCTGACCCCGGCCATGCAGCAGGACATCACCGCGGCCCGCACCAGCTACACCGAATCGAGCCTGTCGTTCCTGGCCCTGGCCCCACCCGCGTGGAGCATCTGGTGGGAGCAGGCCGGCACCGGCAAGGACGCGCTCGCCCTGCAACGCATGCAGGACGAGGTGTCCCGGGCCCAGCCGGGGTCGCAGCTGCAACTGGAGACCGCCGCCTGGGTGTCCACCACCCAGACGCGCGCCGCCCGGCTGGCCGACCTTCGCGCCCGGGTCGACGGCGCGGTCCGCGACGACGTCCGCGACGCGCACGCCGACCAGCGCCGCCGGGCCGTGGCCGAGGCGGCCGGAGTCCTCCTGGCCCTGATCCTCACCGCGCTGGTGACCTGGGCCGTCGCACGGCAGATCACCCGACGGCTACGCCGGCTACGAGACGCGGCCAACGCCGTGGCCTTCGAACAGCTCCCCGCCGTGGTGGCCCAACTGCAACAGCCCGGCAGCGCCACCGTCGACCCACAGAGGCTTGCCCGCCAGCAGTCAAGTGCCGCCCTCGAACCGTCGAGCGACGACGAGATCGGCGAGCTGGGTCAGGCGTTCAGTGCCGTGCACCAGGCCGCCGTGCGGACCGCCGCCGAACAGGCCGTCATGCGCGCCAACACCGCCGACATCTTCATCCACCTGAGCCGCCGCGAACAGCGACTCGTCGACGCCGTCCTCGCCCAGGTCGACCTGGTCGAGCGGGACGAGACCGACCCCGACCGGCTCGACCAGCTGTACACACTCGACAACCTGGCGACCCGGATGGGCCGGATCAACGCCAGCCTGCTGGTGCTCGGCGGCGTCGGCGTCGGTCGCGTACGCCAGCGCGACGTTCCGCTCCAACAGGTGCTCCAGGCGGCGCTGTCCCAGATCGAGCACTACGCACGGATCCGGCTCGGCATGATCGACGGGGACGTCGCAGTGGCCGCCAAGACCGTCGACGAGGTAGTGCACCTGCTCGCCGAACTCATGGACAACGCCACCACGTACTCACCGCCGGGCAGTGAGACCTGGGTGAGCGGCCGGAGCCTGGGTGACCGCGTCATCGTCCAGATCAGCGACGAGGGCGTGGGGCTGTCCGCGCCGCGGATGCAGCAACTCAACGAACTGCTGGCCCACCCACCGGCCATCGACGTCGCCGCGGTACGGGCGATGGGCCTGGTCGTCGTGGGCCAACTCGCGACCCGGCTGGGCGCCACCGTCCAACTACGACGCGGCCCCCGACGCGGCATCCTCGCCGAGGCGACACTCCCTGCGGCGATCATCAGGTCCCTGCCCCCGGAGGAGTACCTTCTCGCACCCGGCCGGCTGTCGAGGCGGGCAGCGCGCACGCCCAGTCCCCCGCCGCCGTACCAGCCGCGCCCGGAACCCACCGCCGGACGCCCCCCGGCCGAACGGACCCTGCCGGCGGCGCCGGTCTTCCGACCGGCTCCCCCACCCCCGGACCGGGGCGACGCGCCCACCGAGGAGCTTCTCATCTTCGAGCAGGTCAACCACTGGTTCCAGAGCGACGTCGTCGACGGCCACAACGGCCAGAACGGCCAGCAGTGGTCCAGCCCCGCCGACGACGCGTGGCGTACGGCCGCCCAGGCGAACACCCCCGAGGTCACCACGACCACCAACTCCGGTCTGCCCAAGAGGCAGCCGCAACGGCACCTCGTGCCCGGCGGTGTGACAGTGCCCCAGCAGCAGCAACGCTCCGAGTACCGCGACCCGGCGCAGGTGGCGACGGCGATGGCCGCGTACGCGCGGGGCGTGGCCAACCGACGGCGTACCCCGATCAACCTCGGCAACAAATGACGCGACAGGAGAGCACGTGACCGACCAACAGGATCTCGGCTGGCTGCTGGACAACTTCGCGGCGCGCGCGACCGAGGTCAGCCACGCGATCGCCATCTCCAGCGACGGCCTGATGGTGGCCGCCACCCGCGACCTGCCACCCGACCGGGCCGACCAGTTGGCCGCCACGGGTAGCGGGCTGGTCAGCCTGCTGCGGGGGGCGGCGGCCTTCTTCGACGCGGGTGCGGTGATCTCCAACGTCACGCAACTCGAGGGCGGATTCATGTTCTCGATGGCCTTCAACGACGGCGCCTCGCTGCTGGTGCTCGCCGCCCCCGAGTGCGACGTGGGCAAGGTCTCCTACGAGATGACCGAGCTGGCCAACCGGATCGGGGACGCGCTGACCCCCGCCGCCCGGGCGGCTCTCGCCCGCAGCCGCTGACCAACCCGGCGCCCCCACGCCGGCGATCCCTTCCCCTTCCCTCTGGAGTAAGACATGCCTCTCACCACGCCTTGGCGCAGCCGTGCCCTGACCGCCGCGCTGCTCGCCGCCGTGCTGACCACAAGCACCGCCTGCGGCGACGACGCTCCGGGCACGAGCGCCGGCGGCTCGATAAAGATCGGCCTGCTCGCGTCGCTGTCCGGGACGTACCAGGCAGTCGGTACGGAGATCCGCGACGGCTTCCAGCTCTACCTGGACACCCACGACGGCAAGTTGGGCGGCCGGCAGGTCGACCTGATCGTCGCGGACGAGGGCAACGGAGCCCAGACCGCTGTCCCGGCGGCGACGAAGCTGCTCAAGCAGGACCGGGTTTCCGCGCTCACCGGCATCGTCGGTGGCGGCTCGGTAGCCGGGGTCACCCCGCTGCTCAACGAGACGAAGGTGCCCCTCGTCGGCTCCAACGGCCGGCCGGAACTCAAGGACGTCTCCCGGGTCTGGCACACCTCGTACCTCTCCGACGAGCCCGGGGCGGCGATCGCCCAGCACGTCCGCGACAACGTGAAGGGCTCGGTGTACGCGATCGGCCCGGACTACCAGGGCGGATGGGACGAGCTGCGCGGTTTCACCGACACGTTCGGGAAGATCGGCGGGAAACTCGCGAACGCCGACGGCAAGACGACCTTCACACCGTTCCCGGCCACCACGAACTTCCTCCCGTACTTCGCCCGCATCAAAGCCTCGGGCGCGGCGGCCGTCTACACGTTCTACGCCGGCAGCGCCGCAGTCGACTTCGTCAAGCAGTACGCGCAGTCCGAGATCAAGGACATCCCGCTGTACGCGGCCGGTTTCCTCACCGAGGGCGGCGTGCTCAACGCGCAGGGTGAGGCCGCGAGGGACATCTACTCGGTGCTCAACTACTCGTCCGACCTCGACAACGCGGAGAACCGCGCCTTCGTGGCCGCGTGGAAGGCGAAGCACGACGGTTCACCGACGACCTACGCGCTCGCCTCGTACGACGCGGCGGCGGTGCTGGACCGGGCGATCGGCGGGGCCGGAAGCAACCCGACGCCGGAGGCCATCAACACGGCCATCGGTCAACTCGGTCAGATCGCCAGCCCGCGCGGCACCTGGCAGTTCTCCACCGCCACGCACTCCCCGGTGCAGAAGTGGTACCTGCGGCAGGTCCGCCAGGACGGCCGGGCGCTGTCCAACACCGTCGTGGGTGACCTCGCGACCGTCGGCCGGTGACAGTCGTGGCGGCCGGCACGGAACGGATCGACCCGTACCTGATCCCGGCGTTGGACGGAGTGGCCTACGGGCTGCTGGTGTTCGTCGCCGCGTCGGGCCTGGTCTTCTGTTTCGGCGTCGCCAACATCCTGAACCTGGCGCACGGCCTGCTCTACGCGATCGGCGGGTACACCGCGGCGGCGCTGTTCGACGGCGGCTGGGTGAGCCTGGCGTTGGCGCTGGGGGTCGGTGTGCTGGCCGCCGCCTCGGCCGGGGTGCTCCTGGCCGGCCTGCTCACACCTGTCGCCACCGGCAACCACCTGAGTCAGGCGCTGCTGACCTTCGGGGTGGCGTTGGCCGGCGGCAGCCTGCTCGTCGCCGCCTTCGGACCCGACGACCCTCAGGTCCAGGTGCCGGCCGCGCTGGAGGGGTCGGTGCTCGTCGGCGGTCACCGCTACGCCGCGTACCGGTTGGTGTTCATAGTGGTCGCGGCGGTGCTCGCCGCCGCGCTCTACCTCGTGGTACGCCGCACCCGGGCCGGGATGCTGGTCCGGGCGGCAGTCGACGACCCGGAGATGGTCGCCTGTCTGGGCGTGAGTCCGGCGCGGATCCGGGCCGGTGTGCTCGCCGCCGCAGGTGCGCTCGCCGGCGCGGCCGGGGTCCTGGGCGCGCCCATCATCGGCCCGGGCACCGGCACCGCCGACACCGTGCTGCTGCTGTCCCTGGTGGTGGTCGTCCTCGGTGGTCTCGGGTCGATGGCGGGCACCCTGTTGGCCGCGCTGGCGATCGGCGAGATCCAGACGCTCGGCGTGGCGCTGCTGCCGTCCGCCGCGCCGTTCCTGCTGTTCGCCGCCATGGCGGCCGTGCTTGCCGTGCGGGCGCGTGGCCTGGCCGGCAGGTGGAGGGCGGCATGAGGGGTGAGGTGATCCGGCGGGTTCGGGGCGGCATCGCGGCGCTCGTCCTGGTCGGCCTGGTGGTGGCGCCCTGGGTGGTCGACGACTACACCACGGCGATCCTCGCCCGGACGCTGGCGCTGGCCCTGGTCGGGGTGAGCGTGGCGCTGCTCACCGGCGTCGCCGGCATGCCCACCCTCGGGCAGACCGCACCGTACGCGGCCGGTGCCTACGCCTGCGCCGTGGTCGGCAGCCGGGTGTCCGACGTCGGCGTCGTGCAGCTCGCCGTAGCGGCGGCCGCGGGGGCGCTGCTGGCCGCGCTCACCGTGCCGCTCGTCGTGCACGCCCGAGGGGTGATCGTCCTGATGATCACCCTGGCCGTCGGCGAACTCGTCGTCGTCGTTCTCGGGCGGTGGCGATCGGTGACCGGTGGCACGGACGGGCTGGCGGGCATCCCCGCGGTCCGACCGTTCTGGGGGCTCCCGCCCCTGGCCAGCGACCAGGCGCGGTACCTCTACGCCCTGGTCGTCGTGGCCACACTTGTCGGCGCGGTGCTGGTGCTGCTGCGTACCCGGGCCGGGCTGGTGCTGCGGGCCGGCCGCGACGACGAGACGCGGCTGCGGGCCAGCGGCCACCGGGTGGCGTTGCACCTGTCCGGTGCGCACATCGCCGCCGGAGCGATAGCCGGTGCCGCCGGCTCACTCCTGGTCGTCGCCCAGCAGTACGTCTCCCCCGCCGACTTCGGCTTCGACACGTCCGCGCTGCTGCTGCTCGGTGTCGTCATCGGTGGCACCGCGTCGGTGGGCGGCGCCCTGGTGGGCGCGGCGTTGGTCATCGCCGTCCGGGACTGGCTGTTCGGGGTGCTGCCCGGCCACGCGCCACTGGTGCTGGGCGCGCTGTTCGTGGCGACGGTCTACCTCCTGCCCACCGGCATGAACCGGGCCCGGGGGCGGCTGCGCCAGCCGGAGGTCCCGTCGCTTCAGCCCACTGTCAGTGAGCAGCCAGCCGTCGCGGAGCTGCGCCGATGACCGGCCTGCTCGACGCCAGAAAGATCAGCGTGCGGTACGGCTCGCTCGCCGCGCTCGACGCCGTGGACCTGTGCATCCACGACGGTCAACGGCACGCGCTGATCGGCCCGAACGGGGCCGGCAAGACGACACTGCTCAACGTGCTCGCCGGATCCACGAAACCCCAGCGCGGCAGCGTGCGGTTCGACGGACGCGACATCGGCCGGCTCAGCCCGGCGGCCCGGGCGCGACGGGGCATCAACCGCATCCACCAACGACCCGCTGTCTTCCCGACGCTCACCGCGACGGAGAACGTCGTGGTGGCCGCGCTGCCACGGATCGTCCCACACCGCCGGTGGTGGCTGGGCGGACGCCGGAGCGCCGCGCAGCACCTGGCCGGCCCGCTGCTGGAACAGATGGGCCTCACCGCCGTCGCGGCGGTGCCCGCCGGTCACCTCGCGCACGGGCAACGACGCCAACTGGAGATCGCGATGGCCCTGGCCGGTCGTCCCCGCCTGCTGCTCCTCGACGAACCGGCGGCCGGGCTGTCCGCCATCGAGGTCGGCCGGCTGGTCGAGCTGCTCCAGGCGCTGCCCAGGGCGGTCGCCGTGTTGCTCGTCGAACACCGACTGGACCTGGTGTACGCCCTCTCCGACACGGTCACGGTGCTGCGCGACGGTCAGACACTCGCCGCCGGCGCACCGGACGAGATCCGTACCTCGCCGCTGGTGCGGCAGGCCTACGCCGACGGGGTGACCTGATGCTCACAGTGGATCGTCTCTGCGCCGGCTACGCCGGTGGAATCGTCCTGCACGAGGTGAGCCTTCGGGTTCGCCCCGGCAGCATCCAGGCCGTGGTGGGCCGCAACGGGGCAGGCAAGAGCACGCTCGTGCACACCATCGCCGGGCTGGTCCGCGCGTCCAGCGGTCGCGTCGAGATCGGCGGCGTGCACGTCGCCGGCCGACAACCGCATCGCATCGCCCAGTCCGGCGTCGGCCTCGTTCCGCAGGGCCGACGGGTCTTCTCCCGGCTGACGGTGGCCGAGCACCTGCACCTGGCAGCCGCGCCGTGGCGGGCTCCCACCTCCGGCGGCGAAGGTTGGACCGTCGCCCGGACCTTGGACCTGCTGCCCAGGCTGGCGGTGCGGCTGCGACACCGGGGGTGCGAACTCTCCGGCGGGGAACAGCAGATGCTGGCGATAGCCCGCGCGCTGCTCGGTCAACCCCGGGTGCTGCTTCTCGACGAACCGTGTGAGGGCCTCTCGCCCGACCTGGCGGCGCGGGTCCGCGAACTCGTGGGCGGTCTCGCCGCCGACGGGCTGACCGTGCTGCTCGTGGAACAGCAACTCCAGCACGCCATCGACGTCGCGGACCGGGTGGCGGTGCTGGAGTACGGCCGGGTGGTCTACGACCGGCCGACCGCCGAGGCCCGCCGCGACCCGACCCCACTGGCGGCCATGTTGAGCGTCGCCGCAGGCGCACCGCCCCCGGCCAACCGACCGGCCCCTCGGCTCTGGGCCGACACCCCGTAACCACCCGACCCTGCTCGCGTCACCCGACCCCTCTCGGAGAGGTAGACACATGACAACAGCGACGAGCGATGACACGTACACGTTCGACAACGGCGCACCGGATGCCGTCCCCCAGATGCACGCGCTGGAGTCCTTTCTGGACCCGATCACGACGCGTCGACTGGCCCGCCCGGTCCTGCAACCGGGCGCGACGTGCTGGGAGGTCGGGGCCGGAGGCGGCTCGATGGCCCGGCGGATGGCCCGCGCGGTCGGCGACGACGGTCAGGTGCTGGCCACCGACATCGACCCCACCCACCTGGTGGCCGAGAGCAACCTGCACGTACGCCAACACGACGTCCGCACCCAACCACCACCCGGGGACGCGTTCGACCTGATCCACGCCCGGCTGGTGCTGCTGCACCTCCCCGATCGACGACGGGTCCTGCGCACCCTCACCGGCGCGCTGGCACCCGGCGGGTGGCTGGTCGTCGAAGAGTTCGACTGCACCGCCCCGCAGCGGGTGCTCACCGCACCCACCGACGACGCCGCGAAGCTCTTCGCGCAGGTCATGGACGCCATGATGGGAGTCCTGGAGGACCACGGCGCCGACCTGGGATGGGCGCAGGACGTACACACCGAAATGGCCCTCGCCGGCCTGACCGACCTGGACACCATCACCCACTCGCAGAGCTGGGCCGGCGGGTCGACCGGAACGTCTCTCTACGAGACCAACTCGCGCCAGTTGGAGCCCGACCTCCTGGCCGCCGGGCTGTCACCCCAGCAACTGAACGCCTTCCGGCGGCTGCTCCGGGACCCCGGGTTCGCCGTCATGTCGTACCACTTCGTCTCCACGCGGGGCCGCCTACCGAGCTGAGCAGGTGGACCACCGCGCGGAGCGCGGTCACGCCGCCCGTACCTCTTCGGCCGCAGCACTCCCCCTCCCCCCGCTGCCCCGCCACGCCGGAAGGCCCGGCAGCCCCGGCCGGCCCCGTCACGCCGGCCACGGCAGCCAGGCGGCCAGCCGGAAGTCACCGCTGTCGTCCCG
>NZ_JBEXYP010000024.1:0-98492 GCF_040630995.1 Micromonospora sp. NPDC005710 | reverse complement strand
GCAGGCGCGGGCGCAGGCACGGGCAGGCGCGGGCGCAGGCACGGGCAGGCGCGGGCGCAGGCACGGGCAGGCGCGGGCGCAGGCACGGGCAGGCGTGGGGGTGGGCGGGGGTCAGCGGCGGAGGGTGAGGATCAGGTCGGCGACCAGGGCCGTCCAGCCGGTCTGGTGCCAGGCACCGAGGCCGGCCCCGTTGTCGCCGTGGAAGTACTCGGGGAAGGCGACCAGGTCGCGCCAGTCCGGGTGGGTCTGGAAGAGCTGGCATGCGCCGTAGATCGGTCGTCGTCCCCAGTCGTCCTGGGTGAAGAGTGAGATCAGTCGGGCGGAGAGGTCGTCGGCGATCTCGTCAAGGGTGCACTTCACCCCGGAGCGGGTGGGGTACTCCACCTGGAGGTCGTCACCGAAGAACGCCGCGTAGTCGCGGAGCGCGCTGATCAGCAGGAAGTTCGTCGGCATCCAGATCGGCCCGCGCCAGTTGGAGTTGCCTCCGAACAGCCCGCTTGTCGACTCGGCGGGCTCGTAGCCGACGGAGAACTCCTGCCCGCCGAGGGTGACCGAGAATGGTTTGTCCAGGTGCGCGCGGGACAGCGTACGGAGGCCGAAGTCGGAGAGGAACTCGTCGGGGTCGAGCATCCGGGCGAGCAGGCGGACCACCTGTTCCGGGCCGACCATGGACAGCAGCCGCTGTTGCCGGCCGTCGGGGCCGAGGCGGCGGGTGCCGATCACCTGGGCGTACTCGGGGCGGTTGGTGAGGAACCAGCGCAGCCGGGCGCCCAGTTCCGGTAGGTGGTGCAGGGTCCTGGCGGTGAGCCGGGTGGTGGCGGCCAACGGCAGCAGCCCGACGACGGAGCGGACCTTCAGTGGCACCTTCGTGCCGTCGGCGAGGCGCAGCACGTCGTAGAAGAAGGCGTCCTCGTCGTCCCACAGCCCCTGCTCGTACGCGGCGGCGGCGATGTAGGCGAAGTGCTCGAAGAACTTGGTGGCGGTGTCCACCCAGGTTCGGTCGTGTTCGGCGAGCACGATCGCCATGTCCAGCAGGTTGAGGGCGTACATGCCCATCCAGCCGGTGCCGTCGGACTGTTCCAGCACCCCGGCGACCGGCAGTGCCGCGGAGCGGTCGAACGGGCCGACGTTGTCCAGCCCGAGGAAGCCACCCTCGAAGACGTTGTTGCCGCCGGTGTCCTTGCGGTTGACCCACCAGGTGAAGTTCAGCAGCAGCTTGTGCATCACCCGGGCCAGGAACTCGTAGTCCCGGCCGCCGTCGATCTCGAACACCTTCAGCGCCGCCCACGCGTGCACCGGCGGGTTCACGTCTCCGAACGCCCACTCGTACGCCGGGATCTGCCCGTTGGGGTGCAGGTACCACTCGCGCAGCAGGAGCAGGATCTGTTCCTTGGCGAAGCCCGGGTCGACCCGGGCGATGCTCACGCAGTGGAAGGCCAGGTCCCAGGCCGCGTACCAGGGGTATTCCCACGGGTCGGGCATGGAGATGACGTCGAAGCTGGTCATGTGCCACCAGGCGCTGTTGCGCCCGTGCCGGCGCCCGGCCGGCGGTGTGGAGCCCGGGTCGCCGTCGAGCCAGCGCTTGACGTCGAAGTGGTAGAACTGCTTGCCCCACATCAGCCCGGCGATGGCCTGCCGGGCGACGAGCGCCTCGTCGGGTGTGGCGGCCGGTGGGATCACCCCGGCGAAGAACCGGTTCGCCTCGGCCCGCCGCGCCCACACCACGGCCTCGAAGCCCTCGCTGAGGTCGGCCGGGGGCGGCGGCGCGGCGGCCGGCGGTGAGGCGGTACGGGTCAGTCGCAGCCGGATCTGGCGCTGCTCGCCGGCCGGCACGTCGAGGATGTAGTGCAGCGCCCCCTTGGTGCCCTCGCGGGCCGGGTTGACGGTGGCCGCGCCGTTGACGACGTGGTCGTTGATGCCGTCCTTCGGGTACGGGGAGCGGCCGGCCAGCCCCCAGAGCCGTTCGGCGTTCGTGTCGTTGTCGCAGAGCAGCGGCACGGGGCCGCCGTCGCCCTCCAGGAGCAGTTGGCCGAACACCCGGTGCTCGCCGACGAGCCGGGTGCCCTGGCCGGTCAGCCGGGGGATCCGGTCGCCGCCGGGCAGGCCCCAGGACCAGGTGTTACGGAACCACAGGGTGGGCAGGACGTGCAGGGTCGCCGCCTCGTCGCCCCGGTTGGCGACCGTCACCACCATGCAGAGGTCGGTCGGCGACGCCTTGGCGTAGTCGACTGTCACCGCCCAGTACCTGTCGTCGTCGAAGATCCCGGTGTCCACCAGCTCGTACTCGGTGTCGTCGCGGCCGCGCAACGCGTTCACCGCGACGAGTTCGTCGTACGGGAAGGCGGCCTGCGGGTAGTGGTAGCGCCAGCGCATCCAGGAGTGGGTGGGGGTGGAGTCCTCGTACCACCAGTACTCCTTGACGTCCTCACCGTGGTTGCCGCCGTCGCCGCCGAGGCCGAACATCCGCTCCTTGAGGATCGGGTCCTTGCCGTTCCAGAGGGCCAGGGCGAACGCGAAGGTCTGTCGTTCGTCGCAGACGCCGGCCATGCCGTCTTCATTCCACCGGTAGGCTCTGGACCGCGCGTGGTCATGTGGGAAGTAGTCCCAGGCCGTACCGTGCTCGCTGTAGTCCTCCCGCACCGTCCCCCACGCCCGTTCGGACAGATAGGGACCCCATGCACGCCAGTCCTGCTCCCCCGAGTCGGCCTGGGCGAGCCGGAGCCGCTCAGCGTCGGGTGGCGAGGCGTCGGAGGACGATCGGTCAGTGATCACGTGCACATCTTTGACGTCGCCGCGGTACTTGACCACAGCGGCCATTCTCGTCGTGGCGTGTTACACGTTGCCGCCGGTGGAGGAAACTTGATCGACATTCGGTTCGGCCCGCAGGTCTGCGGCGATCTGACCAGCGCGGCCAGCCGGGAGTGGCTGGTCCCCGACGGTCTCGGCGGCTATGCGATGGGCACTGTCGGTGGGCTGCGGACACGTCGGTACCACGGCCTGTTGGTGGTTCCCGGCGAAACGCCTGCCGCCCGTCAGGTGGGACTGGTGAGTCTCGACCCGGCGGTCACAGTGCCGTCCGGTGCCCGGGTACGCCTCGGCGCGCACGAGTGGGCCTCCGGCACGGTGGACCCGCGTGGCTTCGAGTTGTTGGAGCGTTTCGACCTGGTCGACGGGCTGCCGCGCTGGCGCTGGCGCATCGGCGCGGTGGTGATCGAACGGGAGCTGGCCATGCTGCCCGGCCGTTCGTGCGTCGCCGTGGTGCACCGGCTGGTCGCCGGCGGGCCCGTCCGGCTGGAGCTGTCGGCCGCCTGCACGTGGCGGGACGCGCACGGTGAACGGCGGGCCGACGGCCCCGTCCCGCAGGTCGAGGCGGTGGCCGACGGCGCGGTGGTCGAGGGCGCGTACCGGCTCGCCGGCCCGGGCTGGGCGCCCGAGGGGCAGTGGTGGCTGGGCGTGCACCACCGGGAGGAGGCCAACCGGGGTCTGCACCCGGACGAGGACCTCTGGTACGCGGGCCGCTTCTCCGGGGAGTTGGAACGCCCCGGCGACACCGTGTCGGTGCGCGCCTGGGCCGACCCGCTGGACGTGGAGCCACCGTCGGCGGAGGAGATCGTGGCGACCGCCCGGCGGCGCAACCGGCAGGTGGTGACGACGGCTAAGCCGGCCGACGACGTGGACGCCACCCTGGCGCTGGCCGCCGACGCGTTCGTGGTGCGTACCCAGCAGGCGGCGGTGGACGTGGTCGCCGGCTACCCGTGGTTCGGGGCCTGGTCCCGGGACACGATGATCTCGTACGAGGGGTTGTTCCTCTGCACGGGTCGCGCCGACGAGGGTCGGGAGCTGCTGCGGGCGTACGCGGCGACGCTGTCCGAGGGGATGCTCGCCAACACGGCCGACACGGGTCGGGTGGAGTACAACACCGTCGACGGGACGCTGTGGTTCCTGCACGCGGTGAGCCGGCACGTCACCGTCACCGGTGACACCGACCTCGGTGACGAGCTGTTGCCGGCGCTGCGCTCGGTGGTCGACGCCCACGCCGCCGGCACCCGGTACGGCATCCGCGTCGACCCGGCCGACGGGCTGATCACCCAGGGCGCCCCCGGCACCGCGTTGACCTGGATGGACGCGCGGGTGTACGGGGTGCCGGTCACCCCACGCGTCGGCAAGCCGGTCGAGGTGAACGCGTTGTGGATCAACGGGTTGGCCGGGCTCGCGGAGCTGACCGAGTTGGCCGGGCGGGACGCCGGCGAGCTGTGGCGACTGCACGGGCAGGCTTCCGCCTCGTTCCGGGAGCGGTTCCCGGCCCCGACCGGCTGGCTGCACGACGTGTTGGACGCGCCGGCACCGGCGTACCCGTTGGGTGGCGCCGCCCTGCACGACGACGACGCGTTGCGCCCCAACCAACTGCTGGCCTGGTCACTGCCGTACGCGCCGATGGACCCGGACGAGGCGACGCTGCGGCGGGTCGCGGGCGGGCTGTTCACTCCGCTCGGGCCGCGCAGTCTCGCCCCGGACTCGGCGGAGTTCGTGGGCCGGCACCGGGGCGGCCCGGCCGACCGGGACGGGGGCTACCACCAGGGCACCGTGTGGCCGTGGTTGCTCGGCCCGTACGTGGACGCCGCACGGCGAGGAAAGATGTCCGTCGATGATGCATTCGTCGGCATTGAGGCCCATTTGATGGAATATGGGTTAGGCTCGGTTAGCGAGACGGCCGACGGCCTCGCGCCGCACACCGCCACCGGGTGCCCGTTCCAGGCCTGGTCGGTGGCCGAGCTGCTGCGGGTACGGCGAAAGGGCCAGTAGCGCTTTACACGACCGCAACGGTGGTGTCGCCGCTGGTTATCGCGATCCCGGCAGGATTGGCCCCGATCCAGACGCGACGACGACATCACAATGGTGTCGGTCGGCGCGCGCCCGGGGACAACTCAAAGGGGGCCGCATGTCACCTGATGCCCACGTGATCGACATCAACCCCGCCCGACAGCTTCGGGTGCTGATGCTCTCCTGGGAGTACCCGCCGGTGCTCGTCGGCGGGCTCGGCCGACACGTGCACGCCCTCTCCGTCGCCCTGGCCGCCGCCGGCCACGAGGTCACCGTCGTCACCCGTCACAGCGACGGCGCACCCCTGGAGGAGTACGCCGACGGCGTCCGGATCCTGCGCGCCCCCGAAGACCCGGTCGCCTTCCCCCTCGCCACCGGCTCGCTGCTGGCCTGGACGATGGCGTTCAACCACACCCTCACCCGCACCGCCCTGCGCGCCACCGAGGCTGGTTCCTACGACGTCATCCACGCCCACGACTGGCTCGTCGCCCACACGGCGGTCACTCTCGCCGAGCACCTGGACCTGCCCCTGGTCACCACGATGCACGCCACCGAGGCCGGGCGGCACCAGGGCTGGCTGCCGGAGGAGATGAACCGCACCATCCACGGCGTCGAACACTGGCTCAGCAGCTCCTCCATTCGACTGATCACCTGCTCCGGGTACATGCGCGACCAGGTGACGGCCCTGTTCGACACACCGGCCGCCCAGGTCGACGTGGTGCCCAACGGGGTCGACGACCGGGCCTGGCGGGCGCTTCCCCGGGCGGTCGCCTCGGCCCGGGCGCGGTTCGCCGGGGACGGCCCGCTGATCGGGTACGCCGGACGGCTGGTCTACGAGAAGGGCGTCCAGCACCTGATGCACGCCGTACCCCGGCTCCGCGAACGGCACCCGGGGCTGCGCGTGGTGATCGCCGGCGACGGCCCGTACCGCACCGAACTGGAGGCGCAGGCCCGGCGGCTGGCGCTCAGCTCCACCGTCCGGTTCACCGGCTTCCTCGACTCCACCCAACTGCCGGCGATGCTCGGTGCCACCGACGCGACGGTGGTCCCCAGCCTCTACGAGCCGTTCGGCATGGTGGCGCTGGAGGCGGCAGCCGCCGGAGCGCCCCTCGCCGTGGCCCGTACCGGCGGCCTCGCCGAGATCGTCGAACCCGGCGTGACCGGTGTGACCTTCCCGCACAGCGACCCGGACGCGCTCGCCGGCGCGGTCGGCCAACTGCTCGGCGACGAGGTCTTCGCCCGACGGCTGGCCCGCCGGGCCCGCACGATGGTCGGCGAACGGTACGGCTGGGCGACCATCGCGGCCCGCACCGCCGCCAGCTACGCCACCGCTCGTCGCGAACACGGCCCGGTGCAGGCCCGACGCGCCGCCGCCCGACTGGCCGGTGGCCGGTCCCGGATCGCCATTCCGGAGGGGAACCTGTTCGCGGCCGCCGCCGACCATGCCGCCTGCTGAGCCGATTCGGACTACCGATAGGTGACTTCCGATCCGCTGGTTAGGGTGTAGCCCGGACAGCGGCTGAGGAGGAGCGTGCACAGGTGCTGATCGCCGGTCGGTACCGGCTGCTCGACCTGGTGGGTCGCGGGGGCATGGGTCGGGTGTGGCGTGCCCGCGACGAGATGCTGCACCGCGAGGTAGCGGTCAAGGAGATCGTTCCACCGAGTTGGTTGGCCGATCGTGAACGGGACGAGGTGCGTTCCCGCACCATGCGGGAGGCGCGCGCCGCGGCCCGACTCAACCACCCCGCCGTGGTCCGGCTCTACGACGTCGTCGCTGTCGACGACAGCCCATGGATCGTCATGGAGTACGTCCCGTCCCGCACCCTGCAGGACGTCGTGGACGCCGACGGGACCCTGGAACCGGCCCGTGCGGCGCGGATCGGGCTGGCCGTGCTCGACGCGTTGCAGGCCGCGCACGCCGCCGGGGTGCTGCACCGCGACATCAAGCCGCAGAACGTGCTCGTGGCGCACGACGGGCGGGTGATGCTCACCGACTTCGGGCTGGCCACCTTCGACGGTGGCGACGGCACGATGACCCGCCCCGGCATGGTCTTCGGCTCCCCGCAGTACGTGGCCCCGGAGCGGGCCGCCGAGGGGGTGTCCACTGTGGCCGCCGACCTGTGGTCGCTCGGGGCGACCCTGCACGCCGCCGTGGAGGGTCGGTCCCCGTACGCCCGCAGCACCGCGATGGCCACCCTGACCGCGCTGGCCGCCGGCCCACCGGACCCGGCCCCGCACGCCGGGCCGCTCGCGCCGGTACTGGAGGGTTTGCTGCGCCGCGACCCGCGCGCGCGGCTCGACCACGACGCCGCCCGTCGGTTGCTCACCGCGGCGGCGACCGGCCGTGCCGGCCCGCCCCCGGTGACCGACCGATCCTCGTCCGCCGGGCCGGTGCCGGGGCTGGTCGGCCAGCCCACCCCGACCGGCGACGCCGACGACCAGGACCCCACTGTTCCGCTACCCGACCCGGCCACCGCCACGAGCAACGACCTGGCCTCAGCCGGCCGGGCCACGTCACCCCCGCCGCGCACGGGCGACGGGCGCATCGCCCGCCGGGTGGCGCTCGTCGCCGTGGCGCTGCTGGTCGCCGTCGTGGCCGGTGTCGGCACCGCACTCACCGTCGCCGACGACAAGCCCACCAATCCCACCGGCTGGTCCTACACTCCCCCACCGAACCGTCCACCCGATGGCGGCGGGCCAGGTGGGCCAGGGGGGCCAGGTGGGCCGGGCGGTGGTCGGAACTTCCCCCCGCCGCCGCTGCCCTGTGTCCGCCCGGACATCGTCGGCACGCCGGTGTCGTCCCGCGCACCGCCCTCCGGCGAGGAGTTCCAGCCGGCCCCCGGCTGGGTCTGGCACGCCGACAGCACCGGCTTCCGGGTCTCCGTACCGAACACGTGGCTGACCTCCCGCGACGAGGGGGTGGCGTGCTTCCAGGACCCGTCGACCGGCCGGGCCTTCAGCGTCGCCAGGAGCAACCCCACCGATCCCCTGAAGCAACTGCGGGCCGCCCGCGACGCGGCGAACCGGGCTGGCTCCCTGCCGGGGTACGACGAGATCCGGCTCGCCCCTGACGACGGCGGGGCCGAGTGGGAGTTCCGGTGGCAGGCACCCCAGGGACCATGGCTGCACGCCCGGCAGCAGATCTTCGGGACCGACCGGTGGACATTGGGATGGATCACCTCCGACGAGGACTGGTCGGGGGCCGAAGCCGAGTGGGATCTGCTGCGAAAGAGTTTCCGACCACCCCGCTGACCTGCACCGTATGGCCATGATCCGGACCACCGTCCGGCGTGGATCGAGGCCGCTCAGTGGATGAGAAAGACGGCATTGGTGGCTATCGTGGATTGCGGGGTGACCGAGGGGGAGCGACCGTGCAGCAGTTGCTGATCGCGGGTCGGTACCGGCTGCTCGACCTGGTCGGCACCGGCGGAATGGGCCGGGTGTGGCTTGCTCGTGACGAGATGCTGCATCGCGACGTGGCGGTGAAGGAGGTCGTGCCGCCGTCCTGGCTGGCCGAGACCGAACGCGAGGAGTTGCGGCTACGAACCCTGCGGGAGGCACGCACCGCGGCCCGACTCAACCATCCCAACGTGGTCCGCCTCTACGACGTGGTCCACGACCGGGAGAGCCCCTGGATCGTGATGGAGTACGTGCCGTCGCGATCGGTGCAGCAGATCATCAGCGCCGAGGGGCCCCTGAGCCCGCAGCGCACCGCCCGGATCGGGCTGGCCGTGCTCGCCGCGCTGCGGGCCGCGCACGCCGCCGGGGTGCTGCACCGCGACGTGAAGCCGCACAACGTGCTGGTCGCCGACGACGGCCGGGTGGTGCTCACCGACTTCGGGCTGGCCACCTTCGACGGCGGCGAGGGGGCCATGACCGGGCCCGGCACGGTCCTCGGCTCGCCACAGTTCGTCGCCCCCGAACGCGCCCGCGAAGGGGTGTCCGACGCCCGCACCGACCTGTGGTCGCTGGGCGCGACGCTCTACGCGACAGTCGAGGGCCAGTCACCGTACGCGCGCTCCAGCGCGATGGCGACGCTCAGCGCGCTGGCCACCGAGCCGCCGGACCCGATGCGGCGGGCCGGGCCGTTGGGTCCCGTCCTCACCGGTCTGTTGCAGCGTGACCCCTGGCGGCGGTTGACCGCAGCCGAGGCGGAGCCGCTGCTGCGCAGCGCCGCGGCCAGCCACGACGAACCGGCCGGCTCGACCCCGTCCGCTGCCGTCGCAGCGGTCCGTGGCACCGGCCGGGCCGTCGCGCCGCGCCCGGTGGAACCGGCGGGCCCGGCGGGCGATCCGGCGACGCCGAGCAGTCGCCCGCCGCGAACCGGATCGAGCCGGCGACGGCGTCTGATCGCCCTGGGCGGTGCGGCCACCGCTCTGCTCGTCGCGGGTGGCGTCACACTGGCCCTGGTCAACCAGCACGGTGATCCAACCCCACCGTCCGGCTCGGGTGGTGGCGCGCCGACCCCCCGGCCGGCGGCGTTCGCCTGCGCGTCCACCCCTCCGCCCACGGCGACCCCGGTGGTGTCGGTGACACCGCCGGCCGACGTGAAGTACGGGCTCCGCGAGGGCTGGACCTGGTACGACGACCCGACCGGGTTCCGGATCGCCGTGCCAGTGGGTTGGGCTCGCTGGACCGAGGGCCCGGTGACCTGCTTCCGGAGATCCGGCGGGTCGCGGGTGCTCAGCGTCGAAGCCGGGCCGGCCCGCACGGACCCGGTGGCTTACTGGAAGTCCGAGGAGTCTCGGCTGACCACGGCCGAGGCGTTGCCTGGCTATCGCAAGGTGGACATCTCCGCCATGGACATCTTCGCTGGCGGCGCGGTCTGGGAGTGCGGGTGGCGCAACGCCGCAGGCGTCCCGGTGCACAGCCTCCGACTGCTGGCAAACACCTCGACCGACCGTTCCTACACCGTCTCGTGGTTGACAGAAGAGTTCGACTGGCAGGTCAACGCGGCATACTTGCCGATGATCCGGCAGAGCTTCACCCCCACCCTGTGACACCGTCCGAGATGGACTTTCCGGGTGACGCCCCTGCGGCGCCGGCGCTGACTACGGTGGCGTAGTTTTGGGCGCTCAAGATCCCTGGGGAGGGTGAGCCGAGATGATGGGACCGCAACACGCGCTGTCCGGCGCTGCGGTGTGGTTGGCCGGCTCCTGGGCACTGGAGCAGTTCGTCGACTACCACCAGTCGCCGCTCGCGTTGGCGGTGGGCACCGCGGTGTGCGCCGGTGGCGCGCTCTTTCCCGACCTCGACATGTCGGGCAAGGTGACCAAGAACCAGGGTGGGGCCACAGTGGCCCGCACCTTCGGGGTCTTCTCACTCTTCGCCGCCGAGGTCATGGAGAAGATCTCCCTCGGGGTCTACTACGCCACGAAGCTCAGCAGGGACCCACGCCGCAACAACGGGCACCGCACGCTCACCCACACGCTGCCGTTCACACTGCTGGTCGGCTGGGGCACCACCGCGCTCTGCGCCGCGTACGGCAAGTGGGCGGTCATCACCATCCTGTTCTTCATGTTCGGCCTGGCGCTGCGCGGGCTGTTCGACGAGTGGGCCGAGCGGGCCGGCTGGGTGATCATCACTCTCGCGTCGGCCGGAGCGGCCTGGTTCACCTTCGCCAACCTGCCGGGCGGACGCGGCTACCCACTGATCGGCACCGCGCTGGGCGTGGGCTGCTTCGTCCACATCCTCGGCGACATGATCACCCGGGCCGGCGTGCCGATCCTCTGGCCCATCCCGATCAAACGGCGGATGTGGATGATGATCGGTCTGCCCAACAGCATCGCCCTGCGCGTCGGCAGCAAGGCCGAGGTGGTCGGGATGCGCATCGCACTCACCGTCATCTCGGCGCTCGCCACCGTCGGCCTGATCGCGCCCTCGGTGCTGAGCCGATTCGACATCGACGTCTGACCGAACCGCGCCCCTCGACCGGCGAGGAAGATCGGGTGCGACCGGCCGCAAGCGGCACGGCGTACGCCTCGCGGGGGCCCTGCGGCACCCGGCTGAATTCTTTTCGACATCGGCTATTGACGTCGCCGTAACAGGTGGCCTAGCGTCCTGTCGAACCGCTTCGTCGAAACGCTTCGACGCCGTTTCGGGAGCGTTCCCACCCCAGGCCGGAGGAGGTGCGCGGTGGCCACCATGCACGACGTCGCCCGCCTCGCCCAGGTCTCGGTCAGCACCGTTTCCTACGTGCTCACCGGCACCCGGCCGATCTCGCAGGCCACCCGTAACAAGGTGCTCGCCGCGATGGCCCAGCTCGACTACCAGCCCAACGCGATGGCCCGTGGGCTGGCCAGCCGTCGCAGCCGGATCCTCGGCCTGCTGATGCCGATGGACGAGCGCGGCCTCGGCGCCACCGAGACCGCGTTCGTCACCGGTGCCGCCGCCGCGGCCAGCGTCGCCGGCTACCACCTGGTGCTCTCGCCGGTCGGCGGGGGCAACCTCGACGACCTACGTCGGCTGGCCAGCCAGCGGATGCTCGACGGGGTCGTGCTGATGGAGGTCCAGCTCGCCGACGAGCGGGTGACAGTGCTCCAGGAGGCGGGGGTGCCGCTGGTGCTGATCGGGCGCACCGGCGACACCAGCACGCTCTCGTACGTCGACATCGACTTCGACCAGACCGTCCGGGAGGCCGTCGCGCACCTGGTCGGCCTCGGGCACCGGCGGATCGTCTACGTCAACCACTCGGCGGCCACGCTGGCCAGCGGGTACGGGCCCGCGTTGCGTACCCGGGACGCCTTCACCGCGGCGATGACCGGCCACGGCCTGGAACCGGTGATGATCGCGGCCGAGGACAGCGCCGCCGGTGGGCGGGCCGCCCTGGCCGCCGCGTTCTCGCAGGCCCCGGATCTGACCGCGGTGCTGGCCATGAACGAGACGGCGATCTTCGGCATCCTCGGCGAGTTGACCGGCCGTGGTCTGTCGGTGCCCGACGACGTCTCCGTCGTCTCGATGGTCACCTCGCCGCAGGTCGCCGAGTTGGCGACTCCGGCGCTGACCGCCATGACGTCGCCCGGTTCGGCGCTCGGCCGGATCGCGATCGAGGCGCTGACGCGCCACCTGGACGGCCCTGCGGATCTTCGGCACCAGCAACTGCTGCCGTGCGCGTTGGAGATCCGGGGGTCGACCGCCGCACCACGGAGCCGCCACCTGATGGTGGCCGACAAGTAGATGGCCCGCCGCCGCGCTGCAACGCGACGACGGGCCCTGTGAAGTACCGGCTAGATACTCAACGAGGAGGATGCTAATGCAGCGATTCCACCGGCTCGTCGCCGCGATCGCCCTGGCGGCGATGGCGACGACCACCGTGGCCGCGTGCGGCGGTGGTGACAGCGGAAACGACAGCGACGCCAAGATCCTCAAGCTCTGGCACTACGAGAGCGAGAACAGCGCCATGGGGGTCGGCTGGAACCGGGCGATCGAGATCTTCAAGTCCGAGCATCCGGGCGTGGAGGTGCGCTTCGAGCGCAAGGCGTTCGAGCAGATCCAGCAGAACGCGGGCATGATCATCAACTCGTCCGAAGGCCCGGACATCATGGAGTACAACAAGGGCAACGCGACCGCCGGGCTGCTCTCCTCCCAGGGCCTGCTGGCCGACCTGAGCAGCGAGGCCGACAAGCGCGGTTGGGCCGGCAAGCTCAGCCCCAGCCTCCAGACCACCGCCCGGTACAGCGACAAGGGCGTGATGGGCTCCGGCAAGTGGTTCGGTGTGCCGAACTACGGCGAGTACGTCACCGTCTACTACAACAAGGACCTGTTCCAGAGCAACGGCGTCAAGGTCCCGACCACCATGGCCGAGATGACCGCCGCGATGGACACCTTCGTCGCCAAGGGCGTCACCCCGCTGGGCATGGCCGGCGCCGAGTACCCGGCCGGGCAGCTCTTCTACCAGCTCGCGCTCTCCAAGGGCGACCGGCAGTTCGTCGACAACTACCAGCTCTACAAGAACCCAGTCGACTTCAAGGCCGACCCGCTCAAGTACGGCGCGGACACCTTCGCCCAGTGGGTGCAGAAGGGCTACGTCGCGAAGAACTCGGCCAGCCTCAAGGCCGAGGACATGGGCACCGCCTTCATCGGCGGCAAGGTTCCGATGATCGTCTCGGGTAGCTGGTGGTACGGCCGGTTCAAGACCGAGATGAAGGCCAACTGGGACACCTTCCTGTTCCCCGGCAACACCCTGCAGGCCGGCTCCTCCGGCAACCTCTGGGTGGTCCCGGAGAACAGCAAGGCCAAGAGCCTGGCGTACGACTTCATCGACATCACCCTGCGTCCGGAGATCCAGGACCTGATCGGCAACAACGGTGGTGTTCCGGTCGCCGCCGACGCGTCGAAGATCGGCGACCCGAAGGACCGCAAGCTGATCGAGGACTTCAACACGGTCAGCAAGTCCGACGGGCTCGCCTTCTACCCGGACTGGCCGGTCCCCGGCTACTACGACGTGCTGGTCTCCGGCTTCCAGGGCCTGATCAACGGCTCGAAGTCGCCGGACCAGGTCCTCGACACGATCGCCAAGCCGTACGCCGATGGCGTCAAGGAGATCACCGGCAAGTGACACGGCGAGCGGCGGGCGCGACCGGCACGACCGGCGCGCCCGCCCGCCCCGCCGGGAAGGATCTTCCATGGCAGTCTCCGAGACGGTCGCCGCCACACCGCCGGCCGCGACCCCCATCCCGCCCGCGCCGAGCCGCAGACGCCGCGGCCGCAACGCGGCGTACTGGCTCTACCTGCTCCCCGGAGCGGTGCTCTTCGTCCTGGTCATCGGCGCACCGCTGGTCGGCACGCTCTACCTGTCGCTGACCAAGTGGTCCGGCATCGGCGACCCCCGGTGGGTCGGCCTGGACAACTACCAGCAGTTGCTGCACGACGACGTGTTCTGGGCGTCGTTCCGGAACACCGTCTGGATGCTCGTCGCGATGGTAGTGGTGCCCACGGTGCTCGGGCTGCTGCTCGCCTCGGTGCTCTTCGACGTCATCGGCCGCCGGTTCAAGCCCCGCACCGCCGCCGCACTGCGGGCCGCGTTCTACCTCCCGCAGGTGCTGCCCGTCGTCGTGGCCGGCATCGTCTGGGGCTGGATCCTGCGCCCCGACGGCGCGTTCAACAGCCTCCTCGACGCGGTGGGTCTCAGCGCGTTACGCCACGACTGGCTCGGCGACCCGGGCACCGCGCTGCCGGCCGTGATGGCCGTGATGATCTGGGTGCAGATCGGCTACCCGGTGGTCGTCTTCATGGCGGCGTTGCAGCGGGTCGACCCCGAGTTGTACGAGGCGGCCGAGGTCGACGGCGCGAACTGGCTGCACCGCTTCCGCGCGATCACCCTCCCCCAGATCCGGCCGGAGACCTTCGTGGTGGCCCTGACCTGCACCATCGCCGCGTTGAAGGTGTTCGGGCCGATCTTCGCGCTGACCCGGGGCGGCCCGGACAACGCGACGAACGTGCCGTCGTACTTCGCCTACTACACGTTCTTCAAGAAGCTACAGGTCGGCTACGGCTCGGCGATCTCCATGGTGCTGACGCTGATCATCGTGGTGGTGGCCGGGGTCTTCATCGGGATGCAGGCTCGCAGCGAGCGCCGGGACCGGGGGTTCTGAGATGGCCGTCATGCTCACACCGGGCACCGCGCCGGTGACACCGGCCCGGCCCGTCCGCGACCGACACCACCACAGCGTCAGCCGCTGGGTGGTGCTCGCAGTGGTCACCCTCGGCGCACTCGTCATGCTCGTGCCGTTCGCGTTCATGCTGCTCAACGCGTTCAAGTCGCCCGGCGACTACTCGTCGGGCGGCCCGCTGAGCTGGCCGACCGAGTTCTACACCAAGGGTCTGCGCACGTACTGGACCGAAGTGAACTTCCCGCTCAAGTTCTGGAACTCGGCTGTCATCGCCGGCTCGGTGGCGGTGCTCGGCGTCGCCGTGTCGGTGCTCAACGCGTACGCGCTGGGCATCGGCCGGGTCCGGGGCCGGCTGTGGATCGTCGGTCTGTTCCTGCTGGCCAACATGCTGCCGCAGGAGGCGCTGATCTACCCGCTGTACTACGTGGCCAAGGAGGTCGGGCTCTACAACACCCGACTCGCGGTGATCATCATCTTCACCGTGATCCAGAGCGCGTTCGGCACGTACCTGCTCGCCTCGGTGATGGGCACGTTCCCGCGCTCGCTGCTGGAGGCCGCCGCGCTGGACGGCGCCGGCAAGTGGACGGTGCTGTGGCGGGTGGTCTTCCCCAACCTGCGGCCCACCCTCGCGGTGCTGCTCATCTTCTTCTTCATCTGGACGTGGAACGAGTTCCTCATCCCACTGGTCATGCTCATCGACAACCAGACGCAGACCATCCCGGTGGCGCTCGCGTCGTTGCAGGGTGACCGGCTGATGGACGCGCCGACCACGAACGCCGGCGCGCTGATCAGCCTGGTGCCGGCCATCCTCTTCTTCCTCATCTTCCAGCGCACCCTGGCGCGCGGCATCACGGCAGGAGCCGAGAAGTGAAGTTCACCGACGGGTACTGGCAGTTACGCCCCGGCGTCAGCGTCCTGCGCCCCGGCACCGTCGAGTCGGTCGAACCGGACGAGCGCGGCTTCACCGTCTTCGCACCGACCGGTCGGCTCACCGGACGCGGCGACACCCTCAACCGCCCCCTGGTCACCGTCCGGTTCTTCTCCCCCGCCCCCGGCGTCATCGGGGTGACAATCGCCCACCACACCGGCGGGTTGCCCCGCGAGCCGCACTTCGGGCTGACCACCGACGACACGCACCCGGTCACCGTCGACGTCACCGGGCTCAGCGCCACGCTGACCAGCGGCGAGCTGACCGCGCGAGTAGCACTCGTCGACGGGTGGCGGGTCGACTTCCGGCACGGCGACCGGCTGCTCACCGCGTCCACGGCACGCAGCATCGGCGTCGTCACCGACGCCGAGGACCGCCGGCACGTGCACGAACGGCTCGCCCTGGGTGTCGGTGAGACGGTGTACGGGTTGGGCGAGCGCTTCGGCCCGTTCGTCAAGAACGGGCAGACCGTCGACATCTGGAACGCCGACGGGGGCACCGCGAGCGAGCAGGCGTACAAGAACGTGCCGTTCTACCTCAGCAGCGCCGGCTACGGGGTCTTCGTGGACCATCCGGAGCACGTGTCGTTCGAGGTCGGCTCCGAGGTCGTCGCGCAGACCCAGTTCAGCGTCGAGGGCCAGTCGCTCACCTACTACGTCATCGACGGGCCCCACCCGAAGGACGTGCTGCGCCGCTACACCGCGCTCACCGGCCGGCCGGCCCGGGTCCCCGCCTGGTCGTACGGCCTCTGGCTGTCCACCTCGTTCACCACCTCGTACGACGAGAAGACCGTCACCGAGTTCGTCGACGGGATGGCCGAGCGCGGGCTGCCGCTGTCGGTGTTCCACTTCGACTGTTTCTGGATGCGTCAGTTCCACTGGGTCGATTTCGTCTGGGATCCGTCTACCTTTCCCGACCCCGATGGAATGCTGCGGCGGCTGCACGAGCGCGACCTGAAGGTGTGCGTCTGGATCAACCCGTACATCGCGCAACGCTCGTACCTCTTCGAGGAGGGCCGCGCGGCCGGTTACCTGGTGCGCAACCCCGACGGTTCGGTCTGGCAGTGGGACAAGTGGCAGGCCGGCATGGCGCTCGTCGACTTCACCAACCCGGACGCGGTCAGCTGGTTCACCGGCAAGCTCAAGGCTCTGCTGGACATGGGCGTCGACTGCTTCAAGACCGACTTCGGCGAGCGCATCCCGACCGACGTGGTGTGGCACGACGGCTCGGACCCGCAGCGGATGCACAACTACTACTCGTACCTCTACAACAAGGCGGTCTTCGAGCTGCTGGAGACCGAACGCGGCGAGGGCGAGGCGGTGGTGTTCGCCCGCTCCGCCACCGTCGGCGGGCAGCAGTTCCCGGTGCACTGGGGCGGTGACTGCGAGGCGACGTTCGTCGCCATGGCCGAATCGCTGCGCGGCGGGTTGTCCCTCGCGGCGTCCGGCTTCGGCTACTGGAGCCACGACATCGGCGGGTTCGAGGGCACCCCCGACCCGGCGGTGTTCAAGCGGTGGGTCGCCTTCGGGCTGCTCTCCTCACACTCCCGGCTGCACGGATCCGGCTCCTACCGGGTGCCGTGGGCGTACGACGAGGAGGCAGTGGACGTGCTGCGGCACTTCACCCACCTCAAGCTCGGGCTGATGCCGTACCTGGCGGCCGCCGCCCAGGAGGCGCACCGCCACGGGACGCCGGTGATGCGACCGATGTTCCTGGAGTTCCCGGACGACCCGGCGACGGCGCACCTGGACCGGCAGTACATGCTCGGCCCGGACGTGCTCGTCGCACCGGTGCTCAGCGCCGACGGCGACGTCACGTACTACGTACCCGCCGGCACCTGGACGCACCTGCTCACCGGCGGGCAGGTCACCGGCCCCGCCTGGGTCACCGAGAAGCACGGCTTCGACAGTCTGCCGGTACTGGCCCGACCGGGAGCGGTCATCCCGTTCGGCTCCCGCACCGACCGACCGGACTACGAGTGGGCCGACGATGTGCGGCTGCGCCTGTACGCACCGACCGAGGGGCAGCGGACCCGGGTACGGGTACCGTCACCCGGCAACGGACCGGGCGCCGAGTTCGACGTGCGCTACGAGGGTGGGACGGCCAGCGCCGAACTGGTCGCCGGCACCTCGACGGGCTACATCTGCGAGATCCAGGGGACGCAACGATGACGCAACACCACTTCCCGGAGAGCTTCGTCTGGGGCTCGGCGACGGCCTCGTACCAGATCGAGGGCGCGGCGACCGAGGACGGGCGCGGCCCGTCCATTTGGGACACCTACAGCCACACCCCCGGTCGGACCCTCAACGGTGACACCGGTGACGTCGCCGCCGACCACTACCACCGGTGGGCCGACGACCTGGGGCACATCGCCGACCTGGGGCTCGGCGCGTACCGCTTCTCCATCTCCTGGCCCCGGGTGCAGCCGGGCGGCTCGGGCCGGTTCAACCAGGCCGGCGTCGACTTCTACTCGCGGCTGGTGGACGGGCTGCTGGAGCGGGGCGTCCGCCCGGTGGCGACCATGTACCACTGGGACCTGCCGCAGGAGTTGGAGGACGCCGGCGGGTGGGCGGCCCGGGAGACCGCGTTGCGCTTCCAGGAGTACGCGGCGGGCATCGTCGGCGCGCTCGGCGACCGGGTGCACACCTGGACGACACTCAACGAGCCGTGGTGCTCCGCGTACCTGGGCTACGCCTCCGGCGTGCACGCGCCGGGTCGGACCGAGCCGGCGGCGGCGCTTGCCGCTGTGCACCACCTCAACCTCGCGCACGGCCTGGCCGGGCGGGTGGTTCGGGAGCTGGCCCCGGCCGCCGAGCTGTCGGTGACGCTGAACCTGCACGTCATCCGGGCAGCCTCCGACTCGGCCGCCGACCAGGACGCGGTCCGGCGCATCGACGCCCTGGCGAACCGGGCGTTCCTCGGCCCGATGCTGGACGGGGAGTACCCGGCCGACCTGCTGGCCGACACCGCCTCCGTCACCGACTGGTCGTTCGTCCGCGAGGGTGACGAGAAGCTGATCGCGGTGCCGCTGGACGTGCTCGGGGTCAACTACTACTCCAGCACCCTGGTCCGGGCCTGGGACGGGGAGTCGGCCCGCTCCGACGCCGACGGGCACGGCGCGTCGACCTCGTCGCCGTGGGTCGCCGCGGAGAGCGTCGACTTCCTGCCGCAGCCCGGCCCCTACACGGCGATGGGCTGGAACATCGACCCGCCGGCGCTGACCGAGCTGCTGTTGCGCCTACAGCGCGAGTACCCCAGCCAGCCCATGATGATCACCGAGAACGGCGCGGCGTTCGACGACGAGGTGTCTGCCGACGGCCGCATCCACGACGACCAGCGGATCGACTACCTGCGTCGGCACATCGGCGCCATGGCCGACGCCCGCGCGCAGGGCGCGGACGTGCGCGGCTACTTCGTCTGGTCGCTGCTGGACAACTTCGAGTGGGGTTACGGCTACGACCGTCGCTTCGGCATCATCCGGGTCGACTACGACACCCAGGTCCGCACCTGGAAGGACAGCGCCCACTGGTACCAGCGCCTCGCCGCCACCGGGAAGCTGGACTCGGCGCAGGACTGAAGTACCTCGCCACGCCCGCACCGAGCTTGCGGCCATGTCCTGACGAGCGTGATGCCTGTGAGTCATCTTGATGACTCACAGGCATCACGCATTCCCCGAAGCGCGACGCAACGCCGCCGATCACGGCCTCAGCACCAGGCCGCCTTAGACCCCGACGCGCTGCGGCGGGACGGTCAGGCCGTACATCTCCATCAGTTCCGGAGTGTCGACCCGGCTGCCGTCGGCCACCGCGTCGCAGGCGATGTCGACGATCTGGTCCTTGTGCGCCAAGAGGTACGGTCGGGCGCCCACGTCGGCGCTGGCCAGGGTGGCGATGCCGGGCCAGTGCCGGCGACCGAACAGCATCGGGTAGCCCCGCAAGCCGTCGTAGGTGGCGCAGACCAGCACGTCCGGGTACGGCAGCGCGGCCACCCGGCTGACCGCCTCGGCGGTCAGGCCCGGCATGTCGACGGGGACCACCACCACCGCCTCGATCCCCTCGTCGTCCATGGCGGCAAGACCGGCCCGGATGGACGAGCCGACTCCGGTGCCCCATGCCTTGTTGATCACAACGGTGACCTTGCCGAGGTCGGCGGTCTCCTGGACCTGCTCGGCTGCGGCACCCAGGACGACCACGATCTGCTCGCAACCCGCCTCGGTCATCGTGTCGATCATCTGGTTGACCAGGGGCTTGTCCCCCTGGTGCAGCAGCGCCTCCGGACCACCGATCCGTCGTCCGCCACCCGCCGCGATGATCATTCCTGCGATCCCGTTCAGCTGCGCCCCCTCCAGCACGGGACGGATCGTGACCGATCCGTCCCCTCCTACGGACACTGCAACGAGGACGGCCAGCGCTGGGTGGCGGGGCGAAAAGGAGAAATAGCACAACCGTTACACGCCCGGCACCTGCCGCCCAGGGCGGCCAGTCGGTCAGGTCGCGTCGGCGTAGCAGTCGACGACGGACAGGTCCAGTGGAAACCGCACCGGCGTCGCACCGAAGAGCAGCGCGGAGGCGCGCTCGCCCGACCGGTTGACAGCATCGGCGACCGCGTCCGCCTGCGCGGCGGGCGCGTGCACGACCACCTCGTCGTGCTGGAAGAAGACCAACTCGGCGTCGGTCCCGGACAACTCCGTGCGCAGCGTGGCCAACAACGTGGACGCCCACTCCGCGGCCGTGGCCTGGATGACGAAGTTGCGGGTGAAACGCCCCCGGGACCGGGCGGCGCGGGCCCGTGGGCTCTGCGGATCGGCGACCCCGTCCGAGGCCGAGGACGCCTCGTCGAGATCACCGAACCCGGCCGAGCCGGGCGGGCACGTCCGCCCCAGCCACGACCGCACCAACCCACCCACCTCGCCGGTACGCGCCGCAGCCTCTACGTAGTTGAACGCCGTCGGGTAGCTGCGCTTGAGCACCGCCAACGCCGGCACCGCCGCACCGCCGGTCTGCCCGTACATCGCGCCGAGCAGGGCCACCTTGGCCTTGGCCCGGTCGCCGCCGAACGAGTCCCGGGCCAGCGCCGCGTAGAGGTCACCGGCGCCGCCCGCCGCCGCCAACCGCGCGTCGCCGGAGACCGCGGCCAGCACCCGGGGCTCCAACTGGCCGGCGTCGGCGACCACGAACCGCCACCCCGGATCGGCCACCACCGCCCGCCGGATCACCTTGGGAATCTGCAACGCGCCGCCACCCCGGGTCGCCCACCGGCCGGAGACGACGCCAGCGGGCAGGTACTCCGGTTGGAACCGGCCGCCCTTCGCCCACTGATCGAGCCATGCCCAACCGTGCGTCGTCCAGATCCGGTACAGCTCCTTGTATTCGAGCACCAACGGCACCGCCGGATGGTCCACCCCGCGCAGCACCCAGGCCCGGGTGTTGGGCAGCTCCACCCCGACCCGGGCGAACGCCTTCAGCAGCTCCGCCGGGGAGTCGGTGTGCAGCCCGCGTACGCCCAGCGCGTCGGCGATCCGGGCGGCCAGCTCGGCGAGCCGACGGGGCGGCCCACCGACCGGCGACGCCTCGCCGAGCAGCTCGTGCAGGATCTCGTCGTGCACGTCGGCACGCCAGGGCAGCCCGGCGACGCCCATCTCCACGGCGATCAGCGCGCCGGCCGACTCGGCGGCCACCAGCAACCGGAACCGGCCGGGGTGCTCGGTCGCGGCGACGCGGACGAGCTGGTCGGCGTACACCTGGGTCAGTGCGTCGATGCCCGGGCCCGGCGGACCGGGCACCGTGTCGAAGAGCGCACCCTGGCCGTGCCCGGGCGGTGCGGCGGCACGCGGCGGCGGGTCGGGCGGCACTGCCGCGCCGGTCAGCCGGGCCCAGGCGGCGGCCAGCGAGCGGGGCTCACCCCAGCGACCCGCGTGCCCCAGCAGCAACGCCTCGGTCAACTCCACGTCGTGACACCGATCGACCCGGACGCCGGCGCGCAACAACGTCGGGTAGACCGCCGGTGCGCTCGGCCAGACCCAGCGCGGGTGCCCGGCGGCCTCGCGGGCGGCGACCGCGGCGACCAGGTCGGTGACGACCTCGGTCGGGCCCGTCGGCCGGCCGCTGGGGTCGAGCGGGCGCAGCACTCCCCCACCCCGCTCGTCGGACACCACCGCCACCAGCACGAACGTGATTCTGCCTGTCCCATCCGACAGAAACGGAGGCGCACCTCACCCGTTTCGGGTCGGTAGGCTGTCGGGGCCGGTCGGTAGCGTGACCAGGTGCCTATGCAGATCCCGCATCCCGATCCTGGCACTCCGGACACCCGCGGTCCGATGCACTACCTCTGGTGGCTGGCCCGCTGCCAACCCTGGCGGGTGCTGCGCGGCAGCCTTTTCGGGACGGCCTGGATGGTCGGGCTGTCGGTGCGGCCCTACCTGATCGCACAGGCCGTCGACGACGGGCTGCGCGCCCACGACACCCGGGCCCTGCTGCTCTGGGTCGCGGCGATCGTCGTCGCCGGCGTAGCCCTCTCCTACCTGGGCATCATGCGGCACCGCACGATGACCTTCCTGCGCGAGGACGCCAAGGCCCGCTCGGCGGAGGTCCTGCTGCGTCACCTGTCCCGCATCGGCGCGGTGCTGCCGCGCCGGGTCGGGGCGGGCGAGGTGTCCACCATCGGCGGCTCCGACATCGACTGGACGGCACAGGTGCTGACCCTGACCGGGCCGGGCGTCGGCGCGATCGTCGCGTACGGGGTGATCGCCGTGGTGCTCTGGTCCATCTCCCCACTGCTCGCGCTCTGCGTGCTGGTGGGCGTACCGATGGTCGGGCTGGTGGTCGGGCCGCTGCTGCGCCGCCTGGAGCGGGCCGAGTCGGTCTACCGCCGGCAGCAGGGGGCCCTCACCGCCCGGTCCGGTGACATCGTGGCCGGGCTGCGGGTCCTCGCCGGGGTGGGCGGCCGGGACCTGTTCGCCAGGCGGTACGCGACCCGGTCCCAGGAGCTGCGCGCCGAGGGCTACCGGGTCGGCGCGGTCAACAGCTGGATCGACGCCGCGACAGTGGCCATCCCCGGCCTGTTCCTGGCGGCGGTGGTGTGGCTGACGGCCCGGATGGCGGTGACCGGTGACGTCACGATCGGCGAACTGGTGGCCGTCTACGGCTACGTGGCGACCCTGATCGTGCCGGTCTGGTTCCTGTTGGAGGGCAGTCACCAGCTCATCCGCGGTCGGGTCGCCGCCCGACGGATCACCGGCCTGCTCACCGTGACACCCGACGACGTCGGTGGCCCAGGTCGCCGGTGGCCGGATTCCGTGCCCGAGGCACGCCGGCCCGGTGACCCGGCCGCGCCGGACGGCCCGGCCGACCTGCACGACCCGACGAGCGGCCTGACCGTACGCGCCGGCCAGCTCACCGGCGTGGCAGCGGACGACCCCGCGGCGGCCGTCGCGCTGGCCGACCGGCTCGGCCGGTACGTCGTCAGCGACGTCACCTGGGGCGGCGTGCCACTGCGGGCTGTCGCCCTGGACGAGGTCCGCACGCGGATCCTCGTCGCCGACCACGACTCGTACCTCTTCGCCGGCACGCTGCGCGACATCCTGGGCGGCGGGGCCGACGACGACGACCGGATCGGCGCGGCACTGCGGACCGCCTCGGCGCAGGACGTCGTGGATGCCCTGCCCGCCGGGCTGGACACGTCGATCGACGCCCGCGCCCGGACGCTCTCCGGCGGCCAGCGCCAACGGATCCGGCTGGCCCGGGCGCTGCACAGCGAGCCGGAGGTGCTGATCCTCGTCGACCCGACGTCGGCGGTCGACGCGCACACCGAGTCGCGGATCGCCGAGCGGCTGCGGACCGCGCGGGCCGGGCGGACCACAGTGGTGATCGCCGCGTCGCCGCTGCTGCTCGGCCGGGCCGACCTGGTCGCGCACCTCAGCGCCGACCGGATCACCGCCACCGGCAACCACGCCGACCTGCTCGACCGGGACCCGGCCTACCGGCACCTGGTGGCCCGGGGCGGCGAGGACCCCGATCCGACGCAGCAGGCCGACACCGAGGAGGCGTACCGGTGAGCCGGCTGCCGGTGGCCGACCGCGGCACCGTACGACGCGCCCTGCGGGACATGATCAGCCGGCACCGGCGCGCCGTCGGGGTCGTGCTGGCGCTGCACAGCGCCGCCGCTGTCGCCGGGCTCGCCCCGCCATGGCTGCTGGGCACCATCGTCGACCGGGTCAGCGCCGGCACCGACGGGGCCACCGTCGACCGGCTGGCACTGGCCATCGCCGGATGCGTCCTGGTCAGCGCCCTGCTGTCCCGCTACGCCCAGTACGCCGGTCACCGCTTCGGTGAACGGGCCGTCGCCGAACTGCGCGAACAGTTCGTCTCCCGGACGCTCGGGCTGCCCGTCTCGGTCGTCGAGCGGGCCGGCTCCGGGGACCTGGCCACCCGCAGCTCGGTCGACGTGTCGACGGTCGGCACCACCGTCCGGGACGTGGTGCCCACGATCGTCATCGCCGGGGTGCAGCTGACGTTGCTGTTCGGTGCGGTCTTCCTGCTGCACCCGCTGCTCGGGGTGGCCGCGCTGGCCGGGCTCCCGTCGATCGTGACGGTGACCCGCTGGTACCTGCGCCGGGCAAGCTCCGCGTACCTCACCGAGGGCGCCGCGGCGGCCGAGCTGACCGAGACGCTCACCACCACCGCCGAGGGCGCGCGCACCGTGGAGGCGCTGCGGCTGACCAGCGACCGGGTCCGGCACGGCACCACCCGCGTCACACTGCTGTGGCGGGCCCGTCGGGCGACCCTCGCGCTGCGTACCGTGTTCTTCTCGGTCGTCGAGGCCAGCTACCCGCTGCCGATCGCCACGGTCCTGCTCGTCGGGGGTTACCTGCTCTCCCGGGACCTGGTGTCGCTCGGCGCGGTGGTCGCCGCCGCGCTCTACCTGCAACAGGCGATCGACCCGTTGGACCGGCTGCTGCAGTGGACCGAGCAGGCGCAACGCGGGTTCGCGTCGTACGCCCGGGTGCTCGGCGTCGGCATGGTCCCGCCGGAACCACCCGGCACCACCGCCTCGTCACGTGGAGAGCGGCTCGTCGTCCGGGGGGCCCGGTTCTCCTACTCCGACGGGCCGGACGTCCTGCACGGCATCGACCTGGAGGTGCAGCCCGGCGAGCGGCTGGCGGTGGTCGGCCCGTCCGGCGCCGGCAAGTCCACCCTGGCCCGCCTGCTGGCCGGGATCGACGCTCCCCGGCAGGGCACCGTCAGCATCGGCGGCTGCCCGGTCACCGACCTCGACCCGGCCGAGCGGCGCCGCCGGATCGCCCTGGTCACCCAGGAACACCACGTCTTCATCGGCTCGGTCCGCGACAACCTGTCCTTCGCCGCGCCCGACGCCAGCGACGACCAGATGCGCGGCGCGCTCGCCACTGTCGGCGCCGACTGGTTCGCCGCTCTCCCCGACGACCTGGACACGCAGCTCGGCGACGGGGCCCGTCAACTCGGTGCCGCCGAAGCGCAGCAGCTCGCGCTGGCCCGGTTGGTGCTCGCCGACCCGCACACGCTGATCCTGGACGAGGCGACGGCCGCGCTCGATCCGTCCACCGCCAGGCGGACCGAACGCGCGCTGGCCGCCGTGCTGGTCGGACGCACCGTCATCGCGATCGCGCACCGGCTCAACACCGCGCACGACGCCGACCGGGTCGCCGTGCTCGCCGACGGTCGGATCACCGAGATCGGCAGCCACGACGAGCTGGTCGCCGCCGGTGGCGCGTACGCCGACCTGTGGCACTCCTGGCACACCCGGGTCGACGAACGCTGAGACGTGCTACTTGACCGCGCCGGAGGTGAGGCCGGCCTGGATCTGGCGCTGGAAGACCGCGTACACAATGATCATCGGGAGGATGGCGATGGTCAGCGCGGCGAACAACCCGGACCAGTCCGCCTCGTAGCCGGCGTTCACCGAGATGTCCGCGATGCCCTGGGTGAGCACCCACTTGTCCTTGGCGTTGGAGAGCAGCACCAACGGGAGCTGGTACTGCGCCCACTGCCCGATGATGTTGAAGATCGCGACGCTGATCAGGCCCGGCTTCGCCATCGGCATCATCACCTGGAAGAACAGCCGACTGTGTGAGCAGCCATCGATCATCCCGGCCTCGGCCACCGACGACGGCAGCGTCTTGAAGAACGCGGCCAGGAAGAACACGGTGAACGGCAACGAGTACGCCGTGTAGACGAGCACCACGCCGGTGTGGGTGTCCAGCAGACCCAGGTTCTTCACCACGAAGAAGAGCGGCACCAGGGCCAGGAAGACCGGGAAGGCCAACCCGGAGACGAACAGGTAGTAGACCGCCCGGTTGCCCCAGAACTTGTAGCGGGCCAGCACGTACGCGGCCATCGAGCCGAGCAGCATGGTGAGGAACGTGCCGCACGACACCACTATCACGCTGTTGATGAAGTACCTGCCGACGTGCGCCTTCGTCCAGGCCCGCCCGAAGTTCTCCCACCGCAGCTCGGCCGGGAGCGTCCACGGGCTGCTGAAGATCTCGCTGGTGTTCTTGAACGCGGCGAGGAAGGTCCAGAGGATCGGCACGATCACGATCACCGCCCACACGGCGAGCGCGATGTGCCCCAGGCCGGCGAAGAGCCGTACCTCCGAGCGGGGGTCCTTGCGCCCCGGCCCGGCTGGGGCGGACGGGTCGCCGGTCTTCGGCGGCAGCGCGGCCGGTGTCGGCGGCAGCGTCGACTGCGGATTCATCAGTACTCCACGCTTTCCCGCTTGGTGAGCCGCAGCGTCAGCGCCGCGAACGTGAGGGTGAGGAAGAACAGCGCCACGCCCATCGCCGAGGCGTAGCCGTACTTCGAGTAGACGAACGCGTTGCGGTAGATCTCCATCGCCAGGACGGTGGTGGCGCCGTCCGGGCCGCCACCGTCCACCGAGAGCACCGCCACGATGGCGAACGCGTCGAACGCCGCGATCCCGAGGTAGACCCAGGCCACCTGGAGGGTGTCCCACAGCAGCGGCAGGGTGACCCGGAAGAACAGCGTCACCCTCGTCGCCCCGTCCATCTCGGCGGCCTCGTAGATCTCACCGGGAATGGAGGCCATGCCCGCCGAGAACAGCACCACGTAGAAGCCGACCGCCTGCCAGACCAGCACCGCGAGGATCGACCAGAGGGCCAGGTTCGGCTTGACCAGGAAGAGGATCGGCTCCAGGCCGAACTTCATCAACACGCCGTTGATCAGGCCGGACTCGTTCGGCCGGTACACCATCTGGAACAACACCGCGATGATGGCCACCGCCAGGACCTGGGGGAAGAAGAACACCACCCGGTAGAACTTCGCCCCCCAGACCCCCTGGCGTTGACCACCGCTGCTCTTGCCGCCCACGTTGAGCAGGAAGGAGAAGAACAGCGCGATGGCAATGGTGATCAGCGGCAGGGCAAGCAGCAGTACGCCGTGGTGCTGGACCGCCTTCCAGAAGGCCCCGTCGTCGAGCAACCTCCGGTAGTTGTCGAAGCCCACCCACTGCGGGGCGGACAGCCCCCGCCAGTTGGTCATCGAGATCTGGAACGCCTGCGCGTACGGCCAGATCACGAATGTCACGTACAGCGCGACCGGGGCGAACAGGAACCCGATCACGAATGGATACTTGCCGTGCCGCATGACCCTAGCTCCGATCGATCAGCGCTTGAACTTGGTGACGGAGCTGTCCTTCTTGATGGCGTCGGCGCGCTTCTGGATCCGCTCCACGAACGCGTCGGCGTTGATCCGGCCGAACATCAGCTCGTTGGTGGCGGTACGCGCCTCCGTGTCGAGCTCCTTGTACCAGCCGTCGAAGTACAGGTTGAACACGTCCTGGCCGGCCGCCTTGAGGGCGGCCTGCGAGCTGGCCACGCCGGGCGGGAAGGCGAAGCCCTCGGAACCGGCGGTGACCACGGTAGGGGCCTTGACGACCTCGGTAAAGCCCTTCGCGCCCGCCTTCGACAGCATCTGACGCATGTACTCCAGGCCGCCCTTCGGGTTCTTGGACTTCGCCGAGACGAAGTAACCCTCACCGGCGGTGGCGCGCAGCGCGGTGGCCGGCAGCTTGTCCGAGGCGGACAGGCTCGGCACCGGCATGAGCTGGTAGTCGAAGCCGGCCGGCGTGTCCTTCTTCTGCTCGCCCTCCAGCCAGTCACCACTGGGGTACATGGCCACCTTGTACTGGTTCTGCCGCAGCTGCACGTCGGTGTGCTTGAGCCCTTCGAAGCTCTTGTCGCTGAACTTCGCGCCGACCTCGGCCCACGCCGCGGCAGCCTGCTTGACGGCGTCCTGCTTCCAGGCACCGTCCTCCAGGTTGTCGATGTTCTTCAGCACGTCCGTGCCGCCGATCTTGGCCGCGTGGGTGAGGATCACGTTCCACTGGTAGTAGGCCGCGTTCGCCCCGGCGTAGCCGTACGGGGTGATGCCCTTGGCCTTGATGGCGGTGAGCAGGGCGATGAACTCGTCCCAGTTCTTCGCCGGCGCCCACCCGTTGTCCTTGAACAGCTTGGCGGAATACCAGATGCCGAAGACGGTGGAGACGTAGTACAGGACGAACGGCTTGCCGTTGAACGAACCGGCCTCGATCGTGCCCGGGACCACCGTGTCGCGGACCTTCTTGCTCGGGTCGTCGACCGACGGCGCGTCCCACAGCTCGGTGAGGTCCTGAAGCTGACCGTCGGCGACCAGCGCGCCGAAGTCCATCAGCTTCTCGCCCGAGTTGTTGACGAACTCCGGCGGGTTACCGGAGGCGAACCGCGGCTGGAGCACAGTGGAGACGGCCTGGGTGGCCTGGTGCTTGACCTCGGCCTTGGGGAACGCCGCCTTGTACAGCGGCTCGTGCACGTCGGTCGCGTACTTCTCGCCGTAGCCACCGTTGAAGATGACCACCTCGATCGCGGCGTCCTCCTTGACGCCCAGCGGGTTCTTCTCGCTCTTGGTGCCGCCGGCAACCTGCTCACTGTCACCGTCGCTGCCGCTGGTGGCGCAGGCGCCGAGCAGGCCGATGGCGGGAGTGGCGAGCACACCCACGGCGGCGGCGCGACGCAGCACCGTGCGACGGTCGAGTGCGGCCGGGTGTTCGGGGGTAATCGACATCGTCGTCTCTCCTAGTGAAATTCGGGTCATGCGGTACGCCGGAGACGTCCGGCGTACCGCGACTCGAGGGCGAGGTTGTGCTCGTCCCCGCCGGGGACGTTGGCGGAGAGGTAGATAGGGGGTACCTCCCCGGCCTGGTGGAACCGTCGTACGACCTCCGCGGTCAGCAACTGCGCCAGCAGCGCCGTCGTGACCGAGGAAACCGCACAGACCGCGCCGCCGCCCTCGAGCGGCAGCAGTGCATCGCCGTACGGCGCGCCATTGTCCAGCACGACGTCGGCGAGGTCGGCGAGCCGATGGCCGGACGGGTGCCGTGGAGCCACCCGTGCGGTGTGCTCGACCGAGGTGACCGCGATCAACGGGTGACCGCGCTCGGTGACCAGCGCCGCCAGCTCGACCACCGAGCCGTTGATGCCGGACTGGGACGCCACCACGAACACGTCGCGCGGCTGGGGTGCCGCGAGCGCGTAGATCTGGTGGGCGATGGAGGGATCACGTTCCAGCTTGGGGTCGGCGAGCACCGCGCGCGGGGCGTCGCCGTGCATCACCAGGTCCCGCACCGAGAGCCGGTTGGTGGGGACCAAACCGCCGGCCCGGGCGACCAGCTCCGCGGCGAACGCCTCCGAGTGCCCGGCGCCGAACGCCTGGAGCACACCGCCGTCGCGCAGGCTGTCGCAGATCAGGTCGGCGGCGCGGGCGATCCCGTCAGCCTCCGAGTCGAGCAGCCGGTCGAGCACCGGGCGGACGGCGTCCGCGTACCCCTGGGCGCTGATCATGAGTTGGCTCCCTTCGCTGCCTTGTGCCCGTCGACGGCCTGCGCCGTCCGCCGGAAGGCCGCGTGCGCGCGGTCGTGGGTGCGTTGGGCGACGGCGATGTAGAGCAGGTCGAGCACCACCAACTGGGGGTGCCGGGCGGAGAGCGCATCCGGGCGGAAGGTGGTCGCCTGGCTGGCAGTGAGCAGCACGATGTCGGCCAGCTCGGCCAACGGCGAGCGGGGGAACCCGGTGAGCGCGAGCGTGGTCGCGCCCCGGCTGCCCGCCTCGGCGAGCATCTCGATGGTCTCCCGGGTCTGCCCGGTGTGCGAGATGCCGAGCGCCACGTCCCCCGGTCGCAGCAGCGCGGCGCTTGCCAGCCCCTCGTGCACGTCGTTCCACGCCCAGGCCGCCACACCGATGCGGTGCAGGCTGAACTGCATCTCCTCGCCGACCAGGGCGCTCCCGCTGGCGCCGAAGATGTTCACCCGGCTCGCGCCGGCGATCGCCACCGCGGCCCGCTCCACCTCGGCGAGGTCGAGCAGGGTGGCGGTGTCGTGCATGGCCCGGGTGTCGGCGGCCATGATCTGGTCGAGCACCCGGCCTAGCGGGTCGCTCGGCTGGATCTCGCGTCCGATGTCGATGGTCCAACCGGCCGAGCGCGCCCGGCCGGTCTCGGAGGCGATCCCCAGCCGCAGGTCGGCGTACCCCTCGAAGCCCATCGCCCGGCAGAAGCGGGTGATGGTCGCCGGTGAGGTGCCGCTGCGCTCGGCCAGCTCGACTATCGTCGAGCGGGCGGCGGCCTCCGGGTCGCTGAGCACGTGCTCGGCGACCCGGCGCAGCGCGCCGGTCAACTCGCTGAGCCCGTTGCGGACCCGGGCCAGCACCCCGTCGGAGGCCGAGGCCCTACGGTCGCTCACGTCGGCGTCGACCACCGCGGTCCCCGCGGCGGTGTCCACCTCGTGATCAACCATGAGTCGCCCCTGCTTTCCGAAAAGACTGTTAACTGTTAGTGGTAAAAGTTCTTACTGAACGGCCCCCTGTGTCAAGACTGTGGGCGAAGTTTTCAAACTGTTACCTGCTGCACAGGCCCGCACGGCCACCGCAACTTGCCCCGCGAGACCCCGCCGACCAGCATGAACAAGCCAGAACACCGTCCCGCGCAAGGAGCCTCGTGCCGATGTCCGACACCCTCGTGGTGGGTCTCGATGTCGGCGGTACGTCCACCAGGGCGACCGTCCTCACCCTCACCGGGCACCGCGTCGGCACCGGCCGCGCCGGGGGCGGCAACCCCACCAGTCACGGCGCCGAACGGGCCGCCGCCGAACTGCTGACCGCGCTCCGCGAAGCGCTCACCGACCTCGACCCGACCCGGGTGGCCGCCGGCACCATCGGGCTCGCCGGAGCCGGCCGGCTGCTCGCCGACCCGGCCGGACGGGCGGCCTTCGACCGGGCCTGGCACGACGCCGGCCTGCGCTGCCCGTACGAGGTGCACGGCGACGCCCTCGTCGCGTACGCCTCCGGCACCGCCGCCCCGGACGGAACCATCCTCATCGCCGGCACCGGCGCCATCACCGCACAGGTCCACGAGCTGCGACTCGACCGGATCGCCGACGGCCACGGCTGGCTCCTCGGCGACGCCGGCTCCGGCTTCTGGCTCGGCCGGGAAGCGGTACGCCTCCTGCTCGCCGACCTCGACGCCGGCCGTGGGCCTGGCGCGCTGACCACGACCGTGCTCACCGAACTGCTGGGCAGCGCCGACATCGCCGCCCGCCCCCGGGACACCGTCGACGCCACCATCCAGACGGTGACCCGTCGACCCCCCATCGAACTGGCTCAACTCGCACCGCTGGTCGTCGACGCCGCCACCCACGGCGACCCGGCCGCCACCGCGCTGATCACCGAAGCCGCCGCGCACCTCACCGCGAGCATGAGCCGCATCCGCACCACCGGGGCTGTCACGCCGATCGTGCTCGGCGGCGGCCTGCTCACCGCGGACACCCCGCTCGCCGCCGCCGTCCGGGCCGAGGTCGCGCGACACTGGCCGGACGCGCCACTGCGCACCGCCGGAGACGGGGCCGCCGCGGCAGCCTGGCTGGCCGCCCGCGGCCTACCCGAGGTGACCGACCCGGCCGCCCTGCACGCGAGACTCTTCCCCACCCCCTGACCCCAACCCCGAACCCCCGCCCCGGCGGGCCGGGCAGGGGACCTGGACTCCCCCTGCTCGGCGATCTTGCACTTTCTGTCGCGACACAACAGGCATTCCACTCATGTCGACAACCGAAACTGCAAGATCGGCGCGATCTTGCCGCTCGACACACGTTGATCTGGCACGCAACGGTGTTGATCAATGTCGACCCCCCGCGCGCGGCTACGATCGGGCTGATTGAAAACGGTCTAGCCGGGGCAGGGCTTACTTTTGTTGGTCTGTTGTTAGGCCCGCCCTCACCTGCCGCTGGGAGGCCCCATAGACCGCTAGCACCGGAAGGCTCAGCCCGGCGAAGAGACGACCGTTGTCACCGGGCTTAGCCCTGGCTGACCGAGAGCGCGACCAATCCTTGCGCCAACATCCAGTTGGACTCGTCACCCTGCAACAGCACCTGCGGAAGCAGGAACTGGTTCCGCAGGCTGAGGAGATTGACGATTGCCGCTCTAATCAGTCCCGGACGTGTCATCGGGAACAGATCGGGCGGAACGCCGGCGTGTGGGGGGCCCTGACGGCCGAACCGTTATCACCACCAGCCGACAGCACGGCACCCGCCGGCCGACAGGCCCGGCGGGTGCCGTGGTCGCTAGCGCTCAGCGCCGCTCCGGCGGCGCTGGTCAGGTCTGCGTGGGGAACCCGAGGTTGACTCCGCCGTGCCGCGGATCCAACCAGCGGCTGGTCACGACCTTGCCCCGGGTGAAGAAGCGCACCCCGTCCTCACCGTGCGCGTGCAGGTCACCGAACAGGGACGACTTCCAGCCGCCGAACGAGTGGTACGCCATCGGCACCGGAATGGGCACGTTGATCCCGACCATGCCCACCTCCACCTCGTGCTGGTACCGCCGCGCCGCACCGCCGTCGTTGGTGAAGATCGCCGTGCCGTTGCCGTACGGGCTGGCGTTGACCAGGTCCACCGCCTCGTCGTACGAGCCGACCCGGACCACGCTCAACACCGGCCCGAAGATCTCGTCGGTGTAGATCGACATGTCGGGGGTCACCCTGTCGAACAACGTCGGGCCGAGCCAGAAACCGTCCGGTTCGCCGTCCGGCGTCACGTCCCGCCCGTCCACCACCGGCACCGCACCGGCGGTGACACCAGCCTCCACGTAGGAACGAACCTTCGCCGCGTGCGCGGCGGTGACGAGCGGGCCCATGTCGCAGCCCCGTCGGCCGTCGCCGGTGCGCAGACCGGTCACCCGCGCGGCGATCCGCTCGACCAGCGCGTCCGCCACCGGCTCCACCGCCACCAGCACCGAGATGGCCATGCACCGCTCCCCCGCCGAGCCGAACCCGGCGTTCACCGCCGCGTCGGCGGCCAGATCCAGGTCGGCGTCCGGGAGCACCACCATGTGGTTCTTCGCCCCGCCGAGCGCCTGCACCCGCTTGCCGGAGGCCGTCGCGCGCTGGTAGACGTGCCGGGCGATCGGGGTGGAGCCGACGAACGACACCGCCCGCACCTCCGGGTGCTCCAGCAACGCGTTCACCGCCTCGGCGTCGCCGTTGACCACGTTGAGCACCCCGTCGGGTAGGCCCGCCTCGGCGAACCACTCGGCCAGCAGCAACGCCGCACTCGGGTCCTTCTCGCTCGGCTTGAGCACCACCGCGTTGCCGCAGGCCACCGCCACCGGCACGAACCACAGCGGCACCATCACCGGGAAGTTGAACGGGGAGATCACCGCTACCACCCCGAGCGGCTGGCGGATGGTGTACGAGTCGACCTCGGTGGACACGTTCTCGCTGAACGCGCCGCGCAACGCCGACGGCAGGCCGCACGCGTACTCGACGACCTCCAGGCCGCGCTGCACCTCGCCGGCCGCGTCGGCGAGCACCTTGCCGTGCTCGGCGGTGATCACCTCGGCGAGCCGGTCCCGACGGGCGTGCACCAACTCCCGGAACGCGAACAGCACCGCCGACCGCCGCGCCAGCGACGCGTCCCGCCAGGCCCGCGCCGCGCGGACCGCGGCCTGCACCGCGACGTCGACGTCCGCCGCCGAGGCCAGCTCGACCTCGGCGGTACGCCTGCCGGTCGCCGGGTCGAACACGTCACCACGCCGCTCGGAGGTGCCGCCGACCCGCTTGCCGTCGACGAAGTGACCGATGCTCATGCCGCCACCCCCGCAGCCGAACGGATCGCGTCGACGAGGATCGCCAGGCCCTCCCGGGCCTCCTCCTCGGTGAGCGTCAACGGCGGACCCATCCGCAGCACATTGCCGTGCAGACCGCCCTTGCCGGCCAGCAGGCCACCCTCGCGGGCGGCCTCGAAGACCCGGTTGGTGAGCGCCGGGTCCGGTTCACTGCCGCCCGGCCGGACGAACTCGACGCCGAGCATCAGCCCCTTCCCGCGTACCTCGGCGACGCAGTCGAGGTTGCCCACGGCGGACCGCAGGCCGTCGGCGAGGATCGCGCCGACGCGGGCCGCGTTCGCCTGGAGGTCGTGCGCGATCAGGTAGTCGAGCACCGCGTTGCCGGCGGCAGTGGAGATCGGGTTGCCGCCGAAGGTGGAGAAGCTGATGGCCGACACCGACTCCAGCACCTCGGCCCGGCCGACCACCCCGGCGAGGGCGAACCCGTTGCCGATGCCCTTGGCGAAGGTGAGCAGGTCGGGGGTGACGCCGTGCGCCTGGTAACCCCAGAAGTGCTCCCCGGTACGCCCCCAGCCGGTCTGCACCTCGTCGGCGATGAACAGGATGCCGTGCTCGTCGAGGACCTTCTTCCAGCCGGCGAAGAGCCCGTCCGGCGGGTGCACGAAACCGCCCACACCCTGGATCGGCTCGGCGATGAGCGCGGCCACGTCACCGGCCGTCTGGGTGGCCAGCACCTCGCGCAGGTCCTCCACCGCCGCGTCGACCTGCTCGTCGGCGCTGAGCCGGGCCAGCAGACCGCGCACCCGGTCACCCGAGTGCAGCCAGGCCACCTGTAGCGGGTTGAGGCCGCTGGCCGACCAGGTGCGGTTGCCGGTGACGCCCATCGCCGCGTAGGACCGGCCGTGGTAGCTGTTGCGCACGGCCAGGATCTGGTGCGAGCGGCGGTGGTTGGTGGCCACCAGCAACGCCGCCTCGTTGGCCTCGGTGCCGGAGTTGGTGAAGAACACCCGGGCGTCCGGGATGCCGGAACGCTGAGCGATCTTCTCGGCCAGTTCCACCTGTTGGCGGATCAGGTACAGCGTGGAGGTGTGCGCGATGCCGGTGGCGAGCTGCCGCTCGACGGCCTCCCGGATCTCCGGGATGTCGTACCCGATCATGTTGGTCAGCACGCCGCCGAAGAAATCCAGGTAGGTGCGCCCCTGCGCGTCGGTCACCCGGCGGCCCGAGCCGGAGACCAACTCGATCGGCTCGGCGTAGTACAGCGGCATCCAGGACGGGAGCACGGCCCGGTGCCGGGCCAGCAGGTCGTCGGTCATAGTGGCAACCCTTCAGCGGCGATCGTGGATACCGCACGCTCCCACCGCCAGCCGACGCGAACAACTGTCACCCTGTAGCGCACTGACGTCACCGGCTGACAGCACGTCAACGGTTTCCACTGCAAAGCTCGACAGTGACAGCCGTTTTTCGCGGCTCTCCCGCGATCCCTCGACTCGATTCGTTGTGTGGCAGTGCGCGACTACCCTGGGTCGGTCCACTGTCGCCGGGGAGGCACACGGTGCGCATCGAAGAGACGATCGCCGAGTTGGAGCGGGTCGCCGCCCGCGAGGTGGGCCGGGGCAGCGAGGCGCTGGCCGCACCGGCCGCCGGTGGACTGCTCACCGCCGCCAGGTCGCTCGCCACCTCCGCCGCACCCGATGCCGCAGTGTTCACCGGGTTCTTCATCCCCGGCGCCGAGCCACCCGCTGCGGAGACCGACGGCCCGCTCGGCGCGGTCCAGATCGCCGCCGCCCTGCGCCTGCTCGGCGGCCGGTGCCGGCTCGTCACCGACGAACCCTGCGCCCCGGTGGTCGAGGCGGCCGTCGTCGCCGCCGCGCCGGGCCTGCCGGTCGACGTCGCACCACTGCGCGGGTACGACGACTGGGCCGCCGACGCCCTGCCCCGCTACGCCCGGATGACGCACCTCATCGCCTGCGAGCGGGTCGGTCCGAGCGTGGACGGGCGGCCCCGCAACATGCGCGGCGAGGACATCGGCGCGCACACCGCACCCCTGGACCGGCTCTACACCGCCGGGTCGGCCTTCCGGATCGGCATCGGTGACGGCGGCAACGAACTCGGCATGGGCCTCCTGCCGGCGGACCTGATCGGGCGGGTCGTCGCCTCCGGCGAACGGATCCGGTGTGTGGTCGGCGCGGACGCGCTGCTCGTCGGCGGCACGTCCAACTGGGCCGCCGCCGCCCTCGTCGGCGCGCTGTTGCTGCTCCGGCCCGAGGTGCCCGAGCTGCGAACGCTGCTGGAGCCGTCCTGGTCGTCCGACCTGCTGAGCGCGATGGTGCGCGCGGGAGCGGTCGACGGGGTGCGCCGCCGCCCCACGCTCAGCGTCGACGGCCTCGACTGGCAGGCGTACGCCGCACCGCTCACCGAGATCGCCGAGCTGGTCAGGGCCGGCCGCTAGGGGTGGGTGGCTCGGTCGCCGGCCGCAGTGCCCGCCGCGGGCGGCTCGCCGCTCGTGCCTGGGCAACCCGCCGGGGGCGCACCGGCAGGTGCAGGGCGACGGCGACCACCGCGAAGGCCGCCCAGGCGGCGCCCAGCGCCACTGCCGACGAGACGTCCTGAAGGTAGTGGTACGCGGTGAGGAAGCCGACCAGCGCGAGGCTGTTGCGGGCGAAGTGCCTGCTGAACTCGGCCAACTGCCGGCGGGCCTCGACCGCGACCAGCACCCCCGAGTACGGGAAGGTCACCACCATGCCGCGCAGCACGGCACCGAGCAGTTGGGTGAGGACCGCCCCGACGAAGATCACCACCAGCTTGAGCAACGCCGGCAGCCCGTCCGGGCGGGTTTGCGTGCCGGGCACCGCCTCCGGGGCCACCTCCTCGGTGGGGGCGACCCGCCGGCGGGCACGACGACGCAACCACAGGACGGCCACCAGCCAGAGCACGAGCGTGCCGGCCAGCGCAACCTCGAACGGGATGTCGACGGCCAGCAGGCCGGCACTCAACGCCACGTACCCGGCGATCCCCGCCACGTCGGCGAGCAGGATCGGCCAACGCCACCGCCGGTGGGTGACCGCCACGACGACGAAGAAGAGATTGAGCCCGAGCACGCCGAGCACCTGCGGGCCCTCCACCCGGTGACCGGTGGTGACCAGGGCGAGCGTCATCGGCAGCGGCAGGCTGTAGACAAGAGCCCGGAGCCGGACGGAGCGGATCACGCTCACCGCCCACACCACCGCCGTCACCAGCAGGACCGCGCTCCACGTCATGGCTCACCCGTTCCCGCCCCGGTGGGGCCGTCAGTCCTGGAAGGTCGCGGCGTTCGCGCACAGGTCGAACACGCGGGTGAGCCGAGCGACGTCCGTCCGGTTGACCGAGAACTGATTCTCGCCGATCTCGCCGTGTGCGGTCATGTGGGCCTCCCAGCAGCTCGACCCGTCCCAGAGTGTCAAATTGACGTGCAGGTGCGGGCTGACCACACCGAGCGGCAGCAGACCCACCCGCGCCCCGGCCGCGCGTTGCTTCTCCACCAGGGCGGACAACTCCTCGGTCAGCGTGGCGTAGACGAAGACCCGTGTGATCCGCACACCCCGTTGCAGGGCGTCCACGTTCGCCTCCCAGTAGCGCCGGCCGATCTCGCTGCGCCACCAGCTCAACTCCCCGCTCACCCGGGGCATCACGTTCGTCAACCCGTCCAGCCGGCGTACGCAGGCATTGGTCGCGCCGACCAGGTCCTCGTCCTCGTCGCCGCGCCTGATGATCCGACCGTCAGCGAGCTGCTCGGCCTCCAACCGGAACTGCTCGTACCGCCGCTGCGCCTCCACCGCCACCCGGGTGCCCGCGTGCTGCTCGGCCGCCTCCCGCATGGCCCCGGCCAACTCGGTGGTGGTGCGCACCAGCCAGGGCGGACCGTCCATCAGGGTGCGCAGGTGGAAACGGCGCTCCGCGCGGGCCAACGAGTCGACGAGCAACGAGATGGTGATGCCCATCAGACCTGCCAACAGCGACTCCACCCCGGACGCCGCGTTGCTGAGGTCGAGAGCGATGCTGAGGGTGATCGACAGCGTGATGCCCACCAACGCCACCGGGTCGGTGTGCGCCACCAGCCGGACGAACCCCGCGCCGGACCCGCCGCCGTTGCGGAACCGCTGACCTGTCACGTCACGGGTCATCGAGATCCCCCCATCGGCCGCTCCCGCCAGCGTAGACAGCAACCACAACCAGCAGACCGGACGCGGCGGGCCGGTAGCATCCGGCTGTGCACAGAGCGGACGCGGCGGCGTCGACCGGAACCGACGACGAGCGGATCACGGCGGAGGTCCGAGCCTGGGTCTGCTCCACCCCGCTCCGGGGTCTGGTCGCCCACTTCGGCGGGACGTGGCCCGACGGCGACCTCACCGAGGTGCTCCGCTTCCTCGACGACTTCTCCGCCCGCCACTGGGACTTCCGGGGCGGCCGGGAACGGCCCGACGCCCGGGAGCCCGACCTCGACCCGGCCACCGCGACACTCGTGCTGGACGCGGCCGCCGCGCTCGGGCTGATCCACCCGGTGCCACCGGCCCGGCCGGCGTACGCCCACCTGCTGGTGCTCGGCGGCCTGGCACACGCCTGCGTACGCCGCGTCGCGTACGCCGCGCACCTGCTGCGCGCCGGCCTTCCGGTGAGCGGCGAGGTCGCCGTCCTGGGCAGCTTCCGGCCGCTGTCGGACTGGGAACGCCGCACCCTCGCCGACGCGGGCCTACCGGCCGACGACACGGAGGTGGACGTGCTGGACACCGCCGTCCGCCGGGTGTTCCAGGTGAGCGCCCCGGCGGAGCAGGCCGGCGTCGACGCCGGTCACCCGCACCACTCCTGGTCGTCGCGGACCTACCGCCCCGACGGGCTACCGCCGGTCCGGGTGCTTGCCGCACCATCCAGCGAACCCGACCAGCGACGGGCGCACACCGCCGACACCCAACGGTTCTGGGCCGGCCACGTCCGGCTGGCACCGGGCGACGAGGTCCTGATGGTCAGCGCGCCGATCTACGTGCCGTTCCAGCACTGCGACGCGCTGCGCACCCTGGCCCTGCCCTACGGCTGCGGCATCGACACCGTCGGCGTGGACCCGACACTGGCCGACCTGGCGGTGCTGCCCGAGCAGACGCTCACGCCAGGCCGCTACCTCCAGGAGATCCGCTCGGCGATCCGCTCGATGCGCGCCCTGCACGACCTGACGCGTTGAGGGCTCAGCTCAGCGGGCGGTGTCGGCGACGGCCTGCGCGAAGACCTCGGAGCGGTGCTCGAAGTTGCGGAACCGGCCGTAACTGGGCGCTGCCGGCGACAACAGCACGACCCCGCCGGCCGGGGTGACCTCGCGGGACAGCCGGACCGCGTCCACCAGGTCGTCGACCAGTTCGGTACGCACCTTCGGCAGACCGGCGAGCACCTCGACGATGCGGGTGCCGCTGTCCGGAATACCGATCACCGTCAGCTCCCGCTCGGCCAGGTGCTCGGCCAACGGCGTGTAGTCAAGGCCCCTGTCGTTGCCCCCGACGATCACCGTCAACGGCCGCCCGTCGTACGCGTCGATGGCGTGCATGGCCGCGTACGGGCTGGTGGCCAGGGTGTCGTCGACGAACGTCAGCCCGGACGGGTCGGTGATCTCGGTGAGCCGGTGGGCCAGCCCCTGGAACTCGGCGACCGCGACCGCGAGGTGGTCCTTGCCGGCCACCACGTCCACGCCGAGCGCGTCGAGCACGGCGAGCGCGACACAGAGGTTGCCCTCGTTGTGCCGGCCGACGAGCGGCAGCACCGCGCGCGGGAACAGCGGCTGGTCACCGACGTGGAACCACGGCGTGCCGTCGAGGCCGGTGGCGACGTGGGCGGTGTCGGGGAGACCGGCCCGGACCGCCGGCAGATCCCCCAGCTCCGCGGCGAGCCGGGGGTCGCCACCGTTGACAACTGTCGTCTGCGGGTCGTGGGCCAGCAGGTTGAGCTTGTCCCGGTAGTACTCCCGTTCCCCGCCGTGCGCGTCCAGGTGCTCGGGGAACAGCGCGGTGACCACCGCCACCCGGGGCGAGTCGGTGAGGTCGCTGCACTGGTAGCTGGACAGCTCCAGCACGTACAGCTCCGCGTCCGGCAGGTCCAGGGTCGGCACCCCGATGTTGCCGCCGAAGACGTTCGGGCGGCCCATCGCGGTGAGCAGGTGACTGATCAGGCTGGAAGTGGTGCTCTTGCCCTTGCTGCCGGTCACCCCGACGGTGCGCGCGGCGTGGTCGGCCATCCACAACGCGGTGCCCTGGGTCACCAGGACTCCGCGGCGGCGCAGCTCGACGAGCCACGGGTGGGTCTGCGGCACACCCGGGGAGCGGACCACCACGTCCGCGGCGGCCAGCCGTTCGAAGCCGGCCTCACCGGTGACCAGCGGCGCCGCCTCGGCCAGTGGGCCGTCCCAGGGCAGCGACAGGAAGTTCGCGCTGTCGTCGACGGCGACCAGCTCGGCCGGCCCGTGCGCGGCGATGGCGGTCACAGCGGCCCGGCCCTCCCGACCGGTGCCCCAGACGGCGACGGTACGTCCGCGCAGGTCAGAAAGGCGCACGGGGCTCTCCTCGGGGGTCACGGCGGCGGCTGGCAGGGCCCGGTCCGGACACGGCCGGACGAACCAGGGCCTAGTATGGCGTGTGCCTAACGAGCAGCTCCGGCGGATGGACGCCTTCACCTTCCCGTCCTACTCGATCGACTTCGCCACCGGCGAGGTCCTGTTCGACTACGCGCTGACCGGCCCGGCCGGTGAGCAGCGGTTCACCGAGGTGATCACTCTTCCGCTGCCGGCGGAGCCGCCCTCCGACGAGACTGTCGCGACCCTCGACCGGGTGCTGGAGGTGCTGCACCTCGTCGCCGGGGTCAGCTACTACAAGGCCGCCGCGCCGCCCCGCCTCGTGCTGCCGGCGCCGCTGGGCGCGGCCACCGTCGACTACGTCACCGCCGTCTACACCAAGGGCCTCGCGGAGTACGCGTACCGCAACCAACTGCCGCACGTGCTCGAGCTGCGCCCGGAGGTGCCGACCGGCACCCCGCAATCACCCCGGGTGTACGACGACTCGGACCGTCGCCCGCTCTCGGCGGTCGGCGGTGGCAAGGACTCGATCGTCAGCCTGGAGGCGCTGCGCCGCGCCGAACTGGACCCGGTGCCGTTCTCGGTCAACCCGAACCACGTGATCGTCGCCGTCAACGAGGCGTCCGGGCTGGTCCCGTTGGCCGCCCGACGGCGCATCGACCCGGTGCTGTTCGACCTGAACGCGTCCGGCGCGCTGAACGGGCACATCCCGGTCACCGCCATCAACTCCCTGATCGCCGTCGCCACCGCCGTCCTGCACGGGCTGGGCCCGGTGGTGATGTCCAACGAGCGCTCGGCGTCCGACCCGAACCTGGTCTGGGACGGCCACGAGATCAACCACCAGTGGTCCAAGGGCGTCGAGGCGGAGGGGTTGCTGCGGGCGTCACTGGCCCAGCACGCCGGCCTCACCGACCCGTACTTCTCCCTGCTGCGGTCGCTGTCCGAGCTGCACATCGCCCGGCTGTTCGCCGAGTTCACCCGGTACGACGACGTGGTGACGAGCTGCAACCAGGCGTTCAAGCTGCGCGACGCGAGTGAGCGTTGGTGCCGTGACTGCCCGAAGTGCCGGTTCGTCTTCCTGGCCATGGCGCCGTTCATGCCCCGGGAGCGGGTCACCCACATCTTCGGCGGGGACCTGCTGGCCGACGAGTCGCAGATCCCCGGCTACCGCGAGTTGTTGGGCGTGGACGGGCACAAGCCGTTCGAGTGCGTGGGCGAGGTCGAGGAGTCGGTGGTGGCCCTCGGCCTGCTCGCCGAGCAGGACCAGTGGCGCGACGCACCGGTGATCCAGGCCCTTGTCGACGCCGTCCCGGAAACAGCCTGGTCCACGGTGGCCACCTCGGACGTCTTCACCCCTGGGGGCCCCAACCACATTCCCCCGACCTACGCCAAGGCCCTGAACCATCTCATGTGACACGGCACAGCCCGACGCCTCGGAACCCGGGGTCGGCGCGCGCTCGCGTTGGCCACGGGGACCAGCACGGATTCGCGGCGTCCGGCGACGGAGTGTGTGTCGCTGGTCCTTTGGAGCTGATGCCGTAGACGAATCAGCCTGGCCGGCCAAGCCGAAGCCGAGGCAGCAGGCCGAGGCAGCATGCGGAAGCGCGATTCGTTCACGACATCAGCTCCAAAGCACGCCGGCCCCACATGCCCGTCCTACGCCAGGCCGACCAGGCCGAGCCGGACCAGGCCGAGCCGGACCAGGCCGACCCGAACCAGGCCGACCACCCACCGGCATCGTGAGGCTGGCGTTACGGAGCTCGGACTGCTTCCAGGGCCAGGAGGGCTACGTGCAGGGACAGGGTGGCCTCTACCGAGTCGAGGTCCACGTTGAGGATGCGGGCGATGCGCGCCAGACGTTCGTAGAAGGCCGGCCGGGACAGGTGGGCGACGGCGGCGCCGGCGGACTTGTTGCGCCCCTGCTCCAGGTACGCGCGCAGGGTGTCGAGCAGCTGCTCCCGAGGGTGCCGGGCGTCGTACTCCAGCAGGGCGCCGAGTTCGCGCTCCACGAACGTCTGGAGGCGGGGCTCGTCGCGCAGGAGGTGCAGGAGCCCGGCCAGACCGACGTGGGGTAGCCGGAAGATCGGCAGGTCACGCCGGTCGTTTCGGGCCGCCTCGGCGATCTGCCGCGCCTCGACGAGCGACCTTCGGGCCTCCCGCAGGCTCCCCACACACGATCCGGCGGCGACGATCACGGCAGCCGGGTCGGCACCCCGGGCCGGATCGACACCTGCGGTGGACGCGCGGCCGGTGCCGGCGTCGAGGCGTACCCGACGAAGGGCGCCGGCGAACGCGGACAGCGCGCGGTCCTCGGCGGCCGGGTCCGGCAGGGCCAGCAGCGCGCCCACCGAGTTGTCGTCGACGGCGCTTGTCAGAGCGGTCAGCTTCGCCTCCCGCAGAGCCTGGCCGACGGCCTCGGAGAGATCCCGCAGCCGGGCCTGGCCGGCCTCGGGGCCGACCTCACCGGCGGGGTCGTCGACCCGGTGCCGGACCATGACGCCGACCAGGTGTCGCCGGTCGAGCACCACGCCGAGCGCCTTGGCCCGCAGCCCCACCTCGTCGACCGGGCGGGAGTGGTCGAGCAGCGCGGTGAGCAGGGTGCGGTGGATCTGCCGTTCCAGTCCCTCGGCGTCGCGGCGGATCAGCCGGCCCAGCGCGAGAGTGGAGGCGGCCCGCTCGATCAGGATGGTCAGCCGGGTGGGCGGGCCAGTGGTCGGCTCGACCGCTCGGGCGCTCGGCACGTCCCCGCTGGCCGGCCAACGCAGCAGCAGCCGACCCCAGTCCTGCCCCCGGGCGCCGACGGTGGTCACCAGCCACCCGCTGTCCCTGTCGTACGCGGTCCGCCCGGCCGGACGGATCCGCCGGGAGTGCTGCTCCCAGCCGTCCAGCAGCAGCTCGGCGCTCTCCCCCGCCGGGTCGTACCCGAGCACCTGCCGGGACAGGTTCTCCAGCACCACCGGGCAACCGGACAGCTCGGCGGCCTGTCGGATCACCTCGGCGGCGTCGGCGCCCTCGACGGACAGGTCGTTGAACCGCTGGTGGATCTCCTCGGTGGCCCGCAGTTCGGTGAGCTGCGCGTCGACGATGAGCGCGTGCACCGCCTCGGTGATCCGGACGAACGGGGTGGCCCGGCGCAGCTCCACCAGGGGCAGCCCACGCCGTTCGGCGGCGGCGGCCATCACCCGGGGCACCCCGCTGACGTACCGGCGGCCCAGCTCGACGACGAGTCCGGAGACCCCGACGTCGGCGAGGTCGCCGATGAACGCACGCAGCCCGGCGTCGTCACCGGGCAGGCCGATGCCCGTGGTGAGTACCAGTTCGCCGCCGCCGAGCAGGGTGGCGATGTCCGGTACCTCGGCGACGTGCACCCACCGCACGGGTCGGTCCAGCCCTTCGTCGCCGGCAACGACGCGTGGCGCGCCGTGGCGGACCGGGTCCAGGGCAAGGACCTCACGGACGGTAGGGAACACGGCCGCCACGCTACCCTGCGTCACCGCCGATCTCGACGCGCCACCGGCGGGAGGGGTCGGACCTGCTCAGTCGACGCCGAACTCCATCGCGGCACGGTCCAGTGCCTCGTCCTCGGCCGAGGCGACGCCCCGGGAGGCGATGGCTTCCGCGCCACCCTCGGGCATCGCGCCGATCAACCCGGTGGAGGCGGCCTGCGCGGCGCCGATCATCCGCTGCGTGTTGCCGCCGCCGACCAGGCCGAGGGAGGCGTACTGCTCCAACTTCGACCGGGAGTCGGCGATGTCCAGGTTGCGCATGGTGAGCTGGCCGATCCGGTCCGACGGGCCGAACGCCGAGTCCTCAGTACGCTCCATCGACAGCTTGTCCGGGTGGTAGCTGAACGACGGACCGGTGGTGTCCAGGATTGAGTAGTCCTCGCCCCGGCGCAGCCGCAACGTCACCTCGCCGGTGACCGCCGTGCCGACCCACCGCTGCAACGACTCGCGCAGCATGAGCGCCTGCGGGTCCAGCCAGCGGCCCTCGTACATCAGGCGACCGAGGCGGCGGCCCTCGCTGTGGTAGTTCGCCAGGGTGTCCTCGTTGTGGATGGCGTTGACCAGCCGCTCGTACGCGGCGTACAGCAGCGCCATCCCGGGCGCCTCGTAGATGCCGCGGCTCTTGGCCTCGATGATCCGGTTCTCGATCTGGTCCGACATGCCCAGGCCGTGCCGGCCGCCGATGGCGTTGGCCTCCAGCACCAGGTCGACGGCATTGCCGAACTCCTTGCCGTTGATGGTGACCGGGCGGCCCTGGTCGAAGCCGATGGTGACGTCCTCGGTCAGGATCTCCACCGACGGGTCCCAGAACCGGACGCCCATGATCGGGTTGACCGTCTCGATGCCGGTGTCGAGGTGCTCCAGGGTCTTCGCCTCGTGCGTGGCGCCCCAGATGTTGGCGTCGGTCGAGTAGGCCTTCTCGGTGCTGTCCCGGTAGGGCAGGCCGCGTTCGAGCAGCCACTCGGACATTTCCTTGCGCCCACCCAGCTCGGTGACGAAGGCGGTGTCGAGCCACGGCTTGTAGATGCGCAGCATCGGGTTGGCCAGCAGGCCGTACCGGTAGAACCGCTCGATGTCGTTGCCCTTGAAGGTCGAGCCGTCGCCCCAGATCTGGACGTCGTCGGCGACCATCGCCCGCACCAGCAGGGTGCCGGTCACGGCGCGGCCCAGCGGTGTGGTGTTGAAGTACGCCCGCCCGCCGCTGCGGATGTGGAAGGCGCCGCAGGTCAACGCGGCCAGGCCCTCCTCGACGAGGGCGGCGCGACAGTCGACCAGGCGGCCGAGTTCCGCGCCGTAGCTGAGCGCGCGACCGGGCACCGAGGCGATGTCGGGCTCGTCGTACTGGCCGATGTCGGCGGTGTAGGCGCAGGGAATCGCGCCTTTGTCGCGCATCCACGCGACTGCGACCGAGGTGTCGAGGCCGCCGGAGAAGGCGATGCCGACACGTTCGCCGATGGGCAGGGAGGTGAGAACCTTGGACACGGGGAAAATTATGCAATAGAACGCATGGCCATGCAAGCCGAAGCGTTCTACTCGCCACCGAACGGCGGATCGTCGCGACTCAACTCCCAGAACGCCACCGCCGCCGCGGCGGCCACGTTCAACGAGTCGACCCCCCGGCGCATCGGAAGGACCACCCGCACGTCGCTGGCCGCCTGGGCCGCCGCGGTGAGACCCGGCCCCTCGGCGCCCAGCAGCAACGCCGCCCGCTCGCGCTGCGCCGGGCTCAACAGCTGAATCGGTACGGCGTCCGGCGCGGGCGTCATGGCGAGCACCGTGAAACCGGCCTCCCGGACCTGGTCCAGGCCCTCGGGCCAGCGGTCGAGCTTCGCGTACGGCAGGGCGAAGACCTCCCCCATGCTGACCCGGACACTGCGCCGGTAGAGCGGGTCGGCGCAGGTCGGCGAGAGCAGCACCGCGTCGACGCCGAGCGCGGCAGCACCCCGGAAGATCGCGCCCAGGTTCGTGTGGTTGTTCACGTCCTCCAGGAGCACGACCCGGCGCGCGGTGGCCAGCACCTCGTCCGCCGTCGGCAGCGGCCGGCGGTGGAACGACGCCAGCACCCCCCGGTGTACGTGGAAGCCGGTGGCCTGTTGCAGCACGTCAGGTGTCGCGGCGTAGACCGGCGCGTCGCCGGTGTCCAGGTCGGCGAGCTGGTCGACACGCTTGGCGTCGACCAGGTACGACCGGGCCGGGTAGCCCGCGCGCAGCGCCCGGCGCAGCACCAGCTCCCCCTCGGCGATGAACAGTCCGTGCGGCGGCTCCCAGCGGGTGCGCAGCTCGACGTCGGTGAGCGCCCGGTAGTCGGCGATCCGGTCGTCGTCAGGGTCGGTGATCTGGTGGACGGGCACCCGACGATTCTGCCGGACGTGGAGGAACGCGTTCCGACGCCCGCCCACCCGGGTGTTTTGTCCGAAGAAGAAGGGGAATGGCCGGCAGGCACCGGACGCGACGGGAAGGACCATCCAGGTGAGCGCAGACGACACCACGCCGGGCGAGGCGGGCACCCTGCCCCGGCGCCCGACCGTCGCCGACCACATCGTGTCGCGACTGTTCAGCTGGGGCGTCCACCGCTACTTCGGCTATCCCGGCGACGGCATCAACGGCCTGACCTCGGCACTGCAACGCACCAACGGGCGGGCCCAGTTCATCCAGGTCCGCCACGAGGAGACCGCGGGCTTCGCCGCCTCCGCGCACGTCAAGTACGGCGGCGGGCCGCTGGGCTGCGCGCTCGTCACCAGCGGGCCGGGAGCGATCCACCTGCTCAACGGCCTGTACGACGCGAAGCTCGACCACCAACCGGTGATCGCCCTGGTCGGGCACACAGCGACCACCGCCGAGGGCGGCGGCTACTACCAGGAGGTCGACCTGCTCGCCCTCTACAAGGACGTGGCCGCGGCGTTCCTGGCCCAACTCGACCACCCGGCGCAGGTACGCCACCTCGTCGACCGGGCGTGCCGGACGGCGCTGGCCCGCCGTACCGTCACCGCCCTGATCCTGCCGCTGGACATTCAGGACGAGCCGGCCGTCCCGAACCCGCCGCACGCACACGGCTACTACCAGACCAGCAACGCGCCGAGCAGCACGCCGACGGTGCCACCGGAGGCGGACGTACGCCGGGCGGCCGAGGTCCTGCGCGGCGGGCAGCGGGTGGCAATGCTCGTCGGCCAGGGTGCGCTCGGCGCCCGCGACGAGGTCCACGAGATCGCCGATCGACTCGGGGCCGGTGTGGCCGCCGCGTTGCTCGGCTTCACCGCCGTCGACCACCGCGAACCGTGGGTGACAGGCGCGATCGGGTTGCTCGGCACCCGACCGAGCTGGCAGCTGATGAGCGGCTGCGACCGGCTGCTGATCGTGGGCAGCAACATGCCGTACTCCGAGTTCTACCCGAAACCCGGGCAGGCCCGCGCGGTGCAGATCGACCTGGACGGCACCCAGCTCGGGCTGCGATACCCGACCGAGGTGAACCTGACCGGCGACGCCCGCCCCACACTGCGGGCGCTGCTGGACGAGCTGGGCCCCGGCCCCGGGCCGACCGCCTGGCGGTCGGAGATCACCGAGGCCACCTCGGCGTGGCGCCGGGCGCAACACGACCTCGCCGAACAGACCGCCGACCCGGTCAACCCGCAGTTGCTCTTCCACACCCTCAACGAACGCCTACCCGACGACGTGATGCTCGCTGTCGACTGCGGCACCACCACCGCCTGGTACGCCCGACACATCCAGGTACGCCCCGGGATGCTGGCCAGCCTCTCCGGCACGCTGCTGTCCATGGGCGGCGCCATGCCGTACGCGCTGAGCGCCAAGTTCGCCCACCCGGACCGACCGCTCGTCGCCCTGATCGGCGACGGTGCCATGCAGATGAACGGCGTCAACGAGCTGATCACCGTGGCGAAGTACTGGCAGAGCTGGGCGGACCCGCGCTTCGTGGTGCTGGTGCTCAACAACCGGGACCTGGCGTTCGTCAGCTGGGAACAACGCTCCACCGAGGGGACGCCGATGTTCCCGGACAGCCAGCAGTTGCCGGACATCGCCTACCACGAGTGGGCGAGGGTGCTCGGGCTGCACGGCGAGCTGATCGACTCGCCGGATCAGGTGCGCGACGTCTGGGACCGGGCGCTCACCGCCGACCGACCGGTGGTGATCAATGCCCTGGTCGACCCGGCGGAGCTGATGCTGCCACCGCACTTCACCGTCGAGCAGGCCCGCAAGACCGCTGCGGCGGTGCTCCGCGGCGACACCGACTGGGCCGGCATCATCCGCCGCGGCCTCCCGGCAACCCTGGCCAGCTATCGCCCCCGCCGCCGCCAGCCCTGACCCACCCCGCCCCGCCCCCGCCCCACTCCCCGCGATCTTGCACTTTCTGCGCCGACAAGTGCCGCGAATGGGCGTCAATCGACAACAGAAAATGCAAGATCGCGGGGGTACGCGGCACGGGGTACCGGGTGGGACGGGGTGGGGGTCAGCCTCGGCGGTCCAGCCAGCGTTGCAGGGCTGAGCGGGGGTCTTCGGTCGTGGGGGTCTGCGGGCGTTCCGGGGCCTTCGGGCGCTCGACCGGGCGGTGCGGGTCGCCGGCCAACTCGTGGCTCGGTGCGGCGAACGCCTTCTCCGGCTGACCCTTCACGGCAGTGGCCATGACCCGGGCCACCGCGTCGATCACCTTGGTCTGCACCGCCGACCCCACCGAGTCGGCCGGATCGTCCGGGTTCGCGGCGATGCCGGCCACCGCTACCTGCGGGGTGAAGCCGACGAACGTCTCGGTGGAGTTCTGCTCCGAGCTACCCGTCTTACCGGCCACCGGCCGGCCGCCGAGGATGTCGTTCACCCCGTTGGCGGTACCACCGTTGCACTGCCCGAACGCCGACTGCTGACCCACCGGGCAGCGCGCCGCGTCGGTAGCGGCCCGGGCGACGTCGGGGTCGAGCACCCGCTTGCAGGACGGCTGCCCGACCGACACCTTCGCACCGCTCGCGTCGGTCACCGAGACCACCGGCACCGGCGTGCAGTAGGTGCCCTCGGCGGCCACCGTGGCGTACGCGTTGGCCAGGTCCAGCGGGGTGGTGGCCGCCACGCCGAGGGTGAACGAACCCCAGTTCGCGGCGTTGTTCTTCGCGAAGGCGGCATCCGAGTCGGCGCGGAACGTGATGCCGAGCCGCTGCGCCATCTCGACCACCTTGTCCTGGCCGACCTGCTCGGCCAACCAGACGAAGTAGGTGTTCACCGAACGGCCGAAGCCGTCCCACATCATCCGGTACCCGTCCATCCAGTCCGGGTTGGCGTTCGCCGGGCACCAGTGGCCGTCACAACTGCCCGGCCCCTCGGCGGCGTAGCGGGTGGGCAGCTTGGCGGGAGCGTCGAACCCGGTGGAAAGGGTACGGCCCGACTCCAACGCGGCGAGCATGGTGAACAGCTTGAACGTCGAACCCGCCTGGTAACCGTCGACGCTGGCCCCGCCGGAGATCAACGGGTTGACGGTGTTCGGGTGGTTCGCCTGCCCGGCCGGGTTGTCGGCGAGGCTGTAGTGCCTGTTGACCGCCATCGCCAACACCCGCCCGGTGCCGGGCTGGACCGCCGCGATGGGCAGGGCGCGCTTGTTGTCGTACCCGTAGACCTTTGTCGCCTGTTGCTGCGCGGTGGCCTGGATCTTCGGGTCCAGCGAGGTGACCACCGTGTAGCCGCCCGACCGCAGTGCCTGCTCGCGCTCCGCGACGGTGGCCCCGAAGGCCGGCTGGGTCATCCACCACTGGCGCAGGTAGTCGCAGAAGAAGCCCCAGTCGTCGTGGCCCTGGGAGACGGCGGTGCAGCCGGTGGGCTGGGCGGTGGGATGCAGGGCCAGCGGCTCGGCCTTGGCCTGGGCGGCCTGCGCGGCGGTGATCGCGTTCGTGGCGACCATCGAGTCCAGCACGTACGACCGGCGGGTCACCGCCTCGTCCTTGTCGCCGCTGATCGGGCTGTACGCGTCCGGAGACTGCACCAGCCCCGCCAGCAGGGCCGACTCGCCGAGGGTCAACTGGCTCGCGGTCTTGCCGAAGTACCGCTGGCTGGCCGCCGCGATCCCGTACGCGCCGGAGCCGAAGTAGGCGATGTTCAGGTACCTGTCGAGGATCTCGTCCTTGCCGAGGCTCTTGTCCAACGCGCTCGCGTACCGGATCTCCTGGATCTTGCGCCCGACGGTGGGGTCGGTGGCTGCGGCGCGCTCCTCGGCGGTGCGGGTGGGGTCGGTCTTGAGCACGTTACGGACGTACTGCATGGTGAGCGTCGAGCCGCCCTGCTCGGTGCCGCCGCCCTTGACGTTCGCCGCCAGCGCCCGGGCCAGGCCGCGCAGGTCCGCGCCGCCGTGGTCGTAGAAACGCCGGTCCTCGGCCGCCACGATCGCCTGCCGCATGACCGGGGCGATCTCCGACAGGGGGACGTCGGTGCGGTTCACGTCGTAGAACGTGGTGATGAGCGTCCTGCCGTCATTGGCGTACAGGTACGAGCGCTGCGGGGTGGCCGGGGTCTTCAGCGAGGCCGGCAACGCGGCGTACGACCCGAGCGCGGAGCGGGCGGTGAGCCCGAGCAGCAGGTTGCCCGGCAGCGCGGCGACTGCCAGGACAAGCCCGGCCGACACGCCGGCGAGCAGCACTGTGAACAGCCGCGACAGCGGCGAGCGGGAAGCGGCCATGCAACCCAGGATTGCCACGAAAGCGGCCAACCGACCACCCCCAAACCCCCAGTGTCACCAACTTCACGCCCCACCCCCACCCCCACCCCAACCCCACACCCGGCTCGGTGATCAAGAGGTTTGCGTCAAGAACCGGCCTTGATCTGACGCAAACCTCTTGATCACCGCGAGAAAGGTGGGTGGGAGGGGGACGGGAGGGGTTTTTAGGGGTTGGGGGTGCTCAGGCTGGCGCTGGCGGCGTCTCGGGCGGTTTCGCGGGGCATCAGGCGGCCGGAGCGGTAGCCGATGCCGATGCCGGCGATCAGTACGAAGATCGCGCCGAACGTCTGCAACGAGCCGATCAGGGCACCGCCGAGGCCGAGCAGGGGCGCGGCGATGATCAGCATGACGCCGTCGCCGAGGCTGAAGGTGCCCGAGCGGGCCACCGCCCACCCGGTGAGGAACCAGCCCACGCTGTAGAACGTCGCGCCGAGCAGCACCAGCGACCGGGCGGTGGTGCCGAAGACCGGCGTCTGCTCCTCGAACCCGGCGAACGGGAGCATGAGCACGGTGCCGGCGATACTGACCAGCAGCCCCGCGGCGGCCACCCGGCGGCTGCGGGTCGCGGCCAGCAGCCCGGTGAGGGCCAGCAACGCGAGCAGGCCGAGCCAGACCGCCGCCACCCAGCCGATCAGGTAGACCGCCTGGCCGTCGGCCGGATAGGGGTCGTTGCCCACCCCTCCGTCGCTGGCCATCGCCACCGCGCCGTAGAGGATGGCGTACGCGGGCAGCAGCCACACCGCCGCCCGCGCGAACCGACGTACCGAGAAGGCCCAACTGGCGTTCGTGGCCGGGGCGCCCGGGGTCGGCTCACCGACGAAGGGCAGTACGCCGAACCCACCACCGCTTGCGCGGGAGCCCAGCGGGGCGACCGGGTCGTGCGCGCCGGGCACCGGGGCCGAGGACCACATCCGATTCGCCGGATCCTTCATGCGTCACCTCGCTCGTCGTCGAGCGGTGCACCGACGCGCCGGGGCGCCCCGATTGCCTGGTCACCACCCGTCCTAGGACTGATCGTGGCAGGCGTCGGAGCGCCCCATGAGTCTTTTTCGTATTACCGCGTGATCAGCCGCGTTCGCGCTGGTCGGCCGGGTCCTCGACGAGGCTGCTCGGCGAGACCGGCTCCGGTGCGGGCAGCCCCTGCGGCCCCTTGCTGCCGGTGACCTGCGCCTCGGCGACGCGTACCTCGTCGTGGATCTGCTGAGCGGCGTCCGCCGCGGCCTGCGCCGCCTCGGCGGCCTCGCGCTCCACCTGGCTCGCGTGGTCGGCGGCCTCCGGCGAGGGAAGGTCCCCCACCATCTGGCTCAGCCCACCGAGCGCGCCACCCATCCCCTCCAGGGCCTTGGTCAGCTCGGCCGGGATGATCCAGACCTTGTTGGCGCTGCCCTGGGCGATCTGCGGCAGAGCCTGCAGGTACTGGTAGGCGAGCACCTTCTGGCTCGGGTTGGCCTGGTGGATGGCGTCGAACACCGTCCGGATCGCCTTCGCCTGACCCTCGGCCTGCAGGATCCGGGCCTGCCGGTCACCGTCGGCCCGCAACACCGCCGACTGCTTGTCACCCTCGGCGGTGAGGATCACTGACTGCTTGTGGCCCTCGGCGGTCAGGATCGCCGCACGGCGGTCCCGCTCGGCGCGCATCTGCTTCTCCATCGAGTCGCGGATGCTCGCCGGCGGCTCGATCGCCTTGATCTCGACCCGGGTGACCTTGATGCCCCAGCGGCCGGTGGTCTCGTCGAGCACGCCCGACAGGTGCCTGTTGATCTCGTCCCGGCTGGTCAGTGCCCGCTCCAGGTCCAGCGAACCGATCACGTTACGCAACGTGGTGACCGTCAACTGCTCGATGGCCTGGAGGAAGCTGGAGATCTCGTAGGTCGCCCGAACCGAGTCGACCACCTTGAAGTACAGAACCGTGTCGATCGAGACCACCAGGTTGTCCGAGGTGATCACCGGCTGCGGCGGGAAGCTGACCACCTGCTCCCGCATGTCGACCTTGGTGCGGACCGCGTCGATGAACGGCACCAGCAGGTTGAGGCCGGGGTTGAGGGTGCGCTTGTACTTGCCGAGCCGTTCCACCACGTCCTGGCGCTGCTGCGGCACGATCCGCACCGCCTTGGCCAGCGTTATCACGGCGATCAACGCCACCGCGATCACCAGCACCCCGATTAAGGTCATCCCGTTCACCCTCTCGATTCCGGCAGCTCGCCGGAGGAAGAAACATCGTCCTGCCAGACCAGGGCGGTAGCGCCCCGGACCTTTATCACCCGAACCCGCTGACCGGGTTCGTAGAACTGTGTCGTGTCGTACGACCGGGCGCTCCACAACTCGCCGTCGATCTTGACGAGACCGTGCTCGGCGTCCACCCGTTCCAGCACCAGTGCCGTCGAGCCCTCGATGGCCTCCACGCCGAACGGCTGCTCGCCGTTCTCCAGCGCGGAGCGGCTGTGCCGCCGGATGACCGGCCGGACCACCACCAGACTCAACGCCGACACCACAGCGAAGACGAGCGCCTGCACGGCGACCGGCGCGCCCAGGGCGGCCGCACCGGCGGCGGCGAACGCACCGGCCCCGAACATGATCAGAAATAGCGTCGTCGTGAAGATCTCGGCGACGGCCAGCAGCACACCCACAACGATCCACACCACGGCGTCCACCCCCTGATCGTGACACGCAAATGCACGCGCGGCCTCCCCGCGAAGATCAGTAGGCTCGGCGAGGCCCTTTCCGGCACGCCATAACGGCACGAAACGGCGGCCCGACCCGAGGAGATCCCGTTGGCCCTGCTACCCGAGACCGCCCGACAGATCGACACCCTGGTTGCTCAGGCACAGGCCGACGGGCGTACCCCCTCGCTGGTGCTGGGCGTGGTCCGCGACGGCACGCTGGCGCACGTGGCCGCCGCCGGCGAACACCCTCGACCGGACATCGACCTGCAGTACCGGGTGGGCTCGATCAGCAAGACGATGACCGCCACGCTCGTCATGCAGCTGCGCGACGCCGGCCGACTGGCCCTCGACGACCGGCTGGAGCAGCACCTGCCGGGCACCGGCGTGGGCGCGCTCACAGTGCGCCAACTGCTCGGACACGCCAGCGGCATCCAGCGCGAACCCGATGGCGACTGGTGGGAGCGGGCGGCCGGCGTCGACCTGACCACCCTGCTCGCCGGGGTCGACGCCGACAAGATCGCTCACCCGCCGCACCGCACGTACCACTACTCGAACCTGGCGTACGGGCTGCTCGGCGGGTTGCTCGAACGGCTCACCGGAACACAGTGGGCCGACCTGCTCACCGAACGGGTCCTCACCCCGCTGGGCCTGGGTCGCACCACCTACGCGGCCACCGAGCCGTACGCCCGCGGTTACGTCGTCCACCCCTGGCACGGCACGCTGCGCGAGGAACCCCGTACCGACACCGGCGCCATGGCCCCCGCCGGGCAGCTCTGGTCGACGATCGAGGACCTGGGCCGCTGGGCGGCGTTCCTGGCCGAACCCGACCCGTCGGTGTTGGCAGCCGAGACGCTCACCGAGATGTGCTCACCCGTGGTGATCAGCGACGACTCCTGGACCGGCGGGCACGGCCTGGGGCTGGAGCTCTACCGGGACGGCGAGCGGGTGTACGTCGGGCACGGCGGCTCGATGCCCGGGTACGTGGCCGCGCTCGTGGTGCACCGGCCCACCCGTACCGCTGTGGTCGGCTTCGCCAACTCGTACGGCTTCCCGATCAGCGGGCTCGGCCGCCGCCTGCTGACCACTGTGCTGGACGCCGAACCGCCGTTGCCGCAGCCGTGGCGACCGGCCACCGCCGCGCCCGGTGCCGGGTTGGCCGAGCTGACCGGTCGCTGGTGGTGGATGGGCACGTCGCTGGACCTGCGCTGGGACGCGGACGAGCTGGTGGCCCACGTACGCGGTGAGCGGCTCAGCCGGTTCACCGCCGAGGGGACGGACCGCTGGCGGGGGCGCTCGGGCCCGGAGAACGGCGAGATCCTGTCGGTGCTGCGCGACGACAGCGGACGGGCGGTGGCCGTCGACATCGCCACGTTCGTCTTCACGCGCAGCCCGGACGAGGTGCCCTGACCCGCCGCCCGGCCGGATCAGCCGGACCGGGCGGTCAGGCCGGCTCGGTGACGAAGTCGATGAGACGTTCCATGGCGTTGATCAGGGGCGTCTCCACGTCGGCGAAGCTGTTCACCCGGGACAGGATGTGCCGCCACATGTCCGCCGGTTCGGCCACCCCGAGGGCCGCGCAGACCCCCTCCTTCCACGGCCGTCCCGGCGGCACCACCGGCCAGGCCTCGATGCCCAACGCCGCCGGCTTGACCGCCTGCCACACGTCCACGTAGGGGTGCCCGGTCACCAGCACGTGCGGTGAGTTCACCCGGGCGACGATCCGGCTCTCCTTGCTGCCCGGCACCAGGTGGTCGACGAGCACGCCCAGCCGCCGGGTCGGGCCGGGGCCGAAGTCGCGTACCTCGGCGTCGAGGGCGTCGATGCCGTCCAACGGCTCGACGACCACGCCCTCGATCCGGAGGTCGTCGCCCCAGATCCGCTCGACGAGCGCGGCGTCGTGGATGCCCTCCACCCAGATGCGGCTGGCCTTGGCCACCTGGGCGCGCACGTTGTCCACCGCCACCGAACCGGACGCGGTCCGCCGACGGGCCGCCGGCACCGCCGCCCGGGTCGGTCGGCGTAGCGTCACCGGGCGCCCGTCGAGGAGGAACGCCGCCGGCAGCAGCGGGAAGTTGCGCCGTTTGCCGTGCCGGTCCTCCAACACGACAGCGCCGGCCTCGAAGCCCACCACCGCTCCGCAGAACCCGGAGTCGGCGTCCTCGACCACGAGGTCCGGTTCGGCGTCCACCTCGGGGGTGACCTTGCGCCGTCGCCAGTCGCCCGCCAACACGTCCTCGCCGTATCGCCCCGCCATGTCGATCACGCTAGACCCCGCCCGCGCCCACCCCGGTTCCCGACACACCGCCCCGGCCGTCGACCGCCGGCCACACACCAGTGTCAGAGGGCAGGGACTGGGGCGAACAGGGCAGTTGGGGGCAGGCCGGGCGACCGGAGCGGCAGCCGAGACAGGGCCGGTCGTGACCACGTACCCTTTCGGCATGTCCACCCCCGCAACGGGCGCGGCCACACTCGCGCCGCGCCGGTCCAGCCGGTTCGTTGCCTGGGTGCGCGCGTGGCGCGCCGGGTTGGTGCCGTACGACGAGGTCGCCGACGCCATCGCCGGCGACGAGGAACACCTCGTCGCGGACGCCCCGGGCACCTGGACCGACGTCCCGCTGGGCGCCGCGCTGCCCACCCTGGCCAAGCTCTCCCCGGACGAGATCCGCCTGGTGCTGCCCGCGCCGGGCGACCCCCGAGGTCTGCCCGGCCCCGGCGACTTCACCGGTGCGGCGCTGGTCACGGGCGAGGCGGTGGTCGCCGGCGCGCTCGGGCTGATCCCCCACGTGCGGCTGCACACCTCCGGCTCGGGGGACTGTTTCGAGACGGTGCTCTGGCGCGTCTACCCGCTGCCGGCCAACGCCCCCGCCGCGTCACTGTCGTTCCCTGGTGCCGCCGAGGCGGAGGCCGAACTGGCCGCCGCACTGGCCGAGACGACCGCCGTGCTGACCCGCCTCGACGTCGCCCAGTGGCGGCCCGAGCTGGCCGGTGCGCTGGCCGCGCTCCGCCGCCCGGACGGCACCACCGACCTGCCACCGGGCTTCGACCCGCGATCCCGCCGGCTCTTCGCCCGGGCCGCGGTGCTCGACCGGGTGCTGGCACTGGCCGGGCACGCCGCCCCGGGCGGTGCGATCAACAACTACGAGGCACAGCAACGGGACGCGGCACTGCGGCCACTCACAGCGGCCTGCCGGCAGGCGCTGGTGGCCGCCTGCAACGCCCCCCTGCGCCCCTGACCAGCACCGGCACCACCACGCGACCTGGTCGGTCAGATCTCGTCGAGCAGGTCCGCTACCGAGTTGACGATCCGGGACGGGCGGTACGGGTAACGCTCCGCCTCCGTGCGGCTGCTGATCCCGGTGAGCACCAGGATCGTCTCCAGCCCGGCCTCCAGACCGCACAGGATGTCGGTGTCCATCCGGTCACCGATCATCGCGGTGCTCTCCGAGTGCGCGTTGATGGTGTTGAGCGCCGAGCGCATCATCATCGGGTTGGGTTTGCCGACGAAGTACGGCTCGACCCCCGTCGCCTTGGAGATCATGGCGGCGACCGAGCCGGCGGCGGGTAGCGCGCCCTCCACGGACGGGCCGGTCACGTCGGGGTTGGTGCAGATGAACCGGGCGCCGTCGTTGATCAGACGGACGGCCTTGGTGATCGCCTCGAAGCTGTAGGTGCGGGTCTCGCCGAGCACCACGTAGTCGGGGGCGAAATCGGTCAGCACGTAGCCGACCGCGTGCAGGGCCGTGGTCAGCCCGGCCTCACCGATGACGTACGCGGTGCCACCCGGGCGCTGGTCGGCGAGGAACTGACCGGTGGCCAGGGCCGAGGACCAGATCGACTCCTCCGGCACGTCCAGCCCCATCCGGCTCAGCCGGGCCGTCAGATCCCGTGGGGTGTAGATCGAGTTGTTCGTCAACACCAGGAACGGCTTGCCGGAGGCGCGCATCCGGGTGATGAACTCCGGCGCGCCGGGCACCGGCTGGCCCTCGTGCACGAGCACGCCGTCCATGTCGGTCAGCCAACTCTGCACTGGCTTACGGTCATGCATCGGTTCCCCCAGCAGGCGTCGGGCGACGGGTCGGCACGCAGCAGACGGTGGCGCAGGTGTCCCACATGGGCAGCTCACCCAGCCGGCGGCGCAGCTGCGCGCCGTCCGGGTCGGTCCGCTCGGTGACCAGCTCACGCACCATCCGCACGAAGCGCGGGTCGGTGCCCGGCGTGCCGGCCCGGACGAAGTCCAGGCCGAGCTGCTTCGCCGTCTCCAACGCCTCGGTGTCCAGGTCCCACACGACCTCGAGGTGATCGGACACGAACCCGATCGGGCTGACCACCACGCCCGTGGTGCCGCCCTGCGCGAGGGCGGCCAGGTGATCGTTGATGTCCGGTTCCAGCCACGGCACCTGCGGCGGGCCGGAGCGGCTCTGCCACACCAGGTCGTACGCCAGGTCGGGTGCGGCGGCCGCGGCGACGAGCCGGGCGGTCTCGTGCAGTTGCGCCTCGTACCGGCCGCCGTGCGGGCCGGCGTTGGCGGCCATGGAGCTGGGGATGGAGTGGGCGGTGAAGACCAACCGCGTGGTGTCCCGCGACGCCGGGTCGAGGTGGCCCAGTGCCGCCCGGACCGCGTCGACGTGCGGCTCGACGAAGCCGGGATGGTCCCAGAACTGGCGCAGCTTCTCGATCACCGGGGCGTCCGGGCCAACGGCGGCCCGCGCGGCGGCGATGTCCTCCTGGTACTGGCGGCAGGACGAGTAGCCGCCGTACGCGCTGGTGACGAAGGCCAACGCCCGGGTGACCCCGTCGTCGCGCATCTGGGTCACCGTGTCGGCGAGCATCGGGTCCCAGTTGCGGTTGCCCCAGTAGATGGGCAGGTCGAGACCGTTCGCGGCGAAGTCGGCGCGGACCGCGACCAACAGGTCCCGGCACTGCTCGTTGATCGGCGACACCCCACCGAAGTGCTGGTAGTGCTCGGCGACCTCGGCCAGCCGCTCGGGCGGCACCCCCCGGCCCCGGGTCACGTTCTGCAGGAACGGCATCACGTCCTCGGGCCGCTCGGGGCCACCGAAGGACACCAGCACCACCGCGTCGTACGACATGGGGTCATTCTTGCCCCTCGGCCGGGACGTCCCGGCGACGCCCCCTGGTCGGGACGCGTAGATCACGCGAACGGCGACCAGGGGGCGTCGTGGTGCGGGTCAGGAACCGATGGCGTGGTAGCCGCCGTCGACGTGGACGATCTCGCCGGTGGTGGCCGGGAACCAGTCGGAGAGCAACGCCAGGCAGGCCCGCGCGGCGGGCTCCTGGTCGGTGAGGCTCCAGCCCAGCGGGGCCCGCTCCGCCCAGGCGGACTCGAACTGGTCGAAGCCGGGGATCGACTTCGCGGCGATGGTGCGCAGCGGCCCGGCGGCCACCAGGTTGCTGCGGATGCCCTGCTTGCCCAGGTGCAGGGCCAGGTAGCGGGACGCGGACTCCAGGCCGGCCTTGGCGACGCCCATCCAGTCGTAGACCGGCCAGGCCTTCGTCGCGTCGAAGGTCAGGCCGACCACCGCGCCGCCGGGAGACATCAGCGGCAGCGCCGCCATGGCGAGGGACTTGTACGAGAAGGTGGAGACGTGCAGGGCGGTCGCCACGTCCTCCCACGGCGCGTCGAGGAAGCCGCCACCGAGGCAGCTCTGCGGGGCGAAGCCGATGGAGTGCACGACACCGTCGAGCCCGTCGACGTGCTCGCGGACCCGGTCGGCGAGGCCGGCCAGGTGCTCGGTGTTCGTGACGTCCACCTCGATGACCGGCGCAGGCTCGGGCAGTCGCTTGGCGATCCGCTCGACCAGGGAGAGCCGGCCGTAGCCGGTGAGCACGACCTGCGCGCCATTTTCCTGAGCGAGCTTCGCCACCGAGAAGGCGATCGAGGCGTCGGTGATGACACCGGTGACGAGCAGCCGCTTACCGGCGAGCAGTCCGGACATCCGAGGGTTCCTCCGTACGTAGGTGGGGATCAGTGGCCCATGCCGAGGCCGCCGTCGACCGGGATGACAGCCCCGGAGACGTAGCCGGCGCTGTCCGAGGCCAGCCAGGTGACCACGTCGGCGACCTCGTCCGGGCTGGCCATCCGGCCGGCCGGGATGGACTTGAGGATCTCCGCCTTGCGGTCGTCGGTGAGGCCGGCGGTCATGTCGGTGTCGATGAAGCCGGGCGCCACCACGTTCGCGGTGATGTTGCGGCTGCCCAGCTCCCTGGTGATCGAGCGGGCGACGCCGACGAGGCCGGCCTTGCTGGCGGCGTAGTTGACCTGCCCGGCGCCGCCGGCGAGGCCGACCACCGAGGAGATGAAGATCATGCGACCCCACTTGGCGCGGAGCATCTTGCCGGAGGCCCGCTTCGCGACCCGGAACGCGCCGGTGAGGTTGGTGTCCACCACGTCGGTGAACTGCTCCTCGGTCATCCGCAGCAGCAGCGTGTCGGCGGTCATGCCGGCGTTGGCGACAAGCACCTCGACCGGCCCCAGCTCGGCCTCGACGGCGGTGAACGCGGCGTCGATCGAGGCGGCGTCGGTGACGTCGGCGCGGACACCGAACAGGCTGCCGTGATGGCCTGCTTCGCCTGCGCCAAACCCCGGCTCGGCTGCGCCGGCACCGGGCACCCCCCGACCCCGGTGGGTGACCGCCACCCGGTCACCCTGCTTGGCGAAGGCCTGCGCGATGGCCAGGCCGATCCCCCGGTTGCCCCCGGTCACCAGCACGGTGCGAGCCACTGTTCCCCCTTGCGAAGTCAGCACGGACGCGCGAAAGCCTAGGCGTTACCGGCAGGTAAGCGCTAACGGGAGGCGTGTCACACCGAGGTACGACACCCCGATCAACCCCTGGTGGCACGCGTCGTGACGGGGTCGGCCCGTAGCCTCCGGGTGGTGAACCGGCATCCGGTCGCCGTGGCCCTGCGGGCTCTGCGACAGACCCTGCTGGGCCCGGACGCCCCGGCCGGCCGGCCGCTGCTGGCCCGGTGGCCCGCAGCGGCCCGCTACGCCGCCCCGGTCGGCCTGCTCGCCGCGCTCAGCCTCTTCCTGATCACGCTCACCGTGGAGAGCGACTGGGGCCTACCACCTCCGATCGCGCTGCTGTTCGCGGCGATGACCGTGGCGCCGCTGCTGGCGCTGCCGCGGCGTCCGCTGCTGGCCTGGCGGCTGACGGTGCTGGCCCTGCTGATCTGCACGTTCAACGCCCCGGCCGACCAGTCCTGGCCGTGGACCCCGCCGCTGGCGCTCGGGTCGGTCGCGGTGCTGGCGGTGGTCGTCGCACGGGTCGACCGGCCGGTGCTGGCCTGGGTGGTGACCATCAGCACGGTGCCGGTGCTCACCCTTGTCGATCCCGCGAACCGGGTCCCCGTTCTGCTGCTGCTCGGCGCGCTGGCGATCGTCGGCGACCTGATCCGTCGCAACCGGCTGTCCCGGCACGCGCTGGCGGCCCAGGCCGAGCTGAGCGAACGCGAGCAGGAACGCCGCGCGGTGCTGGAGGAACGCACCCGCATCGCCCGCGAACTGCACGACGTGGTGGCCCACCACATGTCGCTGATAGCGGTGCAGGCGGAGACGGCCCCGTACCGGCTGACGGACGTTCCGGCCCCGGCAGCCGCCGAGTTCGTCGCCATCGCCGCGTCGGCCCGCGACGCGCTCACCGACATGCGGCGGCTGCTCGGGGTGCTGCGCAGTGAGACGGGCGGACCGCAGACCACGCCACAGCCGGACCTCGCCGACCTGGGCGCGATGGTGGACGTGGCACGCCGGGCCGGGCTGCCGGTCACCCTGGACGCCGAACCGGTGGACGACGACCGGGTGCCCGCACCGGTCGGGCTGGCCGCGTACCGCATCGTGCAGGAGGGCCTGGCCAACGCGGCCCGCCACGCGGCCGGGGCCACGGTGCGGGTCACCGTCCGCGTCGGCCGGTCCCGTCTGGGGGTACGCGTCGAAAACTCCCCGGCCGACGTCCGACCGGCCACCGACGGCGGCTCCGGGCACGGGCTGACCGGCATGCGGGAGCGGGCCACCTCACTGGGCGGTACGTTCACCGCCGGGCCGCTGCCCGACGGGGGTTACGCGGTGGCGGCCGAGTTGCCGTACGACGCGGAGGGCGGAGACCGATGATCCGGGTGTTGATCGTCGACGACCAGGCGATGGTCCGGCAGGGCTTCGGCGCGCTGCTCGCCGCCCAACCGGATCTGCTGGTGGTGGGTGACGCCGCCGACGGGGCGCAGGCGGTGGCCGCCGCCCGCCACCTCGACCCGGACGTGGTGCTGATGGACGTGCGGATGCCGGTGATGGACGGGTTGGAGGCCACCCGCAGGCTGCTCGGTGACCGGTCGGCGCAGCGACCCCGGGTGCTCATCCTCACCACCTTCGACCTGGACGACTACGTGTACGAGGCGTTGCGTGCCGGGGCCAGCGGGTTCCTGCTCAAGGACGCCCCGGCGGCCGATCTGGTGCAGGCGGTGCGGGTGGTGGCGGCCGGCGACGCGCTGCTCGCCCCGGCGGTCACCCGTCGGCTGATCGCCGAGTTCGCGGCCCGCCCGGACCGCCGCCGACCCCGCCCCACCGACCTGGCCGGGCTCACTCCCCGCGAGACCGAGGTGCTGCGCCTGATCGCCCGGGGCCGCAACAACGCGGAGATCGCGGGTGACCTGGTGGTGGCCGAGCAGACGGTGAAGACCCACGTCGGGCGGATCCTCGCCAAGCTGGGGCTGCGCGACCGGGCCCAGGCCGTGGTGCTGGCGTACGAGACGGGTCTGGTGGCCGCCGGCGAGTAGCCCCGGGGAGCCAGCCTCCGAACCGCTCCGCGGGACGACGACCGGGAGCAGCCCTCGGGCGCAGTCTCCCTCCGGACGACATTCCGGAGGGAGAACGTGATGCGACGACGAGGTGCCAGCCGGGTGGCGACGGCCGTACTGCTCGGCGTGAACCTGGTCCTGCCGACCCGGTCCGAGCCGGCCACGGCGGCGGGGTTCGTCGAGGCGTACCCGGTGACGGCGGCGACGATGCGCGCGGCCGGCCCCCCGTACGCGGACTGGGCGGCCGACGGACGCCGGTTCCTGCTGTTCGACGCGCGCGGGGACGGCCGCGCGGTCGAGGTGTTCGGCGACCTCGCCGACGCGGACCGGATCGCGGTGCTGGTGCCGGGGGTCGGCAGCACCCTCGCCGACTTCGACAGGGGGTTGGGCGGGGTGGCCGGGCGGGCGCCGGCGGTGCAGGCCGGGCGGCTCTTCCGGGAGCTGCGGGCGTCTGACCCGGCGGCGCGGGTCGCGGTGCTGGCCTGGCTCGGCTACGACCCGCCCGACGGGCTGGTGGCAGCCGCCGGTGGTGTCAGCGCCCGGCGGGGCGCGGCCGGGCTGGCCGCGCTGCTGCGGGAGCTGGCCGGGCGGCGTCCGGCGGCGGCGATCACACTGGTCGGGCACAGCTACGGGGCGCTCGTGGTGTCGCTGGCGGCTGACGACGCCCCGTCCCAGGTCACCGACGTGGTCAGCCTGGGTGGCGTCGGCGCCGGGGTGCAGCGCGCCGACGACCTGCCCGGCGGGCGGCGGTTCTGGGCGGCCGAGGCGCCGACCGACTGGATCCGTCGGGTGCCACAGGTGCGGCTGCCCGGCCTGGGCTTCGGCCGACGGCCCGGCGACCCGGCGTTCGGTGCCCGTTCCCTGCCGGTGGGCGGGGTGGCGGGGCACGACGGCTACCTCGCGCCGGGAAGCGCCTCGCTTGGCGCGGTGGTGGCGGTGGTGCTGGGCCGGACCGGGGACGTCCGGTGAGCCGGGACCGTGCCGTCGACGCGCTGCGGGCGTACGCCATCGGCGGGGTGGTGCTGGGACACTGGCTGGTCACCGGGCTGGTGCTGGCCGACGACGGTGGGCTGCACCAGGCCAGCCCGCTGACCGCCCTGCCCGACCTGGCACCGATGACCTGGGTGTTGCAGACGCTCGGGCTGTTCTTCTTCACCGCCGGGTTCGGTTCGACCCGGTCGCTGGCCCGCCACCCGGGTGGCGGGGGTGGTTGGCTGGCGGGGCGGCTGCGTCGGCTGCTGCTGCCCGCCGTGGCGCTGCTCGGTGTGGGTGCCGCCGTGCTGCTCGCCGCCACGGTCCTCGGCACGTCCGACGACACGCTCACCGTCGCGCTGCGGCTGGCGGTCAGCCCGTTGTGGTTCCTGCTGCCGCTCGTGGTCCTGGTCGCGCTGACCGGCCCGTTGCGTGTCGCCGTCCGCCGGTGGGGGGTGGCGCGGTGCGGGACGCCGGCGGTGGCAGTGGTCGCCTCCGCCGACCTGGCCGTCCGGCTGCTGCCGGCCGGCACCGACCTGCCCCCGGTCACCGTGCTGGCGGCCTGGTCGGTGCCGTACCTGCTGGGTGTGGCGCACGCCGACGGACGGCTGGCCGGCCGGCGGGCGGGCAGCGCGGTGGCGGCCGGCGGGGCGGTCGCGCTGGTGGCGCTGCTGGCACTGGGCTACCCGGTGAGCGCGGTCGGCGTACCCGGGGCCGGGGTGTCCAACCTGAACCCACCGTCGCTGCTGGTGGTGGCGTTGGCGGTCACCCAGGTCGGGTTGGGGCTGCTCGCCCGACCGGCGCTGCACCGGCTGCTGACCCGGCCACTGCCGGACCGGGCGGTGACCGCGGTGAACAGGTCCGCGATCCGGATCTACCTGTGGCACCAGCCGGTACTGGTGGCGGTGACCGCGCTCACCGCCCGCACCGGGCTGGCCCTGCCCGGTCTGCACACCGCACCGGACGACCCGGGGTGGGTCCTGGCGCGCTGCTGCTGGCTGCCGTTACTCGCCGTCGTGCTCGTCACCGTCGTGCGGGTGGGCCGGCAGAGGCCGTCGCACCGGGGTGTACCCGCTGGTGGGGAGCGGTGTCGCCAGCCGGGCGGTGGAGGGGTCGCCGGCCGGTCGGCCGAGTGCGTTCCGTCGACCTCGCCGGTGTACGATCATCGACGTTCCGGCCCGCCCGACTTGCAGGAGGTGATCGCTGTGCGAGATAGCGATCCTCCCAGTCGTGGCCGGGCCGATGGTCAGTCCCGCTGAGCCACGACTCAGTCCGGTGAGCTGACCCCGCTCCGCTCCCCACCACGTCGGCAGCCGCCGAGGTGAGTGTGCCGCGCCGCCCGATCCCGGGCGGTCGCCGGGAGCCGCCCGGTCACGACTTCGTGTGCGCGTCCCCACCCCCTGCGGTCCGCCCCCGCACGCGGACCGTCCAGCCGCCACCCGGAGCCGTCATGAGCCGCTACGTCGCCCCGCTGGGCTTCACCCTCGCCGCCGTCTGGGTGGCCATCGTCTTCGTGCTCGCCGGCGGCGGTCACTGACCGCCGCCGGCGCCGGCTACAGCATCCGGGACGACCAGAGCAGACTGAGCGCGCCCGCGCAGAGCGCCAACAGCAACGCGATCCCGGCGTACCACTGGGTCACCTCACGCGGCTCGGTGCGGAACCCGATCGAGCTGCCCATGTCCTGGTAGACCTGCTTCAGCTCGCTCACCGAGGCGGCCTCGTAGAAGAAACCCTCGGTGGTCTCGGCCAGATCGGCGAGGGCCAACCGGTCCACCGGCACCCGCTGCAACTGCCCGCCGATGTCGACCTGGCCGGTGTCGGTGCCGAAGGCGATGGTGGAGACCGGAACGTTGGCGGCCTGCGCGGCCGCCGCCGCCTCCTCCACCGCCCGACCGGAGGTCCGGAAACCGTCGGAGAGCAGCACGATCCGGGCCGGCGGAATACCCGCCGCGCCGTCGGCCGGCACCGACCGGATCGCCTCCAGGCAGGTGAACACCGCCTCACCGGTCGCCGTCGCCTCGGCCAGCACCAGCCCGTCGACGGCGCTCGTCACCGCGTCCCGGTCCTTGCCCGGCGGCACCAGCACGTTGGCCGCCTTGGCGAACGACACGAGGCCCAGGTTGTAGCTCTTCGGCAGCTCACTGACGAACTGCTTGGCCGCCTCCTGGGCCGCCTCCAGCCGGTTCGGCGCCACGTCGTCGGCCTGCATGGACAACGACACGTCGATGGCGAGCATCACGGTGGCCCGCTCCAGCGGCTCCTTGGTGTCCACCGCGGGACGGGCCAGCGCGGTCGCCAGCACCAGCAGGCAGAGCAGGAACGCTGTCGCCGGGACGTGGCGACGCCAGCCCAGGCCCTTCGGCGCCACCGTCCGCAGCAGGTCCACATTGGTGAACCGCATCGCGTACGCCCGACGGTGCAACTGCCGCCAGACGTAGAACCCGGCGAGGGCGACCACCGGCAGCACTGCCAGCAGCCACCACGGTTGCAGAAAACGGATCATCGTGTCGTCCCCCGGGTACGCGCGTGCCGCTGCGCGGCCACGAATCGCACCATGTCCAGCAGCCAGTCTCGGTCGGTACGCAGACGCAGGTGGGCCGCCCCGGCACCGCGCAGGGCGGCGGCGATCGTGGCCCGTTGCGCGGTGGCGGCCTCGGCGTAGCGCTGCCGCAGCCGCGGGTCGGCGGTCTGCACCTCGTGCAGTTCGCCGCTCTCCGGGTCGACCACCGGCAGCACGCCCACGTCGGGCAGTTCCAACTCACGCGGGTCGACCACCTCGATCGCCAGCACGTCGTGGCGGACGCGCAGTTTGCGCATCGGCCGCGCCCACTGCTCGGCGGGCGCGAGGAAGTCCGAGACCACCACTGCCACCCCGCGACGGCGGGGCGGCCGGTTGAGCATGTCGATCAGGGCGCCCAGATCACCACGGCCGGGCTGGATGGCGGTGCCGGCGACGGCCCGTAGCAGGCCCTGCGCCTCCTTGCGGCCGGAGCGGGCCGGCAGCCGGGTGAACACCCCGGGCCCGGCCGGCGGTGCTCCGCCGCGCCAGCGTCGGGCCGGCGCGGACGCCCCGCCCCCGGTGCCGATCACGGCGCCGATCCGGTTACCCCCGCGCACTGTCAGGTGGGTGATGGCCGCCGCGGCGGCGACCACGACCTCCCGTTTGAGCCACTGCCCGGTGCCGAAGTCCAGGCTGGCGGAGAGGTCGAGCGCAAGCCAGGTCTCCAACTCCCGGTCGGCGACCGTACGCCGCACGTGCGGTGTGGTGGTCCGGGCCGTGACCGGCCAGTCCATCCGGCGCACGTCGTCGCCGGGACGGTACTCCCGGGACTCGCCGGCCTCACTGCCCGGCCCGGGCAGCAGGCCGGCGTAGTCGCCCTGGAGCAGACCGTCGAGCTTGCGGGTGACGAGCAACTGCAGCCGGGACAGCACTGCCTCACTGCGGTCGGCGAGGGGGGCCGGACGAGGGGTGGGTGAGGTCACGGCCGCTGCCCGGGCCAGCCGGCGCCCGGCGGCGGCGTGATCGACGGCGGGGTGGCCTGCTGCCGGGGGGCGACCGCCGGGAGCGGGATCGTCGACATCACCCGCTGCACGATGTGGTCGGCGGGGACGTCGTCGGCGAGCGCGTCGTAGCTGAGCACCAACCGGTGCCGCAGGATGTCCGGCGCGATGTCCTGCACGTCCTGCGGCAGCGCGTAGTCACGCCCGCGCAGCAACGCCAGGGCGCGGGTCGCCCGGACCAGGCCCAGCGAGGCGCGCGGGCTGGCACCGTACTGGATCAGTTGCGCGACGTCGGGCATGCCGTGCTCGGCCGGGGCGCGGGTGGCCAGCACCAACCGGACCGCGTAGTCGACGAGTGCGTTGTGGACGAACACCTGGTCCGCCTTGCGTTGCAGGGCGATCAGCTCCGGGGTGTCGAACACCGCGGTCGGCTCGGGCGCGGCCACGCCCATCCGGTAGACGATCTCCCGTTCCTCCGCGTCGGTCGGGTAGCCCACCACGATCTTCATGAGGAACCGGTCCCGCTGCGCCTCGGGCAGCGGGTAGACACCCTCCTGCTCGATCGGGTTCTGGGTGGCCATCACCAGGAACGGGTCGGGCACCCGGTGGCTCTCCCCACCGATGGACACCTGCCGCTCGCTCATCACCTCCAGCAGCGCGGACTGCACCTTCGCCGGCGCCCGGTTGATCTCGTCGGCGAGCAGGAAGTTGACGAAGACCGGGCCCAGCTCGACGTCGAACTTCTCGCTGGACTGCCGGTAGATCCGGGTGCCCATGATGTCGGCAGGCACCAGATCGGGGGTGAACTGCACCCGGGCGAAGGACCCGCCGACGACCTTGGCCAGGGTCTCCACCGCCAGGGTCTTGGCCACCCCGGGCACGCCTTCGAGCAGGCAGTGACCGCGGGCGAGCAGCGCGACGAACATCCGCTCCACCATCCGGTCCTGCCCGACGATCACACGTTTGATCTCGAACAGGCCCTTCTCCAGCAGGGTGGCGTCCTGCGCGGGTGTGGTAACCGGCGCGGGTGCCGCTCCGTTCGGCGTCGGAGCGTCGGGCATGGTCGGCTGGGCCACCGGTCCTCCACAGCATTTGTCGGTCGTCGTGGCTCGTGCGGTATCAAGACTCGCACGCCTTGCTGAGTGTCGAGGTGGGGAGAAGCCGATTTTGACCGCGCCGTCCCCGCCGGCCGAATCACGAATCACGGGAGTGCACGGACCGGCCAACCGCGTGTACGATTCACCCCGTCGCCGGGCGGCTCCCCCCGTGGTCGCCCGGCGCTCAAACTTTCCGTCCCGCCGCCCTACACTGGCCGGGATGAGCATCCCCTCCCCCGCCGACGAGGCCCTGGTCTGCTCGGCCCGGGCCTGCCGGTCCGCCGCCGTCTGGGCGCTGGAGTGGAACAATCCCCGTCTGCACGACGCCGATCGGCGCAAGACCTGGTTGGCCTGCGACGCCCATCGGGGCAGCCTCGGCGACTTCCTCGACGCTCGGGGCTTCCTGCGTGCCGTCACTCCGGTGCCCGGATCGCCTACGCTCGACGTGTGAGCGGCGACCCTCCGGCTTCCCCCGGCCCCACCTCCCCGTCCTGGCCGCCCACCCCGGCCACCGCACCGCCCGGCGTCGAGCCGCCGCCCGGCGCCTTCCCGGCCCCCGGCACGCTCGGCCCGGAGCCCACCGGGCCGGACGTCTCGACACCCGCACCGCTGCCACCGGGCGCGCTGCCGCCCGGTCACCGGCCGACGAACACCCCCGACCAGCCGCCCCCGGGCCTCCTGCCGTCCGAGCCGGGCGCGTTGTCGACGATCGCACCAGGTGACCGGGGTCCGCTGGAGCCCTGGCCGGACACTGTCAACTGGCAGTCGATCTCCACCGACCTGATCTGGGTGGAGCTGATCCGGCTGGCGATCGTGGTCGGCATCGGGCTCGTGGCGACGGCGGTCGGCTGGGCGCTCAGCGGCCACTGGCTGTTCGGGCTCGCCGTCGCCGTCGTGCTGGTGCTCGGCGCGTGGCGGGCCATCGCCATCGTCCGCGCGGTCCGGGCCTGGGGGTACGCCGAGCGGGAGAACGACCTGCTGGTCCGGCACGGGTTGCTGGTCCGCCGGCTCTCCATCGTGCCGTACTCGCGGATGCAGTTCGTCGACGTGAGCGCCGGGCCGTTGGAGCGCGCCTTCGACCTGGCCACAGTGCAGTTGCACACGGCGGCGGCGGCCAGCGACGCCCGGGTGCCCGGGCTGCGGCCGGCGGAGGCGTCCCGGCTGCGCGACCGGCTCACCGCGCTCGGCGAGGACCGGGCGGAGGGGCTGTGACCACCCGCGCGGGTGACCACCGGCCGCGCCGAGGGCCGCGCCGATGAGCGACGGACCTGCCGAGCCGAGCACCGTGCCACCCACCGGCCCGACGACACCGGGGCCGGTGCTGCCCGCTGACGCTGCTCCCCCTCCGCCGCCGGGGGCCCAGTCGCCGTGGCCGGCACCGACCGGCGGTGGCGACGGCGAACCCCGGCAGCGACTGCACCCGCTCAGCCCGGTGCTGCACGGCGCCAAGTCCCTGGTCGTGGTGATCGCCGGCCTGTCCTGGTCGACGCTGTCCCGGGTGGGCTTCGGCTGGTTCGCCGCGATGGTGGCGGTGCTGGCGCTCGGCGCGACAGTGCTGTCGGTGATCAGCTGGTACAACACCGGCTACCACGTCGTCGGCCGGGAACTACGGGTCTACGAGGGGCTGCTCTGGCGGCGTACCCGGGCCATCCCGTTGGAACGGCTCCAGGCCGTGGAGGTGGTCCGGCCGCTGCTCGCCCAGCTCACCGGGCTGGCCGAGCTGCGCCTGGAAGTGGTGGGCGGAGGCAAGACCGAGGCGCCACTGGCGTACCTCGGGGTGGCCGACGCGGCAGTGCTGCGCGCGCGTCTGCTGGCGCTGGCCGGGCGGGTGGCGCAACTGCCCGCGCCCGGCGACCCGGCCGCTCCGGTGGCCCCGGGGGCGATGGCGCCGCCGGCCGTGCCGGGTCGTCCACTGCACACGGTACGCAACAAGGACCTGTTGATCAGCCAACTGCTCACCCCGCAGGCGTTCCTGCTCCCGTTCGGTGTGGCGTTCGTCGTGGTGCAGTTCCTCACCGCCGGTTCCTGGTCGTTCGTCGCGGTGGCGAGCACCCTCACCGCGATGGCGGGTGTGCTGCTGCAACCGGTCCGCCGGGTCCTCGACGACTGGAACTTCCGGCTGGGCCGCGACGGCGGCACGCTGCGGGTGCACAACGGTCTGCTGGAGACGCGGGCGCAGACGGTGCCGTTGGAGCGGGTGCAGACCGTGCGGGCCACCTGGCCGCTGCTGTGGCGGGTGAAGGGCTGGCTGCGGCTGCGGCTGGAGGTGGCCGGTTACTCCGTCGCGGAGGCCGACGACCGCAACCGGCCCGACCGGCTGCTGCCGGTCGGCGACCTGCCGACGGCGACGATGATCGTCGCCGAGGTGCTTCCCGGGGTACGCCTCGACGCGCTCCCGCTGAGTCCACCGCCGCGCCGCACCCGTTGGCTGCACCCGGTGGGCCGTGCCGCGTTCGGCGCGGGGCTGTTCGCGCAGGTCTTCGCGACCCGGTCCGGGCGGCTCACCCGACAGTTGGTGATCGTGCCGTACGCCCGGATCCAGAGCGTGCGGGTGGTTCAGGGGCCGGTCCAGCGCTGGCTGGGGTTGGCCACCGTCTACGCGGACACCGCTGGTGGTTCGGGCGCCACCGCGCAGGACCGCGACCTGGCCGAGGCCTGGGCCCTGGCAGCCGACCTGACCACGAGAGCCCACCAGGCCCGCACTCAGCCCTGACCCGCCCCCTGCCCGCAGCGTTCTCCGGTGGAAGCACCTGTTGGTCGTCATTGCTATATGTATCGCCGCACGATATATATAGTCCATGGACATCAGTGAGCAGACGTTCCTGATCCTCTCCGCCCTCGCCGACCAACCCCGCCACGGCTACGGCCTGGTGACAGAGGTCGACGAGATGACCGACGGCAGGATCCGGTTACGCGCCGGCACCCTCTACGGGGCCCTCGACCGCCTCGTCACCCAGGGGCTCATCGCACCCGACCGCGACGAGGTGGAGAAGGGCCGACTGCGCCGTTTCTACAAGCTGACCGACGCGGGGGCCGACGCCATCCGCGCCGAGAGCCAACGGATGGCCACCGCGGTCCGGCTCGCCGAGGAGCGCCTCAGCAAACGTGCCGCCCGCAACGCCCCGCGCCTCGGGACCATCGGATGAGCCCGGACGTGAGCCCCCTGGAGCGACGGTATCGACTGCTGCTGCGCCTGCTGCCGGCCGCGCACCGCACCGCCCGCGGCGAGGAACTGCTCGGGCTGCTGCTCGACCTCGACAACGGCCGCCGACACCCCAGCCGGCACGAGACACTGCACATCATCGCCCTGGCGATCCGCCTGCGACTCACCACGCCCGTCACCACCACTGCGCTGACCACCGGGCTCACCGCGCTGCTCGTCGCCGGCGGCACCGAGCCCGCCGGTCACACTCTGGACCTGTTCACCGGCGCCGTCCTCGCCACCGACATGTCGACGGTCGTCGCCAGCTGGCCGCAGATGGTCGCCCTCGGCCTGCTGCCCCTCGCACCGCTGATCGCCTGGCTCTGCGGCGCACCCCGGACCGCCCTCACCCTGCAAGCGATGTTCCTGACCGTCACCGTCGGGTGGCTCGTCCTCGACCTGCTCAACGGCGCCGGCCTGGGAATCAACCCCGGCGAGTACCTCTTCGCCTACGCCCCACCGGCCCTGGCCCTCGTCCTGCTCGCGATCGCCGCCCGCGAGCGGTGGACCGCACCCCGGCCGCGCCTGTTCTGGTGGGCCCTCGTACCGCTCGGGATCCTCGCCTGGAAAGGCACCGGAGAGTGGGGACGCCACGGCGTCTACGTTCCCGCCGCCGCGCCAACGGTCATCGGGATCCTCGCCGCCGCCACCGTCGCTGCCGGAGCCGCGTTCGCAGTCCGCCGCCACCGGCCCGCCGTCATCATCGGCGTCGGCCTCGCCGGCTTCGTCGCCGGATGGCTCATCCCCGACGCACTGCTCTCCAACGCGGCGATGCAGCACTTCGACGGTCAGCCGCTACCACTGGCGATCCTCATCACGATGATCGCCGCCACCTCGGCCGGCGTCAGTCAGCTCACCCATCGTCTCAAGCCCGAGACGCGGTCCCTGCCACCCGATGAACCGGTGACCCGCTGAACGCCGGCTTCGGCTCGGCACCGGTGGCCCTCACGACCCGCGGGGACAGGACCTAACGGTCGGCCGGGATCGCGGGATGGGTGGTGGTGTCCGGTCCCCGAGGTGGGGAGGGCTCGGGCTCGGCGGGCGGGGGGTCGGTGGGTGTCGGCGGGGTTTCCGCCGCCGGCCCCGACCTGGCTCTCGGGTGTCGGGCACGCCAGGCCGCCCAGCCGCGTTCGGCCAAACCGACGACCAGGAACGTCAGCCCCACGTACGCCCAGCCGACCAGTACGTCGATCACGTAGTGCTCACCCGAGTAGACCAGGGTGAAGGTCATCGCCAGCGGGTACGCGAGCAGCAGCGGCCACCAGCGGCGACGGGTGGCGGTCAGGAAGAACAGCACCACGAACAACGCCCACGCGGTGTGCAGCGACGGCATCGCGGCGACCGGGTTGGAGGCGATCTGGCCGGCGTTGAGGATGTTGCCGGCGCCGTGCATGCCGAACGCCTTCCACCCCCGGGTCGAGATCCGGGCGACCTCGGTGAGCAGGCCGTTCTGCGCCGCCCACCAGGGTGGGGCGGCCGGGTAGATGAAGTAGGTGACCAGGCCCGCCGCGCACAGGAAACCCCACCGCCGCATGTACGCCGCCCAGCGGCGCCTGTCGCGCAGCCACAACACCGCGGCGGCGGTCAGGGCCACCACGAAGTGGGAGAAGTACACCCAGCTCGCCGCGACGTCCCACCAGTGCACCTGCGGGTGGTAGAGGTGCTGCTGCAACCAGACGGTGGGCACCTCACCGCCGGTGGCCCAGCCGAACATGAACCGGTCGGCGACGATCAGCTCCATCGCGTGCGGCGTGGCCCCGTTGTCGGCGAAACCTCGCGAGAGGTTGTAGAGCACGAACAGCAGCACCACGGGCACCCAGTCCCGGGCGAACCGCAGGTGCTCACGCCAGGGCCGATCACTGTTCCAGGCGATGGTCGCGAGCCAGATCCAGACGAAGGCGTACGCCGGGTCGGTGGGTAGGCCGATGGCCAGCCACCCGGCGACGAAGGCGACCGCCCAGACGGTCATCGCGACGACACGCCGACGACCCCCGTCCGGGGACGCGGGCGGTTCGGTCCGGGCGGGGGGCTCAGGGTCAGTCACGACAGCCATCGGGGTCAAGGTTAACGACGGGTACGGCATCGACCGACAGGGACCACCCCGTGGTCGCCGCCGGTGGGTGCCCCCTTATCGCCGGGCGCGTGCTCACCGTGCCCGGCGAGCACCTAGGCTGACGACCATGCAGGAGCAGCCCGAGCCGGCCTTCGCGCCGGGTCTGACCGCCCAGGTCGAGTTGACCGTCACCGACGCGGACACCGCCCAGGCGGTCGGTTCCGGGGACGTACCGGTGCTCGGCACTCCGCGGGTTCTGGCGCTTGCCGAGGCGGCCACCGTCGCGGCGACGGCCACCGGGATGCCGCCCGGTTCCACGACAGTGGGCACCCGGGTCGAGTTGGAGCACCTGGCGCCGACAGTTGTCGGTCGCACGGTTCGCGCGCAGGCGCTGCTGGCGACCGTCGACGGTCGCCGACTGTCGTTCGAGGTCACCGTCAGCGACGGTGACCAGACGGTCGCCCGGGGGCGGGTGGACCGGATCCTGGTCGACCGGGGCCGCTTTGTCGAACGCGCCGGGCGGGCGTCGTGAACGCCGGCTTCGTCGAGGTCGCCGACCGGGTGCACGTACTGGCCGAGCCGCTGCTGCGGGTCAACGTCACACTTGTCGTCGGCGACGACGAGGCGCTCCTGGTGGACACGCTCTCGTCGGCCGCCCAGGCCACCGAGTTGGCGGCGGCCGTCCGGGCGGTCACCGACCGCCCGTTGACGCTCGTCAACACCCACCACCACTACGACCACTGCTTCGGCAACGCCGTCCTGGCCGGTGACCCAACCCGCCCGGTGTACGCGCACGAACTGGCCGCCACCGCCCTGCGCGACGAGCCGGAGCGGCTGCGCCGCGAGGCGTACGAGGAGTTGCGCACGGAGCACCCGGCGCTCGCCGCCGAACTGGCCGACACCCCGCTGCTCGCCCCGACGCACACAGTGCACGTCGAGACGGTCCTCGACCTGGGTGGCCGACGGGTGCTGCTGCGCCACCCGGGGCGGGGGCACACCGAGGCCGACCTGGTGGTGCACGTGCCGGACGCCGACGTGCTGGTCGCCGGGGACCTGGTGGAGCAGAGCGGCCCGCCCGCCTTCGAGGACTCGTACCCCCTGCAGTGGCCGGACGCGGTCGCGGATCTGCTGCGGTTGACCACCGCGCGCACCGTGGTCATCCCCGGCCATGGCGACCCGGTGGACGTCGACTTCGTGAAAGCCCAGCACGCCGAGTTGGCGAAGCTGGCCTGGCTGATCCGGGCCGCGCACACCGGCAGCGCCCCGCCGGAGCGGGTGGCCGCCGAGGCCCCCTTCGGCGCCCGCCCCGCCCTTGTCGCCGCCCGCCGCGGTTACCTCGAACTGACCGGCACGGCCTGACCCACCCAACACCCGCGCGGCTACGCCTGGGTGCGCCGCCACTGCTGGTGGCTGCCCGTGCCGCACGTCCACTGCGCGAGGCGGGCACCGTCGGTGGTGGCGGCGTTGACCACCTCCAGGCACTTGCCGCTGTGCCGGGCGACGAGCTGCACGTACCCGGAGCCGAGATCCTGCACCCGCCACTGCTGGTTGGTGCCGCCGTTGCAGCTCCACTGGATCACGCGGACCCCGTCGGCGGTCGCTGTCGCGCCACCGGACACGTCGAGGCACTTGCCGCTGTGCACGCTCACCACCGTCTGGTAGCCCCCACCCGCGTCCTGGAAGCGCCACCGCTGATTGGGCTGACCGTTCGCGGCCCACTGCACCAGCTCGGCGCCGTCGGTGGTCGCGTTGTTGTAGACGTCCAGCAGCTTGCCGCTGTGCCGGGCGGTGAGGGTGTACGTGGTCGGCACCGGCACTGTCGTGTCCGGGGCCAGCCGGTACAGCCCGGACCCGTGGGCCGGCAGCGAGCGGGTGAGGGTGCCCGTCACCGTGCCCACTGCCGCGCCGGACCACAGGTCGGTCACGGCGGCCGATCCGATCCCGAGGTCGGCGAGGTTCACCGACACCTGGGCCGCGCTGCTGGCGCGGTTGAAGAGGGCGACGTACCGGTGGTCGCTGCCCGGCACGTCGGCGGTCCACACCTGCTGGCTGCCACCGGAGAGCTGACGGTTGTTGGCACTGTTCTGGTTGACCCCGATGACCGCGGCGTTCGTCATCAACGCCAACTCCGCGGCGCGGTTCTCGACCAGGTTGCCACCCCACATCAGCGGCGCCCGGTTGATCGCCCAGAGTGACATCAGGGTGCGCTGCTCGTCGGTGCTCAGATTGGAGTATCGCGGCGACCCCACCGGCCCGTACTTGGAGAGCCGACCGATGGGGATCATGTCGGCGTCGGGCCACGCGCCGGTGGTGCGGTACGGAGTCCAGTTGCGCAGCTGGTCGAAGAGCGCGTCCACCGACGACCAGTTGTCCCACAGGTCGTTGACGATCCGCCACATGTGCGCGTTGGCCTGGACGTGCGCGCCGTTCGCCACTGAAGTCGGGCCGGGTGACAGGCTCAGCACCATCGGACGGCCACTCCGCTCGATGGCCGTTCGATACCCCTCGATCTCCGACTGCCGGTACGTGGGCGCGGCGATGTCGTCCACCTTCACGTAGTCGACCCCCCAGGAGGCCAGCAGCTGGAACATCGAGTCCAGGTAGGTCTGCGCGCAGGGGTTCGACATGTTCAGCCCCCACATCAGGTTGAGCCAGGCCGCTGTGGTGGTGTTGTTGATCTGGTTGGCGCGGCAGGTGGTGCCGAGGATCGGGACGTTGTCGGCGACCGCCTGGCGGGGTATGCCGCGCATCAGGTGGACGCCGAACTTCAGCCCCCGCCCGTGGACATAGTCGGCAAGCGGTTTGAACCCGTTATCACCGACGGCGGAGGGGAACCGGGTGGTGTCCGGCAGCAGCCGCCCGTTGGCGTCCATCCGGAGCCGGGGTTGCAGGCTGCCGTCCTGGTTGGGGCTGTTGTTGTGCCGACCGGGGTAGTACCAGGCCCAGTCGATGACCACGTACTCCCAGCCGAACTGCCGCAGGTTGGTGCCCATGTAGTCGGCGTTGGCCCGGACGTCGGCCTCGGTGACGCTCCAGTTGAACGAGTCGTAGCTGTTCCACCCCATCGGCGGGGTGTCGGCCACGCCGTTGTCCCACGCACGCGCCCGCTCCGGCGGGTCGGCGACGACCATCGTGGCAGCCACGAGAAGCATCACCAGCAGGGCCGCGACGCGGCGGAACGCCAGGGGTACCAGAACCACACGCACCAGAGCCTCCCCGTTTCCATCGTGTTCCGTCGATGTTAACGCTCACAAATCTGCCCGGTCAATCCCCGCCCCACCCCACCCCGCCCCTCCTACGGCGATCCTGCACTTGGTGTGGGGTTGAAAATGGGCAAGGCAGACCAAAGGACGACCGAAAGTGCAAGATCGGCGCGGGTGGGGTTGGCGCGGGTGGGATCAGGTGTTGAAGCGGTTCTGTACTGCGGCGCGGGTGGGCATGGCGGTGGCACCGCCCGGGGATTCGCAGACCAGGCCGGCCACCCGCAGCGCGAAGGCGACCCGGTCGGCCCAACCGGACGGGCCCTCCGGTTCGCCGTCGACGAGCAGGTCGGCGATCAGCGCGGCCATCACCGAGTCACCCGCGCCGGCGGCGTCGATCGCGTTGACCTTGGGAGCGGGCACCCGGACCGGGTCGGCGTCAGCGGCGGCCAGCACCGCACCGGCCGCACCGAGCGTCACCACAACGGTGGTCGCCCCCAGCTCACGCAGGTACGCCGCCACCCCCTCGACCGGCTCACCGGGATAGAGCAGCAGCGCGTCGGCGGCGCTCAGCTTGACCAGGTGCGCGCCGGCGGCGAACTCGGCCACCACCTCGCGTAGCCCTTCCAGCGCGGACGGCCCGTTCAACAACCGGGGACGAACGTTCGGGTCGAAGACCCGCAGGCCGGCGGCGAGTGACCAGGCACGGCGGGCGGCGGCCAACGGTTCCGGTTTCAGCAGCACGATCGAGCCGCAGTAGAGCACGTCCGCGCCCTCCAACAGCGCCACGTCCAGATCGTCGGGGCCGAGCAGTCCGTAGGAGGCAGGCTCGCCGTAGAAACGGAAATCCGGCTCCGGCCCCGCGTACGTGACCACAGCGAGCGTGGTCGGTGCCGCCACCGTGATCGCACCGGCCACCCCGACGTCGGCCGAGGTGAGGAACGAGCGGATCCGGCCGCCCAACGCGTCGTCACCGAGCGAGCCGACGAACTGCGCCGCACCGCCGAGCCGGGCCACCCCGACGGCGACGTTGAGCGGCCCGCCACCGATGGCCTGCCGATAGACCCGCTCACCGTCGAGTTCGCTGTCGAGCAGGTCAACGAGCGCTTCGCCGAGCACCACCGCGTATCCCATGCCGATCCTCTCGTCGTCGCCACCGGCCGCCGCCCGTCGAGCCGATCGCCGGACGCGCGCAGCGCGACCAACAACTCCGCCGTGGCACCAGGCTGGCACAACGCACGGCCCGATGAGCGCCGAAGGCCGCGCACCGACCTGCGCACTACCCCGGCCGGTGGATCGGCCCGTCGAGCGCCGCGAGGGGCTGGCCGCTGCCGCCCCACCGGGCCGCGACGATCTGCGCGGCCACACTCACAGCGGTCTCCTCCGGGGTACGACCACCGAGGTCCAACCCGATCGGGGACGCGAGCCGGGCCAGCTGCGACGCGCCGAGGCCCGCCTCGCTGAGCAGCTTGTGCCGCTCGTCGTGGGTGCGCCGTGAGCCCATCGCGCCCACGTACGCCAGCCGGTGGCGCAACGCCAACTCCAGCAACGGCACGTCGAACTTCGGGTCGTGGGTGAGCACGCACACCACCGTCCGCTCGTCGAGCCGATCGGCCGACAACTCGGCACGCAGGTAGCGGTGCGGCCACTGCACCACCACCTCGTCCGCCTCGGGGAAGCGGCGCGCGGTGGCGAAGACCGGCCGGGCGTCGCAGACGGTGACCCGGTAGCCGAGGAACGCGCCGATCCGGGCCACCGCGGCGGCGAAGTCGATCGCCCCGAAGACGATCATCCGGGGCGGGGTGGCGTACACGGTCACGAAGAGGCCGAGGCCGCCACCCCGGCGCTGCCCGTGGTAGCCGTACCGCAGCATTCCGCCGCGTCCGGCAGCGAGCAGCCCGAGGGCGTCGGCGCGGGCGGCGGCGTCGAGCCGGTCGTCGCCGAGCGAGCCGACGGTTCGCTCGCCGGTCATTACCAGCCGCCGACCAAGCCGCCGGGCCGGGTCGGTCGATCCGGCACCTGTCGAAGTTCCGGCGCCGGCCGGTGCGCCGTCGGCAGCCGACGGGCCGTCGCCGACGCCAGCTGGTCGGGGGCCCGCGTCGGCGGCCACGCAGGTGACGATCGCCGCGGGACGGCCGGCGCGGCGCGCGGCAGCGACCGCGTCCAGCTCCGGCACGGTGCCCGCGTCGACCCGCTCCACGAACACGTCGAGGATGCCGCCGCAGGTCAGGCCCACTGTGTACGCGTCGTCGTCGCTGATCCCGTACCGGCACAGCTCGGGTTGCCCGGTGTCGAGCACACGGCGGGCCCGTTCGTAGAGGTCCGCCTCGACGCAGCCGCCGGAGACACTACCGACGACAGTGCCGTCGGTCGCGACCATCATCGCGGCGCCGGGCGGCTGCGGGGCGGAGTGCCAGGTCGCCACGACGGTTGCGAGCGCGACCGCCTCGCCGTCGCGGCAGCGGCGGTGCACCTCGTCGAACACGTCCGGCACCGGCTGCCGCCCCTCGCTCCCGCTCCCCGTAGGCAGGATATGGCGTTCGACGACGACCGGTGGCTCTTCTCATGCATCGAGCAATGCCTATTGCGCCTGATCCTTCGGCGTGATGGGATGACGCGTACCGGGCGGTGCGAGGGCTGCGGCACCGCCGGTTGCCGGGTTGGTTAGACGCGAGGGCACCGGTCCAGGACAGGACCGTCGACGGCGCACGTCCACCGGCTGTTTCCCGCCGGGGCACACCGCCGTGATCGTCGCACCGCTCACGACAGCGGGGCGATCACGCCACATCCCACCCGATTGCGCGGGGCGGCTCGGCAAGCGCCCCTCGCGAGTCAGGAGAACCCGTGAACCGTTCCCGTATGGCCGCGTTGCTCACCGCGGCCATGACCCTCGCGCTGGGCGCTGTCGCCCTGGCGTCCAGTCCGCAGCCGGCCGCCGCGCACGGCGCGGCGATGACGCCCGGCAGCCGCACCTACCTGTGCTGGCAGGACGGCCTCAGCACGACAGGTGAGATCAGGCCGACAAACCCCGCGTGCTCCGCCGCGGTGGCGCAGAGCGGCGCGAACTCGCTCTACAACTGGTTCAGTGTGCTGCGCTCCGACGCCGGTGGCCGGACCACCGGCTTCATTCCGGACGGGCAACTGTGCAGCGGTGGCAACACCGGTTACCGCGGCTACGACCTGCCCCGTACGGACTGGCCGCTCACCCACCTGACCGCCGGCGCTCGGTTGGACTTCAAGTACAGCAACTGGGCGCACCACCCGGGCACGTTCTACTTCTACATCACCAAGAACACGTGGAGCCCGACCCGGGCACTGGCCTGGAGTGACCTGGAGGAGCCGTTCCTCACGGTGACCAACCCGCCGCAGCGGGGAGGCGTCGGCACCAACGACGGGCACTACTACTTCAGCGGCAACCTGCCGTCGGGCAAGAGCGGCCAGCACATCATCTACTCCCGCTGGGTCCGCTCGGACTCGCAGGAGAACTTCTTCGGCTGCTCCGACGTGGTGTTCGACGGTGGCAACGGTCAGGTGACAGGCATCAAGGGTGGCACCACGTCGCCGACCCCCACGCCGACCACCCCGACGCCGACGCCGACCACCCCGACGCCCGGGCCGAGCGACTCACCCCCGACCCCGACCACCCCGCCGCCGGCCGGCGGTGACTGCATGGCCGTCTACAAGGTGACCAGCACCTGGCAGGGCGGCTTCCAGGGCGAGGTCACGATCATGAACCACGGCAGTACGCCGTTCTCCGGTTGGACCGCGAGCTGGAGCTGGCCCAACGGGCAAGCGATCAGTCAGGTCTGGAACGCCACCCAGACGACGTCCGGTTCGACGGTGACGGCGACGAACGTCGCCTACAACGGCACTGTCGCACCGGAGGGCACCACCACGTTCGGCTTCCTGGCCAGCTCCACAGGAACCAACGGACTCCCCACCGTAACCTGCGCCCGCCGCTAACCACCACCACCGTCACCGTCACCACCCTGAAATGATCAAGAGGTTTGCGTCACCGGAACCGCTCCGGATGACGCAAACCTCTTGATCAACAGGGTCAGGCAGGGGTGGGGGCGGGGTCAGCGGACCATGGAGCCGACTACCGGCTTGGTGAGCAGGGCGGACTGGTTGCGCTGGATACCCGGGTCGAGGGTCTTGGCCACGAAGATCGCGTGCCAGATGCAGAAGATCAGCACCGTCCACACCTTGCGGGAGTGGTCGGCCTCCTCCCGCTTGTGCTCGTCGAGCAGCCGCAGCGCGTACGACAGGTCGAGCAGGTCACCCGCGCCCGAGGTGCTGAGCACGTGCCGGGCCCACTCGTACATCTCGCCGCGCAGCCAGACCCGGGTGGGGGTCGGGAAGCCCAGCTTCTTGCGGTTGACGATGGCCGGCGGCACGACACCCTGCAACGCCTGACGCATCGCGTACTTCGTCGCGTCGGAACGCGGCGGCAGCTTCAGGTCGACCGGGATCTTGGCCGCGACGTCGAAGACCTCACGGTCGAGGAACGGCACCCGCACCTCGAGCGAGTGCGACATCGAGATCCGGTCCGCCTTGACCAGGATGTCGCCGCGCAACCAGGTGTAGAGGTCGACGTACTGCATCTTGGTGACGTCGTCGAGTTCGGTGCACTCGGCGTAGATCGGGGCGGTGACGTCCGTGTAGCGCACCGAGGGGTCGTAGCGGCGCATCAGGTGCTGCTTCTCCTCCTCGGTGAACATCCGGGCGTTGCCGTAGTAACGCTCCTCGATCGGGGTGGTGCCGCGCTCCAGGAAGCTCTTGCCCTTGACCCCCTGCGGGATTGCCTTGGAGACCGCGCGCAACCCCTTCTGCACGCCGCCGGGCAGGCCGTTGACGGACCCCAGCGAGAGCGGCTCCCGGTAGATCGTGTAACCGCCGAAGAACTCGTCCGCGCCCTCACCGGAGAGCACCACGGTGACGTGCTCGGCGGCCTTCTTGGCCACGAAGTAGAGCGGCACCAACGCCGGGTCGGCCACCGGGTCGTCCAGATGCCAGACGATCTTCGGCAGCGCGTCGATCATGTCCTGCGGACCGATCTTGGTGGGGATCGTCGTGACGTCGAGGTGCCGGGCCGAATCCTGGGCGACGTCGATCTCCGAGTAACCCGGCACGTCGTAGCCGACGGTGAAGGTGAGGATGTTCGGGTTGAACTCCCGCGCCAGCGCCACCACCGCCGTGGAGTCGATGCCGCTGGACAGGAACGAGCCGACCGGCACGTCGGAGCGCATGTGCATGCGCACGCTCTCCCGCAACGTCTCCCGGATCTCGTGGTAGAGCTTCTGCTCGTCGTCGACAGGCGCCGGCCGGAACACCGGCCGATACCACCGGCGTACGTCGATCCGCCCGCCCGGGGTCCAGTTCAGGTACTCCCCGGAGCCGATCCGGCTGATGCCCTTGTGCAGGGTGCCGGGCTCGGGAACGTACTGCAGGGTCAGGTAGTGGCTCAGGTTGGCCCTGTCGACGCCCGCGTCACCCTGGTAGTTGCTGTGCGCGAACGGCAGCAGCGCCTTCTTCTCCGAGGCCAGGTAGAGGCCGTCGGCGGTCTCCAGGTAGTGCATCGGCTTGATGCCGAAGTAGTCGCGGGCACCGAACGCCCGGCGTTCCTGCCGGTCCCAGATGACGAAGGCGAACATGCCCCGCAGCCGGGTGAGCACCTGCTCGCCCCAGAAGTGGTAGCCCGCGACGATCACCTCACCGTCACCGGCGGTGGCGAACTGGGCACCGAAGTTCCTGATCAACTCCTCGCGCAGCTCGATGTAGTTGTAGATCTCACCGTTGAACGTCAGCAGGTAACGGCCGTTCGCGTACGGCAGTGGCTCGTGGCTCGACGCGACGTCGATGATGGCCAGCCGCTTGTGGGCGAACACGCCGTCCGCATACCGGCCGGAGGCGTCGCCGACCACCTCGACCCCGGTCTCGTCAGGGCCGCGGTGGTGCAGGCATTCCAACGCTCCGGCGATGTGGTCGCGATGCGCTGCGGCGTTGCCGTTCGCGCTGAAGAAGGCCAGAAGTCCGCACATGGTGGCCATCTTTCCACGCGCGCCGTCGGCCCTTGCAGCCGTCCGTCGATCCACCCGACTCCCAGGGGGCGGCACCGCCAACCGGACGCGCGGTACCGTCGGGACCAGCAACGAAGCGGAGGGAGCGGCGCAATGACCGAGGGACAGACCGACGGTACGGCGACGGACGGCACGGAATCACACGATCCGGACTTCCCGGAGGCGTTCCTTTCCTTCATGCGGCAGGGCTGGAGCGACACGGCGCTTCCCGTGACGCCCCGTCCGGAGACGCCCAACTACGCCAAGCGTCGGGCGGCCCTCTCGGCAGCCTTCCCCGGCGAGACGCTGGTGATCCCCACCGGCACCGAGAAGGTGCGGGCCAACGACACCGACTACCCGTTCCGGCCGGGCAGCGACTTCGCCTACCTGACCGGCGACCACGCCGCAGACAGCGTGCTCGTGCTGCGGCCGAACGGCTCGGGGCACGACGCGATGCTGTATATGCGGCCCCGGTCCTCCCGGGAGACCGACGAGTTCTTCCGCAACCGCAACGGCGAGCTGTGGGTGGGCCGGCGGCACACCCTCGACGAGAAGTCGACCGAGCTGGGTCTCCCCACCTCCGACCTGACCGGCCTGGAGGCGACGCTCGCCGACCTCGCTCCGGGGCGTACCCGGGTGTTGCGCGGTTTCGACGCCCAGGTGGACGCGGCCGTCCGCGCCTACGACGGGCCCCGCGCCGACGGCCAGCCGGCCCGGGACCGGGAGCTGGCCATCGCCATCTCGGAGATGAAGCTGGTCAAGGACGAGTGGGAGATCGGCCAACTCCAGGACGCGATCGACGCCACCGTACGCGGCTTCGAGGACGTGGCCCGGATCCTGCCGGCCGACCGGGCGGTCTCCGAGCGGCTGCTGGAGGGCGTCTTCGCGCTGCGGGCCCGCCACGACGGCAACGACGTCGGGTACAGCTCGATCGTCGGCGCCGGCGAACACGCCACGATCCTGCACTGGGTGCACAACCACGGCGCCACCCGACCGGGCGACCTGCTGCTGATGGACATGGGCGTCGAGGGCCGCAACCTCTACACCGCCGACGTCACCCGGGTGCTGCCGGTGAACGGCCGGTTCACCGCCCTGCAACGCCAGGTCTACGACATCGTGTACGCCTCGCAGCAGGCCGGCATCGAGGCCATCCGCCCCGGGGTGACGTTCAAGGACGTCCACCTCACCTGCATGCGGGTCCTCGCCGAAGGGCTGTCCGACCTGGGTCTGCTGCCGGTGAGCGTGGACGAGGCGATGGACGAGAAGTCGACCGTCTACCGGCGGTGGACGCTGCACGGCTTCGGCCACATGCTCGGCATCGACGTGCACGACTGCTCCAACGCTCGCAAGGAGACGTACCGCGACGGGGCGCTGGGTGAGGGTTACGTGCTCACCGTCGAGCCCGGTCTGTACTTCCAGCCGGAGGACGAACTGGTCCCCGCCGAGCTGCGCGGTGTGGGCATTCGGATCGAGGACGACGTGCTTGTCACCGCGACCGGCGCGGTGAACCTGTCGGCCGGGCTGCCCCGCACCTCCGACGAGGTGGAGACCTGGCTGGCCGAGCAACGCGAAGCCGGCCCCCGCCTGCCCGGCTGACCCGCCCTCCCCGCAGGGCGCGGCCGGTTGACCCGCCCGCCCCTCGGGGCGCGCTCCGTGATCCACTCGGTTTCCTTGAAGTCGCGCTGTCCCCGTCGAGCGGATGCCGCGTCTTCAGCAAAGCCGAGTGGATCACGGTCTTGGGTGCCACGTGCGGCATCCGCACTCCCCCCGCGTCGCACTCGCCGGCGCTACCCCGCGTGTGCGGCAGCGGCGACATGCGCCGTCCAGCAACGTGCGCGGCTCAGCAACGCGCGCGGCCCAGCAACGCGCGCGGCCCAGCAACGTGCGCGGTCCAGCAACGTCCTCGTCGGGCACACCGCCCGCCCGACACCGGCCGGCCGGCACCCGCTCAGCCCGCACCCGCCCCGCCCGACATCGCCGGGCCTGGCGCTGACGACTGGCGGCCAGCGATCCCGGCCGTGATCCACTCAGGTTCTTTGAAATCGTGCTGTCCCCGTCGCGCTGATACCGCGACGTCAGCAAAACCGAGTTGATCAAGCAACAGGCGGGCGGGTCGACGTGTGCCAGCGGCAGCGTCCACCTGGGCTCTTGTGCTGCTCAGCGCCCTCAGATGCTGGCCCGGAAGGGTCGCCCGCCGTCTCCTCTGATGCGCCCAATGCGTGGTTATCTCGGATAAGTCCGCATCGCGAAGATGGTTCTCATACGGTGAGGATCAGTAGCTGCAAACCCATTTGTAGCTGATCGTGGCGCCTCGGGCGGTGCGATCCCGTCTGGTAGCAGGAGAGGGCGGAAGGCTCTGATGTCCAACGACGTAACGAGTACCGACGGCGGGGCCTCAACAGCTCCGCCGACACGGCGAAGGCGGGCGCTCTGGGTCGCCGGGGTCGCCGGGTTGACCGGTGTGGTCGGCCTTGCGGCCCTCGGCGGCGTCGCCGCTCGGAACGACAAGCCGAAGTCCGACCAGGTGTCCGATTCGCAGCCGTCGACAAACAGGCAGAACGTCAGCGACGACAGCGGGGCGAACAAGAACGGCGCCGGAAACGACGGCGGTCAGGACGACGAGTGGGACGGCGACGACTGGGGTGGCTTCGACGAGTCCGGCAGGGATGGCGAGGACCGCAAGGACGGCAGGGACCGCGGGGACGGCGACAAGGACCGCACCAGGCAGGTGCCGTGCGACTCCGACAAGCTGATCCAGGCGATCACGTTCGCCAACAACGACGACGGCGGCGTGCTGGAACTTGCCAGGGGCTGCACCTACACCCTGACTCGCAACCAGGACGGCAACGGCCTCCCGGTGATCACCGAACACATCACCCTCAAGGGTGAGCACACCACCATCGGCCGCGAGGCCACTGCCGACTACTTCCGGATCCTCAACGTCGGCGCCGGTGGGAACCTCACGCTCAAGGGCCTGAGCATCAGGGGTGGCCAGACCCTTCAGTCCCCGGTCGCCGCCGACCCGGCGACGGTCTGGGCGCCGTACTCGGCTCTGTCCCGCTCGACCGTGCCGAAGCCGGCCGTGGCAGCACCCGCCGCGAAGCCGGCGGCCACAACCGCACCCGGCGCCAAGCCGGCGGCGGCGAAGCCGGCAACAGCCACCGCCAAGCCAGCCGCGAAGGCAACGGCACCCGCCAAGGCCACCACCAAGGCAGCGCCCGCCAAGCCAACGGCGCCCGCCAAAGCTGCGGCGAAGGCAGCGCCGGCCAAGGCAGCGCCGGCCAAGGCAGCGCCGGCCAAAGCGGCCGCCAAGCCCATCGCGGCACCGGCCGCCAGGCCGGCGGCGGTGCCGCTGGTCGAGCAGCCCGGGTTCACCGACGGTGCCGGGGTGCTGGTGCAGCCCGGCGGTCGCGCGGAGATCCTGGACAGCGAGGTGCTCTACAACCAGTCCGGCGGCAACGGCGGCGGGCTGGCCAACTTCGGCAGTACACGGCTCAGCAAGACGACTGTCGCGCACAACACCGCGTTCCTCTTCGGCGGCGGCATCTTCAACGCCGGCGTTCTCCAGGTCGACCAGTCGAAGATCACCGACAACACCGGGATCGTCGGCGGCGGCGGCATCTCCAACGGTGCGGCGGAGATCTTCACCGAGGACGTCGACGGCGGCTCGGTGTGGGTCTACAAGAGCGAGATCACCGACAACGAGACGCTCGGCTTCGGCGGTGGCGTCCTCGATGTCGAGGGCACCACGACGTTGCACCAGACGACTGTCGGTGACAACACCGCGGTGCTCGACGGTGGTGGTGTCGCGGTGGCGGACAGCCAGCTCACCCTCAAGGACGCCACGGTGGTCAGGAACAGCGCCGCTCGCGACGGCGGCGGCGTGTACGTGACCTCCGACAGCGTTGCGACGATCGAGAACAGCAGGATCAACGACAACACCGCAGGCTTCTCCGGTGCCGGCCTCTTCAACGACGACAGCGTCACCACGCTGCGCGACAGCGAGGTGTCGGGCAACCGGGCCGTCGGTCCGTTCGGCCGCGGCGGCGGCATCGTCAACACCGAGGGGAGCGAGGTCAGGCTCCAGCGGACGAAGGTGGCGTACAACTTCTCCACCCTTGAGCCGGGAGGCATCTTCAACAGCATCGGCGGCACCGTGACGCTGGACGACGAGTCCGCAGTCATTGCCAACCGCCCGACCAACTGCTTCAACGTTCTGGACTGCTTCGCCTGATCGGGTGGGGCCGAACCATATAGAGGGCGCGCCCCTCCGAGCCGTGAGCGGCTCGGAGGGGCGTACCCATTTGGGCAGGTCAGGGGCGTGCCGGTCGGGTTGGGTGCCGGTGTGTCGGTCCGGGCCCGACTGGGGGCAACATGAACCGAATGTGGGCTTCTCTCGGATAAGCCCGCGAGGCGAGGAAGCTTCTCATACGGTGGTTTTGGGAGCTACAACCGATTTGTAGCAGGGGACACCCGTCTGACGGCGGCGACCCTGTCTGGTACGAGGAGAGGGCAGAGAGCTCCGATGTCCAACTACCTAACGAACAACGAAGCCTCCGGGCGGGCGACGGCCAAGCGCCGCCGCAAGCTCTGGCTCGCCAGTGGCGTGGCCGGTTTGACGGGCGTGATCAGTCTCGCGGCGGTGGGCGTCGCGGGCAGCGCCGGTGCGGTCGGCCTCAACTGGAACACCGCGCAGGTCAGCAAGGACGGCGACCAGCGGGCTGACGAGGCGCGCGACTGGGACAAGGACGAAGACCAGAGCAAGGACCGGGACAAGGACAAGGACCGGGACAAGGACCGCGAGCGCGGGAAGGAGGTGCCCTGCGACACCGACAAGCTGATCCAGGCGATCGTGTTCGCCAACAACAAGCACGGCGGTGTGCTGGAGCTGGCCAAGGGCTGCACCTACAACCTGAGCCGCAACGACTACCAGGGCAACGGCCTGCCGGTCATCACCGAGCGGATCACGCTCAAGGGCGAGCACACGACCATCGCCCGGGAGGCCACTGCCGACTACTTCCGCATCCTCAACGTCGGCAGCGGCGGTCACCTCACCATCAAGGGCCTGACCATCAAGGGTGGCCAGACTCTCGAACTGTTCAACAGCGTCGAGCCGGCGGCCGTCTGGGCGTCGTACTCCGACTCCGAGGCGATCGCGGCGCAGGTCAAGGCGGGCGTCCCGCTGAACCAGGCGCTCGCCGCCCGGCAGGCCAACCCGAAGGCGGGCCTCAAGGCGACCCCGAAGGTGGCGGCCAAGGCCGCGCCGGCCGCGAAGGCCGGTGTCGTCACGCCGCTCGTCGAATACCCGGAGGCCACCGACGGTGCCGGCATCCTGGTGCAGCCGGGCGGCACCGCCGACATCCTGGAGTCCGAGGTCGTCCTGAACCAGTCGGGCGGCAACGGTGGCGGTGTGGCCAACTTCGGTACCACGAAGATCTGGCACAGCACCGTCACCCGTAACACCGCCTTCTTCTTCGGCGGTGGTGTCTTCAACGCCGGGCTGCTCAAGGTCGAAGAGTCGAAGATCACTGACAACACCGCCATCATCGGTGGTGGCGGTATCTCCAACGGTGCCGCGCCGATCTTCACCGACGACGTCGACGGTGGAACGGTCGAGTTGAAGAAGGCCGAGATCACCGACAACGAGACCCTCGGCTTCGGCGGTGGCTACCTCGACATCGAAGGCAACACCACGGCGTACGAGAGCAAGTTCGTCTCGAACACCGCGGTCCTGGCCGGCGGCGGTCTGGCCGCAGCCGACAGCCAGCTCAACCTGCACGGGGTCACTGTCGAGAAGAACAGCACCGCCGGTGTCGGTGGCGGTGTGGCCCTCGCCTTCGACAGCGTGGCCACATTCGAGAAGAGCAGCATCAAGGACAACACCGCCGGCTTCTTCGGCGGCGGGCTCTTCAACGCCGGCAGCGTCACCACGCTGCGTGACAGCGAGGTCGCCGGCAACCGTGCCATCGGCCCGATCGGAGTCGGCGGCGGCATCTTCAACATCTTCGGCGAGGTCAACCTGTCGAAGACGAAGGTCGCCCACAACTTCTCCACCTTCGAGCCGGGCGGTGTCTTCAGCTTCTTCGGAGAGGTGAACGTGGACGACAAGTCCGCCATCACCGCGAACCGTCCGACGAACTGCCTGGCCATCCCGGGCGGCACCATCGAGAACTGCTTCGCCTGATCACCCTTCGGGTGACGAGATAGCAGAGCACCAACGAGCCGGCCCCCTTCCGCGAGACGCGGAAGGGGGCCGGTTCACGTCAGTTCTGGACGAACACCGCCACGCTGCGCGCCGGTACGGTGAACGTGCCGGCCGCCCTGTCGAACGAGGCGGTACGCAGCACCGGGTCGGCCGAGTCGACAAGCACCGGGTGCAGTGCCACGTCCGCTCCGCGCAGCCCGGTCACCGTCTGGGTGGCCGCCGACGGGGTGCTGTTGAAGACGACGGTGAGCGACGTCCACGGCCCGCCCAGCCCACGGGCGTCGAGGGTCATGGTCAGCACCCCCGGTGTCTCCTGCGCGCCGGACAGCGGGAACGCCACCCGCCGCTGCACCTGCTCGGCGGTGGCGAGCCCGAACACCGGCGACGACGCCCGGACGCGCAGCAGCTCGGCGTACCGGGCGTCGGTGGTGGTGATCGCCGCGCAGTCGGGAACCAGCGCCGGGTCGGCCAGCAGTGGCTTCGCGTACGACCACTTGTCCTCGTTGTCGGGGGCGGGCGGCAGTCCGGCGCCGAACCCGTTGCCCCGTTCACAGCCCCAGCGGATCTGGTTGAACCAGTCACCGGAGTTGAACGAGTTGCGATCCAGCGACTTCGACCGCAGCCGTTCGGTGCCGGCGGTGACGAAGCCGGTGCCCTGTCCCAGGACCACGGTGCCCAACGCCAGCACCTGCATCCGTGAGCGGTCCGCCGCCGTGGTGGCCTGCGGCAGTTTGTACGCCAACGCGTCGTACAGGATCTCGTTGTCGTGGGCGTCGGCGTAGGTGACGGCCTCCCCGGGCGCTGCGGTGTAGCCGGCCGGGGAGCCGCTGTAGTCCACCTGAGCCCCGGTGACCTGCCGCCCGCCGGTGTCGGTGAACCGGTAGCCGCGCAGGTTGCCGGTTAGCCCCACCTTGATCAGGTCGTGGGCGTGCAGCAGCCGGGCCTTCTGCTCGGCCGGGGACCCGTTGACCGGGTCGCCGTTCGGGTCGGTGTAGAGCCCGGAGGCGAAGCCCTGCACCCGCGGGTTGGCGTCGAACGGGCCGCCGCCGCGCACCGCGTCGCGCAGCCGGTCGTTGAAGGTGCCGATGCCCGTGCCGGCCATGTTGGCCTGGGTGGCCTGCACGAATCGGGCGTCGTTGGCGACCTCGCCGAAGTTCCAGCCCTCGCCGTAGAGCATGATCGCCTTGCCGTCCACGCCGTCACGGGCGACTGTCAACCGGTCCAGGGCGGCACGGACGGCCAGGATGTTCGCCTTCGGGTGGTGGCCCATCAGGTCGAACCGGAAACCGTCCACCTTGTACTGCCGGGCCCAGGTGACGAGCGAGTCGACGACCAGCTTGCCCATCATGGCGTGCTCGGGGGCGGTGTTGGCGCAGCAGGTGGAGTTGGCGATTGTGCCGTCCTCCAGCAGCCGGTGGTAGTAGCCGGGCACGATCTGGTCGAGCACCGACTTCGCGTCGGTGCCGGCCGCCGACGTGTGGTTGTAGACCACGTCCATCACCACCCGCAGCCCGGCGTCGTTCGCCCCGGCGACCATCCGCCGGAACTCGGTGGTCCGCGCCGACCCGGCCGGGTCGACGGCGTAGCCGCCCTCCGGCACCGTGTAGTGCAGCGGGTCGTACCCCCAGTTGTAGCCGTCGGTCTCGGCGATCGCCGCCACGCACTTCTGCTGCTCGGTCGAGTCCGGCGGCAGTGCCGCCAGGTCGCAGGCCGGCTGCCGCTGGTCGGCCCGCTTCTCGGGGATCGTCGCGAAGTCGAACGCCGGCAACAGGTGCAGGTGGGTGACCCCGGCGTCGCCGAGCGCCCGCAGGTGGGTCATGCCGGCGGTCGTCGGGTCGGTGAACGCGAGGAACGTCCCCCGCCGCTCGGTCGGCACCGTGTCGTCGGCGATGGAGAAGTCCCGCACGGACAGCTCGGTGATCTGCGCCTTCGCCGGGGAAACCGGCGCCGGTTTGCGCAGGGTGCGCCAGCCGGTCGGGGCCAGCGCCGGGTCGTTCAGGTCGATGAGCTGGCTGTGCGTGGAGTCCGCGGCGAGGGCCACCGAATAGGGGTCGGTGACCGACGCGGTGACCACCCGCTGTGCCGCCGGCTGCCACGCCCGCACCTCGTACCGGTAGAAACTGCCGGTCCAGGTGCGCTCACCGCGTAGCGACCAGACGCCGGTGCGGTCGTCGCGGCGCATCGGCACCGTCTTCGGTGCCGCGCTTGGCGACTCGAACAGCTGCAGGCGCACGCTCTGGGCGGTCGGCGCCCACAGCGCGAGGCTCGGCGTCCGACCGGCGAAGGTCGGGCCGAGGGTGGCGTCGGTCGCCCGGGAGTACACGTCGTCGAGCACGCCGGGAATCTGCACGCCGGTCGCGGCGAGCAGCGCACCCTCGGCGTCGCGTTCGGTGACGAGCAACTGCCCCCGCAGCGCCGCCGGGACCTTGGCCAGGTCCGCCCGGTCCAGGGTGAAGCTTCGGTACGACCACAGGTGCGGGAACCTGTCGCGTTGGGCCTCGGTCAGCCCGTTGCGCTGCGCCCGCAACGGCAGCGTGGTGTACGTGCCGGTCAGCTCGCCGTCGACCACGCTGACCCCGCCGGTGGGCGCGGCGACGAGCGCGTACTTTTTGCCGTCGGTCGGTGGGGTCTGCCACGCCACTGTGGACCTGTCGATCCAGTGCGCCTTCTGCCGGCTGATGTCGGTGTCCCCGCTCGCGGTGGTGGCGGTCGACGGCAGCAGGCGGCCCGGGGTGGCGGCGAGCAGCCACACCTCCCGGCCGGCGGTGGCGAAGTCGAGCCGCTGGTCGTCGGGCAGGTCCTTGGTGTCACCGTTGTGGATGATGTAGTTCAGGCCGGTGGCACCGGCCGCCAGCGGCACCCGGAACACCGCCCCGAACGCGTCTGTCCTGGTGGGCTTGAGCGGGGCGGACCACTCGGTCGGGTTGGCCGCGCCGTCCCACAGGTGCAGGCCCCAGCCGTCGTAGTTGCCGTCGACCCGCCGGTAGTGCAGCACCGCGGTGCCCTCCTCGACCGGCGGGTCCGGCTCACCGGTCGCCGCCTGCCGGTTCGGGTAGATCGCCGGGTCGCCCTGCTTGAGCCAGACCTCCCCGGTCCGTGTGACGTCGATGCTGCGGTCCTGGGCGACGTCCTTCGTCCCAGCCTTGTCGACAACGAGGAAGTTCACCGACGTCGCGCCCGGCTTGAGTTTCACCCAGGCGAACCGGCCGTAGGAGTCCTCCCCGGCGAACGGCTGACCCTTCGGCCACTCGGTGACGTACGCCGGGTCGATGTCCCCCCAGGCGTACAGACCCCAGTCGTCGTACCCGCCGGCGGGGCGCTGGTAGTGCACCACCGCCCACTCCCGGGAGCTGCCCTGCGCCGGTGTGCCCACCACAGCGGTGGACCGGGCGGTGGCGGTACGGCCCCGGCCGTCGCGGACCACCGCCTTGTACTCGACAGGGGTACCGCCGGCCAGACCGGTCAGATCGTGCTGCACCGTGTAGGGGGCGTGGTCGGCGCTGCCCAGCAGCGTCCACCGGCCGCCAGCCACCCGGGCCGCGACGGCGACTGTGGCGAGTGGGTCGCCGGTCACCTGGGCGCTCACCGCAGCCCGGGTGGCGACCGGCGCGTCCGGGGCCGGGCTGGTGATGGTGATCGTCGGCTGGCCGGCTGCCGCCGCGATGGGGCTGCCGGCCCGGTACACCACCGCCGACAGCGGCGGCACTGTCAGTGTCAGTTCGCCGTCACCGCCGGCCTGTGCACTGCCCGAGCCGCCGTAGATGCCGGTGAAGGTGGCGCCGGCCGACCAGGTGTCCACCGGGACAGTCTGCGCGGTGTCGGCGTTGTTCACCGCCACCACGTACTCGGTGCGGTCGGCCGGGGCGACCCGGGAGACGGCGAAGACACCCGGCCCGTCGGCCGCGTACCGGGTGACCTGCACACCGTCGCGCAGCGCCGGGTGGGCCTGACGCAGCCGGCCCAGGTCGGCGATGGTCCGGTACAGCGGGTGGGCCGTGTCGAACTGGTCACTGGCGTGGGTGCGGTCGGTGCCGAGCAGGTCGTCGTCGAGATAGTCGGGGACAGACGAGGCGAACATGTCCTGGCGGGCATCCTTGTCCCCACCCGGGCCGGTGAAGCCCTGTTCGTCGCCGGAGTAGACCACCGGCTGGCCACGGGTCAGGAACATCAACTGGTGTGCGAGCTGGTCGCGGCGCAGGTGGGTGGCCGGGTCGCTGCCACCACCGGCGATGAACGAGCCGATCCGGCCCATGTCGTGGTTGCCGAGGAAGGTGGGCGACCGGCCCGCGTCGGTGTTCCGGGCGGCGTAGAGGTCGTCGCGGGCGTACACGTCGGCGAGTGCCTTCGCGGAGCCGGCGCCGGCGGTGAAGCCCCGCGCGGCCTCCTGGAAGGCGAAGTCGAGGGTGGCCGGCAGACCACCCTGCCGGACGTAGCTGGAGCTGATCTCCGGGTCGGCGCTGTACACCTCACCGAACATGAAGAAGTCCTTCTTGCCGGCCTTTTCGGCGGCCCGTTCGATGCCCTGACTGAACTGCGGCCAGAAGTCCATGTTGACGTGCTTCACGGTGTCCAGCCGGAACCCGTCGACACCCGTCGCGCCGATCCAGTCCCCGTACGCCTTGGTCAGGCCCCGGACCACCTCGGGACGCTCGGTCCACAGGTCGTCGAGGCCGAAGAAGTCGCCGTACTCGCTGTTCTCACCGGCGAACGTGGAGTCTCCCCGGTTGTGGTACATGGTGACGTCGTTCAGCCAGGCGGGAACCTTGACGCTCGCGTCCTTCGGCTCGGCGAACGTCGGCGTGTACGGGAAGGACTCCTTGTCGACAGACGGGAACGCGCGGCTGCCGTCGGCGTAGTTGCGGTCCTCGAACGCGCGGTCCTGCGCGTCGGTGTACGGCGAGGTCGCCTTGTCGACGTACGCGTACTTGTCCTCGGCGTACTTGATGACGTCGGCGGTGTGGTTGACGATCACATCGAGGTAGATCCTGATGCCGCGCTGGTGGGCGAGCCTGACCAGCCGCTTCATCTCCGCCATCGTGCCGAAGTGCGGGTCCACCTGGGTGAAGTCGGTGATCCAGTAGCCGTGGTAGCCGGCGGAGACGTCGTTGCCGGTGCCCTGCACCGGCCGGTTCTTGAAGATCGGGGCGAGCCAGATGGCGGTGGTGCCCATCCCCTGGATGTAATCCAACTTGTCGATGACACCCTTGAGGTCGCCGCCGTGGTAGAAGCCCTTGTCAGTGGGGTCGAGACCGGTCTTCAGCCGGTCACCGGTGAGACCGCCCCGGTCGTTGCGGCTGTCTCCGTTGGCGAACCGGTCCGGCAGGACGAAGTAGAACTGCTCGGCCCGGGCGGAGTCGCCGCCGGCCTTCAGCAGCGCCTCGGCGGTGGGTTCGTCGCGCCACTGGGCAGCGCCGCCGATCGCGGGTACGGCGCGGTCAGACGGTTGGACGGCTGCGGCGGCGGGGTGAACGGCGACCGGAGCGCCGACGAGCGTGACGGTGAGCAGGGAGGCAAGGGCCAGCAGGGCGGTGCGCGGTATCGGCGGGGGTTTCATCGACGCCTTCCTCTGGTCGCTGATTGGCCGCACGCTAACCTTTGCCGAAACATTCTGCAATACCTTGCAAACATGGTCGCAACAAAGCAGCTCCTTGCGGAAGCGCCGCTCAGAGCCCGCCGCAGCGCTCCCCGTCCACAGTGCACCGCCGTGGGTTGCTGGACGCCCGCTCCCAGTGGAACCGCAACGACACCGACCCGCCGGGCGGCACGTCGACCCCGCTGACGTACGTGAAACCGTCGCCGCTCTCCCGGATCGTCCCCTGGGGGACACCCTCCACCCAGGCCGTCACCAGTCGGCCACCGGAGAACTCCACCAGCACCGTCCAACCACGGCTCCGCGCCGACGCGTTGACCATCGCCACCTCGCCGATGAAACCGCCGTCGAAGCTCTGCACCACCCGGTACCGCCCGGTCATCGCCGGCTGGCCCGACGACGCCCGACTCGGTGACACTGTCGCCGTCGGCCTTCCGCTCCCGCCGACCGTCGGGGCGGCCGACGGCACACCGGACCCGACCGCGCCGCTCGGCGGCAGCCCACTCGCCCGGCCGGATATCCCCGGCAGCGCCGGCAACGGGGAGGGCACCGACGTGGGCCCGGTCGGTGCCGCCACCACCGCCGACGGCACCGGCAGCGCCGGCGGCCGCGCGCCATCAGGCGCGGGGCTGCGTCCCCGGTACGCGCCCAGAGCCACGAACAGCAGGACCACCATCACGACGACACCGGCACCCACCACGATCCAGGGCGACGTCACGATCGCGACCGGACCGTGCGGCGAGCGCGAAGCACGGCGCATGCCGGACATGTACCTCCCTCAGCGGACCGTCCGGGCAGCGTAACGATCGACGGCCCGGGCCGAAAAGCCTCGACGGCCCGGCGCGGCCGTGGCACCGGGCCGACGCCAACTCAGCCGATCCGGCAGTCGACCCCGTTGATCGTGCACCTGGCCGGCCGTTCCGCCGACTCACCCCAGCCGACGCGAAGTCGCAACGTGCGAGAGTCACCAGGTTTCATCGAACGGGTGCCGCGCAACACGAACTCCCCGTGGCCGCGCCCCCACACCGAGACGCCCGAGTCGTCAGCCACCCGCAGCATCCACGTGTCGTCGTCGAACGCCAACTCCACCTGCCAGTCCACCGACTGACCCGAATTGTTGGCGATCGACAGCACGGCCGAGTCTCCGTCCCTGCCATTCGTGCCGACCTGGTACCGGGCGTTGACAGTGTCGTCCGCCCGTTCCGTCGGCGCGACCAGAACGCTCGTCCGCCCCGGAGTCGGCGAGCCGCTCGCTGTGGCCCGCGGCGACGGCGTCCGACTACTACGCGACGGTCGCGGCGACACCGAACGTCGCTCCACACCCGCCGGAGTCGGCCCTCCGGTGGCCGAGGCGGCGGCCGGCACCGTCGGCAGGAACGCCGGAGGCGCGACCTGCGGCCGGACGTCCCGCTCCCTGGTCCGAAACGACAACAGGGCGATCACCAGGAGCACCACGAGCGCGCACACACCGAGCAGCACCACGATCCACGGCACCGACGCCAGCACGCGCGCCGCCCGCGAAGCAGCCACACCCTCCGGCCGCACCGCCATCAGGTCTCCCCTCGTCCCCCACCGACGCGACAGCGTAGCCAGCGCCGCACGGACCAGAAACCGGGCGGGTACGGATCGGGCCGACCGGCCCCCGTCGATCAGCCCGTCCGGACGACAGTGCAGATCAGTGGGCCCTCATCCGAGATACGCAGCAGGTACCGGTACCGCTCCCCCGGCACCGCCTGCCCCCGACTGTCCAGGAACTCCCACTCCACCGCCACCATCGTCAACAGCGCGGAGAGCGGCTGCACGTCCTCGATCCGGGCGTGGGCCGCTACCAACTCCCGGTCCTGGTAGTCAGGCGCGGCGCCCACGAAGGAGAGCGCCACCGCCGCCGCGGACGTGAACGAGAAGCTGTACGTGTCCGCCACCACCAGCCCTGGCAGGGCGTAACAGCCGGCGATGGCTGGCAGGTCGCCGGACGTCAATGCCACGCCGTACCGGTCGAAGAAGTCGGCCAACGTGTCAAGATCCGTGGAGGCGTTCACGGTCACAGCAATTGCCTGTCACCGCACAGGTCAAACCTCAGCGCGCCGGCACCCGCACCTCGATCTCCGCACCCAAGCGGGCATCGGCGGCCAGGCCAAGGTCGTCCCCACTCCAGAACCGTCCCGGGTCGTACCAGTTCGGACGCCGACCCGCCGGCAGCAACCCCATCGCCTCGTAGGTCACCGCCACCACCTCGGCGCAGTACGCCGTCTCCAGAGCCCGGTCCCGCTCCCCCGCCGATCGGGGCGGATTGGCGGGATTGGCGCGGTCGGCCGGGTTGGTGGGGCCCGTCTGGTTGCCGCTGCCGGACGGGTTCGTCCTGCCGGTGGTGCGGTCGGTCGGGGTGGTGCGGTCGGTCGGGGTCGGTCGAGGTGGTTGTTGGCCGAGGCGCGACAGCGCCGACAGCCGGCCGAGGTGCGACAGTGCGGGCAGCCCGCCGGGGCGCGGTAGCGCCGGCACCCGACCACGCACCCAGCGCCACGCCAGCTGCGCCGTCGACGGGAACGGCGTACCGTCCAGCCGCGCGATCGTCCGCAGCACCGCCCGCTCCATCTCCCCGTCGGCAGGCGGGTCGAGCTGCCGCAGCCAGGCCCGTTGGCCGTACCGGTTGGCCCACACGCCGACCGCGTCCCGCAGGTCGTGCAGCTGGACGCCACGCTGGTGACGGCCCGACCACAGATCCGGCAACGACCTGCCCAACTCCGCGTGCCACATCAGCGGCGGCATGTCGTCAAGCACCACCGCCATCCCCACGTGGTTCACCGGGCTGTTGGTGGTGAACTGGATAGCCCGATCCGGGACGCTGCGACCACGGAACACCCACACGTCGCCAGTGCGGGTCAACTCGACGGCCTCATCCAGGCTGATGCTCATGAGGGTCTAGCCTAGGCCGATGCGGCAACGAATGCGGTGGTGGAAGGTTCTCGGGCTGGCCGGGCTCGCCGGCGTCGCGGCCTCCGGTGTGGTCATCGCGCGGGCCGAACGGCGGCGACGCGCGTACACCCCGGAGGAGATCCGACAGCGTCTCCTGGAGCGGCACGCCCAGGCGGGCGACGACGCGCAGCCCGGTGACACGGTCTGACCAACGGTCCCCTGTGGACCGTCGGCGGGACAACCGGGAAGGGTTGATGATCGATACGATGTGGCAATGACGACGCCCGTCGCACAACGGCCCTTCGTCCTGTCCACCCCGGCCGCGCCCGTCGAACGACACGGCAACGTCGACCTGCACCTGCCCACTGACACCGGTCCCCGGCCGGCCGTCGTGGTGGTGCACGGCGCTCCCCTACCACCCGACGCGCCCGACCCTCGCGACTGGCTGCTCTACCGCGGCTACGGTGCCCTGCTCGCCGCGAGCGGGGCGGTAACCGCGCTGGTCAGCTACCAGGTGTCCGAGCTGTCGGCACTACCCGCAGCCGCCGACGACATCGCCGCGATGGTCGATCAGGTCCGCGCCGACCCACGGGTCGACCCCGAGCGGGTGGTGCTGTGGTTCTTCTCCGGTGGAGGGCTCTTCGCCGCCGACTGGCTCCGCGTCCCGCCACCCTGGCTACGCGGGATCGCACTGACGTACCCGCTGCTCATCCCGTTCCCCGGTTGGGAGGTCGACGCGCGGTTCCTCCCCGTCGAAGCCCTCAGCGCCGGCACCGGCGTACCACTGGTGCTGACCCGGGCCGGCCAGGACATCCCACCGGTACTGGCCGGCATCGACGCGTTCCTCCCGGCGGCAACCGCTCAGGGTTGGCCGATGCAGGTGATCGACGTGCCGGACGGGCAACACTCCTTCGACATCCTCAACCCCGGCCCACAGGCCGAGGCAGCCGTACTGGCCGCCCGCGACGCCGTCCTGGAACTGCTCGCCGCAACCTGACCACCTTCCGCGTGGTGCCGCATCCGCAGCGAGGTCCGGGGCGTTTAGGCCGAGCCGGCCGGAGCGGGCGCAGATCGGCATGATCGACTCGGGTTTCAGGAAGTCGGGGTGTCCCTGGCGCCGGGACACCACACTTTTCCGGAACCCGAGTGGATCATGACGGTGTGGCCGCCGTGTCAGGTTCGGCAAGGTGTCGGACTGGGCGGTTTGTCGGGTTTAGTGTTGCCTGCCGGGTGGTCCGGGCCACTCCGGCGGTGGAATCGGCGGCCGGCCTAGGTCGTTATACCTGGCAGACCACCGCGACCGTCGAGTCGCAGGGCGCCGGGCAGCCGCCGGGAACATCCGCCGAGCCGCCCCGGTTACACCCCCCGCACCACCGAGCACCACCACCCTGGCAACGCGGGAACACCCCGCAGGCCGGGACCGTTACACCCTCGCACGGCCGAGCACCACCACCGCCCGGCATCGCGGGAACCCCCCGCAGGCCGGTACCGTTACACCCCCGCACGGCCGAACACCACCGGCCGACCACCGGCCGACCCCCGGCCGGCAGGCGGAATGATCCGCCGCGAGCACCCGTTACACCCTGTCCCGACGCCGACCCCCCCTTCCGCGGGTCGCCGGGCACCCCCAAGAACTTTCCCCCACACGACCACCCCCGAGGTCGCGCGGGTGTCCCCCGAATGCAGAGGAGCACGCCATCATGCGTACCGATCTGATCCGTAAGACCACCCTCACCGCCGCTGGTCTCGCGTTCACCGGCGCAGCCATCGCCGGCCCCGTCACCACCGCGTTCGCCGCACCCACCACCAGCAAGCCCACCACCCAGACCCAGACCGACCGCAAGAGCGGTCACGGCGAGCGGGAACTCGGCGTGCGCTACGAAGCCCAACCCAACTTCTACTACTGCGGCCCCGCCGCCACCCGCAACGCCCTCAGCGTG